>MHDZ01000057.1:35219-53426 GCA_001805055.1 Nitrospirae bacterium GWC2_57_13
ACGAAAGGATGTTCCGTTCTGGGGCGGAAGGAGATACCGGTATCCATGATTGTCCCCTGCGACTGCGGAGCGAATCTCAGGCTTGATGACGGCAAGGTGGGCGACAAGGGCGTACGAGTCCGGTGTCCGCGATGCGGCACGGTCCTGCATGCCCGGCGTCCGGAGCAGACCCCTGAAATGCCGCCGCCTCTTCCCCCAGTAAGACTGCAGGCCTCGCCGGTTCCGGCGCAGCAGCCCCCGACGGCACCTGGCATTACCGTACTGATCGCCCTTGAGAACGAAGGCGCCCGGGCGATGATCAGGGATATTCTGTTTGAGCACGGTTTCGGCGTTGAGGAAGCCGCTGACGGACTGGTCGCGCTGCAGAAGGTCGCGGATCTGCGGCCCCAGGTGGTCATCGTTGATGTGGGACTCCCCGGGATATACGGATTCGAGCTCTGCGAACGGATCAAGGAGCACCAGAAAGAATCGGCGCCGAAAATAATCCTTCTCGCCTCGACCTACGACATACACCGTTACAAGCGGGGGCCTGTCAGCCTCTACGGCGCCGATGACTATATCGAAAAGCATCAGATCGCGGACCTGCTTGTCCTCAAGATCCGAAGGCTGCTGTATGGTGAACCTGCCGGAGAACCCTCTGAGCACGAGGGTGTCGCTCCGGCCGCCGAAACACCAACGCTGCAGCCCGCGATGAAGCGGTCAGAGGACGCGTTCGAATTCAGTCCTGAGACGCTGCTGAGGGACGATATCGAAGAGCCTGTGACCGCACCGGCAGGCCCCGGCGGAGCGGCAGGACCCGAGCCGGCACCCTCGTCGTGGCTTGATACCTTCATCAAGCAGTCCCAGGACGGCCCGGCCATGTCGCCTGACTCCTTTTCCGTCGAGTCATCGGTATTGCACGGCGGTGATGCGGTACTTTCGCCCGTGGCGGAAGGGGACCCTGAGGCCGTAGGAAAAGCGAAGCGGCTTGCGCGCATCATTGTTTCCGATGTCGCTCTCTACAACCAGGATACCGTCCGCGAGGGAATCCTGAACGGGACGTTTTATGACCTTCTGCGGGATGACATTGAAGAAGGCAGGCAGCTGTACGAAAAGCGGGTGCCATCGCCGATCCGGGAGATGCGTGATTATTATCAGGAGGCATTCGACAGCTTCATAGAAGCGCAAAAGAAGATTGTCCGTTGACAGAGAACCCATCTTAGTATACTATACGGCTTCGTCGGGGCGTAGCGCAGCCTGGTAGCGCACTTGGTTCGGGACCAAGGGGTCGGAGGTTCAAATCCTCTCGCCCCGACCATTCTTTGCCGTTTTCACACCCGGCGGATGCGGAGTGAAGGATCTCCAGTGCCGGAGTTTTTTCCATGGATACATCTCTGACGGGTGTGGAAATGCTGTGTATGCACCCGTGATGTACGCCGCCAGATCCGGGGGCCCGTCAATCCATTATTCTACGTACCGTACGAGGTGTTGATGAGTGCGCGGGAGAAGTCGGTAGATGATATGATGGATGTCGGGTCCTATCCCGAAGATGCAGCACAAAAACCGCAAGAATCCGCCCGCGAAGAAGAAGCCCCCGCCCAGAAGGGTCTCGATGCGATCAAGTATTACCTGAAAGAGATCCGCAAGACCCCGCTGCTCACCTTTGATGAAGAACAGGCCCTCGCAAAAAGGATCGAACAGGGCGATGAAGATGCCCGGGCTAATATGATTGAGGCCAATCTCCGGCTCGTTGTGGCCATCGGCAAGAAATACATCAATCGGGGGCTGCAGTTCTCCGACATCATCGAAGAGGGAAACCTCGGGCTCATACGTGCCGTCGAGAAGTTCCAGTACGAGAAGGGTTTCAAGTTCAGCACCTACGCTTCCTGGTGGATCAAGCAGTCCATTGAGCGGGCGATCGTCAACCAGACGCGTACGATCCGGCTGCCCGTACACATAGCAGAGATCGTGAATGCCTACCTGCGAACTGTTCGCCAGCTCACTCAAAAGCTCGGGCGAGACCCGCAGATCGATGAGATCGCAAAAAAAATGCGCATCACCATCGAAAAGGCCAGGAGCATCTCGCAGGTCGTGCGCGAGACCTATTCGCTGGACATGCTGATCGGCGACCAGGAAGAAGACACGCTCAAGGACATCATTCAGGACAGCAGCGCCATTTCACCGGCGAGCTTTTCCGACGACATCCGCAGACGCGAGCACATTGACGAGTGGCTTACCCAGCTCTCGGTGAGCGAACGGAAGGTCATCGAGATGCGGTTTGGCCTGAACGACGGCGAGCCTAAGACCCTCGACAGCATCGGCAAGGAGTTCGGGATCACCCGGGAGCGGGTACGCCAGATCGAGACCCAGGCGCTGAACAAGCTTCGGGCGATCACGAAGCGGAAGAAGATCGACCTTGAAGGTATGCTGTAACGCGTGATGCGATCACGCGAATTGAAAAGTGAAGATTGAAAATTTAAATTTTTACATTTCAAAACATCATTTTTCAATTTCCAGTTTCAAATTTTCAATGCGAAGCCGCCCCTGTAGCTCAGGTGGATAGAGCAGCGGTTTCCTAAACCGCGTGCCGGGTGTTCGAATCACCCCAGGGGCACCAAGTAATCAACGAGTAACAACTTATTTACGATTATATCGAAATTTGTAACTGCCTACGATTTTGCAACAGTGCCTGAAGCATTTTTCGGAATACCTAATAAATCAATATGTTATGAAGGGCGATGTGCGGGTGTCTAGACCGCGGCTCGAATGACTATTATGTGTATATACACTGACAAAATTGATTTTTAAAGGTCCCCCCTTGTATTCCATGATGTTTATGTGTTATATATAGAACATATATAACACTTGGTTGAGTGACAATTTATGGATAAAGAAAAAAGAAAAAAAAGAGTAGAACTGATTTCGGCAATCGAGAAGGAAAGAGGATCACGGGTATTATGTTATCTAACCAGTGATCGACAAAATCTAGAAGCGCGTATTGCCAAAGATGCCTTGCCTTATATGTACGAGCATCTGAAGCTATTTGGTACTGTGAAAAAAATAGATTTTTTTCTTTTTACTAATGGCGGAGATACTCTCGCAGGTTTTGGGATTGTTAATAAAATCAGAGAATTTTGTGAACAGTTCAGAGTGCTTGTCCCTTTTAAGGCTTTGAGCTGTGGAACGTTGATATGTCTTGGAGCCGACGAAATTGTTATGAATGAGATGGGCACATTATCGCCTATCGATCCCTCGATATTATCTGAATATAACCCGGTTGGCACTGCAGGTACACCCCAAGGAGGACAGTTATTACCCCTCAGTGTTGAGGATGTCGCTGCCTTTTTAAATTTTGCAGAAAAAGAGGGCAAAATAAAGAATTTAGAAAATGTTTTTCTGAAATTGGCGTCTGAGGTTAACCCGGTAGCACTGGGAAGGGCATACAGGGCGCGTGAACAAATCATCATGCTGGGTAAAGCACTCCTGTCCACACGCCGTGAAAAATTATCTTTCTTTCAAGTTAAACGTATAGTTAACCGTTTATCCCGCGAGCTCGGTAGCCACGATTATGAAATATCGAGGACCGAAGCAAAAGAAAAGTTGAAAATAGTCACTGACGCATCAGGTAAAGAATCAGATTTAATGTGGGAACTTTATGGCACATATCGTGACATAATGGAGTTAGATACAGCTTTTAATCCTGAAATGATTTTGGGATCGAATCAGCAAAGTCTATATGAGACAAATATAGCTGTCATAGAATCGACGGCACGATTAGACCATTTCCAACAAATATTCGATATGCGTCGTATCAAAATCCCACAGCCACAGGGAGTATTTGCAGAGGCAATTCAGCATAAAATTCTAAAAGCTGGTTGGTCACAATATAAAGAAAACTAAGAGGTGCACAATGGAAAGAATATACACATATGACAAAAAAAATTCTGAACGCGTGGTGACTTTGTCGCAAAATAGCGGGCTATATTTTGCTAGTAATCCAGTTAATATCACAATAAATATTCCGCCTAGTGGTTTAACTATTACTGGCATTTGGTCTGTTGCTGCAGATATTGAAGCACTTGATAATATTTCAGATGAAATAGGAATCACCCACGAGTATGCTGAGGGTGAGGTTGCTGAAACCAACAATGACGAATAATAAAAACAATGGCAATTTACGTAATCCCCGCGTCAGAAACCCCTTTATCACAGGGTGATTTATTTATAAATGTTCCATATTGGCGCCCTCACCGCAAAACGTTAGCCGATCCCTGGCCAAATGTTACTCAAAGAGGCAATCTAGCACTAGATCTGCAGCGCAATTCTTATGCTGTGCTCGCAACGCAAACCTGTGATATACCGAGAACAAAGGAATTTTTATTTGTTGCGGCTTATCCTGCGACTGAACGAGCAGATGCATTAGAAACCAGCGATGAGCATCCGATGTCAGAGGGTGAGTTTAGAAATTGGGTAGTGAAAAACCTTCATCCGAGGTTTCATTTTTTAGAACAGTATGAAGTAGATGGGCGTGTTATAATTCCAGAACTTGATGTAAATTTTCGTAGGCCCTTTACGCTACGATCAGAATATATACGTGAAAAGTTACTCCCTGATGGGCATCGCGTGTTATGTTTGGCAGAAATTTATAGCGCAGAGTTTGGGAATAGGTTTGGACAATATTTCGCGCGAGTGGCAACAGATAGAAATATGTTGAGTATTTAATGAAGTAGAAACATCTTCTACTTGCGCCATATCCAATTCGCAATTCGCGAACGGCCTAGAACGGCCTATAAGGATGGAGAGCTGTGCAGTAAAAGTCTATAATCCCCGTGGCTGGTGATGCGAAATCATCGGCTGCCGACGATTTGCAACACCATAAGCCGCCAATTGACACTTATCAATACATTTTTACTGCTTAACATTACGAAAAACAAGCATACATATACTAGACGATAATTTCCTAAACCGCGTGCCGGGTGTTCGAATCACCCCAGGGGCACCAGATTGATGAAAGTCGGTCAAGGGGTCGACTTTTTTGTTTTGAGGAGCGCAGCCTTCGAGATATTATGTCGGAAAGCGATCCTCGCAACGGTTTTGGATTATGAGGCGTAGAGTAGCAAGTGTTGACGTATTTCATGCGGGAATTCAACGGGTTTTCAGTTTTTATCCTTGACAATCTACCGAAAATTTCATAAAATCCACTTTCGTTGAAAAAAACAGGCTCGTAGCTCAGGGGGAGAGCGCTACCTTGACACGGTAGAGGTCGGCGGTTCGAAACCGCCCGGGCCTACCATATTTTCATCATAATATCAGATAGTTGACGACATGAATAACTTATGAGTGACATACGGCTCAGGCTGCCTGACGGTTCCGAGAAGGTATTCCCCACGGGTGTTACCGGTCAGGAAGTTGCCGAGAAGATTGGTCCCCGCCTGGCAAAGGATGCCATTGCCGTTAAGCTTGACGGCAGGCTTCAGGATCTGAATATTCCCGTTGAAAAAGATTCCGCGGCAGAGATCGTCACTTTTGCGAGCAGCGAGGGCCGCGAAGTATACTGGCACAGCACCTCGCACCTCCTGGCCCATGCCGTCAAGCAGCTCTTTCCGCAGGCAAAGGTTGCGATCGGGCCTGCGATCGAAGAGGGTTTTTACTACGATTTCGATTTTGAGCGCCCCTTCACGCCTGAAGACCTCGCGAAGATCGAACTGAAGATGGCTGAGCTGGCCAAGGCCGGCAGCCGGATAACGAGACGGTATCTTACCAAGGCTGAAGCCTTGACGTTCTTTCAAAAGCGATCGGAATCGTACAAGGTCGAGCTGATCAACGAGCTGCCCGACAACACGGTTTCGATCTACGAACAGGATGATTTCGCCGACCTCTGCCGGGGACCGCATCTTCCATCCTCTGCAAAGATCAAGGCCTTCAAACTCCTCTCTGTGGCGGGCGCCTACTGGCGCGGGAACGAGAAGAACAAGATGCTCCAGCGCATCTACGGTATCTCGTTCACGACCAAGGATGCCCTGGACGCCCATCTTGTACGGCTCGAAGAGATCAAGCGCAGGGACCACCGCAAGCTCGGGAAGGATCTGGACCTTTTTTCTGTGCACGAGGACGTGGGCGGGGGACTGGTCCTGTGGCACCCGAAAGGGGCGATGATCAGAAAGATCATCGAGGACTTCTGGCGCGAGGAGCATCAGAAGAACGGATACGATTTCGTATACTCGCCTCATGTGGGCCGCGCCCATCTTTGGGAGCAGTCAGGCCATCTGAGCTTTTACCGCGAAAACATGTATTCCTCCATGGATGTGGAGGGGCAGGAATATTATGTGAAACCGATGAACTGCCCGTTCCACATTATGATCTACAAGAACCGCCTGCGGTCCTACCGGGAGCTGCCGATGCGGTACGCCGAGCTGGGCACGGTCTACCGCTTTGAGCGGTCAGGCGTGCTGCACGGGCTGCTAAGGGTGCGGGGGTTCACCCAGGACGACGCGCACATCTTCGTCGCTCCGGCCCAGATGGAGCAGGAGATCGTCCGTGTCATCGAGTTCGTGGTCCGCATGCTCAGAACCTTCGGGTTCGACGAATTCCATGCTTATATCGCCACGAAGCCGGAGAAGGCCGTGGGCGATGATGCGCACTGGGAGCGCGCCACGCTGGCGCTGAAAGCTGCTGCTGAGAAAGCTCAACTCGCCTACGAGATCGACGAGGGCGGCGGTGCCTTTTACGGGCCGAAGATCGACATCAAGATCAAGGACGCTTTAGGCAGGCTGTGGCAGTGTTCAACGGTCCAGTTCGATTTCAATCTCCCTGATCGGTTCGATATGACCTTTACGGGAGATGACAACCAGTCGCACCGGCCCTTCATGGTCCATCGGGCGCTCCTCGGATCGTTGGAACGTTTTTTCGGCATGCTGGTAGAACACTATGCCGGCGCTTTTCCTCCCTGGCTGTCACCGGTCCAGGTGAAGATCGTATCGATCACTGACCGACAGGCTGAATATGCCGTTGCCGTGCGCGACACTCTTGCAGCGCAGGGATATCGCACCGAGCTTGACAGCAGACCGGAGAAGATCGGGTTCAAGATCCGTGAAGCATCGCTTGAGAAGGTCCCCTATATCCTGGTCGTGGGTGACAAGGAGATGGCACAGAACACCGTTGCCGTGCGCGAACGGGGAGGTCGGGATCTGGGCGTCATGCCGTTGAATGAATTTATGAGCATGCTGAGCCTGCTCGTGCAGGAACAGCGTAATACAACCGAAATGGCAAGGGGGTGATCGTTTATCACGAAATTTCCTACGAGAGTGAATTATGGCATCAGGGTGCGCGAGGTCCGGGTTGTCGGAGCCGATGCTGAACAGCTTGGCGTCATGGAGGTGCGTGACGCGATTAAAAAGGCCGAGGAACTGGGGCTCGATCTGGTTGAGGTGGCGCCCACGGCAAAGCCGCCGGTGTGCCGCATCATGGACTTCGGCAAATACAAGTATGAACTGAGCAAGAAGGCTCAGGAGTCCAAGAAACGCCAGACGACGATCGTAGTAAAGGAAGTCAAGCTTCGGCCCCGAACGGACGAGCACGATGTGGACTTCAAGCTGAACAACATCAAGCGATTCCTCGAGGAAGGGAACAAGGTGAAGGTGAGTATCATGTTCCGCGGCCGCGAGATGGCGTACACGAGCCAGGGAAGGGCGCTGCTTGACCGGATCGTTGTGGCGCTGGACGGGATTGCGGTGGTTGAGCAACAGCCGCGACTGGAAGGCCGGAACATGATGTTGTTTCTGACCCAGAAATCCAAGTGATGAACGTGCCTGCGGCCAGTGCAGCGTATGCTGATACTGCTGGGCGCGATATAACGTTGCTATCCTGCGTTGCCGAAAGGCAAGGCAAACAAAGCCATATGATGATCAGGGAACCGTTGCGGCCGCGGTATGCAGGGCCGTTGATAACCGGAAAGGACTGAAGAAATGCCGAAACTCAAGACAAACCGCAGTGCATCCAAGAGGATCAAGACCACGGGTACGGGAAAGCTGAAGAGGCAGCAGGCCGGCAAACGGCATCTGCTGACGAGCAAGAGCGCGTCGCGTAAGAGGAACCTCCGCGGCTCCGTGGCCGTGCCGAAGGAAAGTGAACGTACGATCCGCAGGTTGCTTCCTTACGGGAACTAGTGATCTGTACATGCTGATGTACTTGTGCGCAGTACCGCAGGGCGGAGGGAGGGGATGCCCCGCCCTCGATGCGCATCGCAATTGATTAAAGGAGGAGATGTCACATGCCGAGAGCTAAAGGCGGCCCGAAAACAAGGGCCAGACGGAAACGGGTACTCAACCAGGCCGAAGGGTTCTGGGGCGCAAAATCGAGATTGTATCGTATCGCAACAGAAGCTGTGGATCGGGCGCTCAAATATTCCTACCGCGACCGCAAAGCGCGGAAACGGGACTTTCGCAGACTCTGGATCGCGCGCATTAATGCGGCGGCCAGGTTAAATGGATTGTCCTACAGCCGTTTCATTGCAGGTCTTGCCAAGTCAGGCGTAGGGCTTGACCGCAAGGTGCTTGCCGATCTCGCCGTGACCGATCCGGCAGGATTTGCGCGGATTGCAGAGACGGCGAAGACCGCATCATAGGCAGGGCGAACTCCCGATCCGTCCCCGAAAGGCCCCGGAATGCATCCGGGGCCTTTGTTTTTTGTTGACAGAACAGGGTAATTCGGTTAAATATTTCATCAGGGCATATGGTGAAAGGAAACCAGGTATTCAGAGCAGCTCTTTTCATCTCCACGGCGCTGCTGGTTCTCGCCGCATCGAACGCCCTGTCCCTTCCTTCCGAGGCAGCGCGGATGTATTCCACCGCCAGCGACCGCCTCACTGATCTGAAAAAATCAAGCAAAAAGAAATATCGCTCCTACTGGATCGACTGCGTAAAGCTGTTTGAACGGGTAGAGAAGAAGCACCCCAAGACGGCGAACGCTGCTGATTCATGCTTCGCGCGGGCCGGCGTCTATCTGGATCTTGCGCGGCTCAACAGGAGCCGGCGCGATCTGCGCGAATCTGGCAGGATCTTCTCAGAGTGTCAAACGGTCTATCCGAAACATGCCATGGCGCCTGAAGCCCTGTTCCGGGCCGTAGAGATCGCTCTTGATGACCGGAACAATACCCGAACCGCCGCCGGGAACTACCGGAAGCTGGTCGAACACTATCCCGACAATCCCTGGACCGACAAGGCGCGGCTGCGGCTGGGGCTGCCTGATCAAAAGCGCAAAAAGGAGCCTGAGATCAGGGCTGCCGCATCACCGTCCCCCCAGGGAAATGCAACGGTAAAGGAGGTCCGGGCCTGGTCCGGCGGTTCGCATACACGCGTGGTGATCGATCTCGACGGTCCTTTCTCCTTTGAGGCCCATCAATTAAGGGATCCGGACCGGCTGTTCTTTGATCTGAAGAAAACGCGTGCTGCCGATACGCTGAACCGTGACCCTCTTCCGATCGATGACGGAATTCTGAAGCAGGTCCGGTCCAGTCAGTTCGATCCCGATACGGTTCGGGTGGTGCTGGACCTTGCGAGCCTCAAGAGCTACATGGCCTTTCCGCTGCGCGAACCGGACCGTCTGGTGATCGACGTGACGGGCCAGGACGGCCCCGGAGACTCCGATGCTGCATCACAACCTGTGTCGTCTGCCGGTTCTGCTGCTTTGACGGAAACACCGACGGCAGCGCCTTCGGCTGCGAACCATGACGGCGGTGATCAGAAACTCTCACTTTCGCGCCAGATGGGGCTCAAGGTCAAGACCATCGCAATTGACGCGGGCCACGGAGGTCATGATCCCGGGGCTGTAGGCAAGTATGGCCTGAAGGAGAAGGACGTGACGCTGGATGTGGCCCGCCGGCTCGCCGTGCTGGTGAAGGAAGAGCTCGACTGCAACGTCATCATGACGCGGGACAAGGATGAGTTCGTGGGGCTTGAGGAGCGGCCGGCCCTGGCAAAGACCAAGGGCGCCGATCTCTTCGTCTCGATCCATGTAAACGCTCACCGGCGGCGTACGGCCCGGGGGATAGAGACCTACATCCAGGGTTTGCAGGCCTCGGACCGGGATGCCATGGAGACGGCTGCCCGTGAGAACGCCATGTCTATGAAGCGACTGAGCGAGCTTGGATCCGAAATAGAGCGCATCCTTGCCGATCTTAAGAAGGATGACAAGATCGAAGAGTCAATTCAGCTCGCCCATACCGTACAAGCGTCGCTTGTGGACACCATTCGACCCGCCCAGAAGAGTGTAGTGAACCTGGGGGTCAAGCGGGCTTTTTTCTACGTGCTGATCAATACGGAAATGCCGAGCATTCTGGCAGAGGTGGGTTTCATCAGTAATCAGGAAGAGGAAAAACTGCTCAAGACGTCGGCCTACCGGCAGAAGATCGCAGAGGCCCTGTTCGACGGGATCAAGAAATATATGGATTCAATGTCGCCCAAGATGGCCGGTCTGTGACGGCATACGTACAGGTTCGACTGCGGGCCTTCCGGCAAAGAGGCTTACGTTGTCGGGGCGCGGGAGTCAGGAACCATTGAAAGGAGGTAGGCCTCGATGAACTCATCAAGGCCTCCATCCATCACTGCCGTCACATTGCCGTTCTCGATCCCTGTCCGGTGGTCCTTAACCAGCTGGTAGGGATGGAACACGTAGGACCGGATCTGGCTGCCCCAGGAAATATCTTTTTTCTCGCTCACCAGCTTTCCCATCTTTTCTTCCTGTTCCTTCTTTTTCAGCTCATACAGTCGTGAACGCAGCACCTTCATGGCAACATTCTTGTTCTTGAGCTGGGAGCGTTCGTTCTGGCACTGGACGACGACTCCCGTGGGCAGGTGTGTGATGCGCACAGCAGAGTCTGTTTTGTTCACATGCTGACCGCCCGCGCTGGAGGCGCGGTAGGTGTCGATGCGAAGTTCTTTATCATCGATGACGATGGTGATCGTGTCATCGACCTCGGGATAGACGAAGACCGATGCAAAGGAGGTGTGCCGGCGCTTGTTCGTGTCAAAGGGGGAGATGCGGACGAGGCGGTGTACGCCTGCCTCGGCCTTCATGCGGCCGTAGGCGTACTCTCCGGTCACGATGAAGGTTACCGATTTGACGCCAGCTTCCTCGCCGTTCTGATAGTCGAGAATTTCCGTACGATAGCCGGTCTTCTCCGACCACCGGAGATACATGCGCATCAGCATTTCAGCCCAATCCTGGGCTTCCGTTCCGCCTGCGCCAGGATGGATGGAGACGATGGCATTCACGGCGTCCAGCTCACCCGAGAGCAGCGCAGCCACTTCGGCTGAGGCGATGTCCTTCACAGCATCGGACAGGTCCCTTTCGAGGTCCCCCAGCAGGCTCTGCCCGCCTTCTTCAGAGACGAGTTCGGCCATGGCCTGCAGGTCCTGCAGGCGGGTATTCAGACGCTGCCAATCCTGGAGCGATCGGTCGATGCCCGATTTTTCTTTCAGGATCTCATTTGCCTTTTCTGTATTGTCCCAGAACCCCTGGGCCTCCATGAGGCGGGTCAGTTCAGCGAGGCGAGCTTCCTTGGCGGGTGTGTCAAAGATGCCTCCGCAGCATCTCAATTTGCTCGAGCGCCTGATCCAGTTTTGTTTTCAGGTCTTCCAAAAGCATCGGGATCTCCTTGCACCGTGATAATAGGCGGTGATTATACCATAGGGTCAATGGGAATTAAAGATAAAACCGGTGCCGCGCATCATGGATTTTGGTTAACGAGCCGGCATCCCCTTCGCTTGGTCGCGCAATCGCACTGAAAAAACAACGCAGGTCCGCGTTCTGCTGAAGGCAAATCAAGGTAATTGTTTTGTTTATCCGAACGATGTTCAGACGCTCCCGGGCGCGTCCTTCACTCAAGGGACGCCGGCTCTCTTTTTATGCATTGAGCTGTGAAGAGACCTGATCCCTGCGATAGAGAAAGATTTGCTCACCGGCCCGATGACGCCGTGGGAAAAGACGTTTTCTGCGACGAGGGGAGAACATAATTGGCAGCGAGGCTCAGGAGAGCGATTACGAGGCAGACGTAGCTGAAGATATCTCCGTAACGGGTATAAAAAGTCCTGTCCCGGCCCGGGATGAGCGTCTGCGTTAAGACCGCTTCCGTGAAAATGTCTGAACGTGCCAGGATCCTGCCGCGGGCATCAATGAAGCCCGATATGCCCGTATTGGCGGCCCGGGCAACGGGCACGCGGTTCTCCACGGCCCGGAACACGGCCATGGAGAAATGCTGGTAAGGAGCCGCAGTGCGGCCGAACCACGCATCATTGGTGATCGTCGTCATGACAGTCGTTCCCCTGTCTACAAAGCGCCGTACAAGGTCGGGAAAGATTATTTCATAGCAGATGACCGTACTGATGTCCACTGGTCCCATGCCCATATTCGATCGAGCGTCGACCTGCATGATGGTGTATTCTTTACCGGTACGGAAATCGCCGACAGCCTCGACAAGCTTGTCCACAAAAAACAGAAGGCGCTTCAGCGGCACGTATTCTCCGAACGGAACAAGATGTATCTTGTGATAGACCGCCACAGGCGTTCCCTCACGATCAAGGAAAAAGGCTGAATTGCGTAGTTCGATGGCCCGGGCGGGTTTGATCTCATACGTAGGGCTGCCGAAGAGCAGGGGCGTGTCGCCTTGTTTCACAAACATCCGGAGATCTTTTGTTAGAGCACCATGGTCGCCACCGCCGCCGAAATAGAACGGTGTGGCTGTTTCAGGCCAGATGACCAGAGCGGGCCGTTGAACAAGCGCGGCCTTCGTGAGCCGGCCGTACACGGCTATCACATCTGATTGGTATCGTGGGTCCCATTTCCTGTCCTGTTCGATATTCCCCTGCACGAGGGAAATGCGAATGCTCTCACCTGTAAGCGGCACGGCAAGTCGGTTGTATCCGTAGGCAAGGGTTGCTGCAACGGCAAGACATGCGGCGACAAGCCCCGCGTAATTTCTGCGAGAGAAGAGGAATTCCTCCAGCGCCACGTTCACCAGCACGATCAGGAAAGAGATCCCGTACACGCCGGTGATGTCGGCCAGTTGTATCAACGGCAGGAAGGCGTATTGAGAATAGCCCAGGAGCGCCCAGGGGAAACCGCTGAAAACATAGGTTCTGGCAAGCTCAAGGGCGGTCCAAACGGCAGGAGCGGTCAGGAACAGGAGCGAGGGATAATTTCTGCGGAGCTGGATGACAGCAACGCCGAAGAGCGCAGGGTAGAGGGCAAGGTAGGCGCACAGGAGCAGGGTGATGAGCGATGCAGGCAGGAGCGGCACCCCTCCGTAAAAATGAACTGAATTGGTGACCCAATGGACGGTAGCCGCGAAGAAGGTCAGTCCCGCTATAAATCCATGCAGCAGGGCCTGGCGCATGGTGAGACCGCGAAGGACGCGCAGCAGGGGCAGGAGAGCGATCCAGGCGATCCAGGAAATATCAAAGGAAGGAAAGGCTGCGGCAAGCAGCAGGCCGGTGGCGAGCGAATAAAGGAATCCAAGGATCTTCATGTTACTTGCGATCCGCTTTCTGCTCCTGCATCCATCTCAGCAGGCCGTCTTTCATGGTGTTGCTGATGCTTTCGTTCTCAACGGGAGGAGGCGAAGGAGGCTTCTTCGCGTTATTGCCCGGACGCCCATTCCGGGGGGGGCTCTTCGCGGGTCGCAGTGCGGGCCTGGACTGCGGGGCGGCAGACGCAGGCGTAATGTGCTTCCGCTCCTCTGCGGGAGTCGGGGAGAGGGATGATATGGCGTGTCGAAAAAGTATGTCGTTCTTAGAATTGTCCATCAGGATCACATAACTGTCGAAGGCCTTGATCCGTCCGGTTATGCGTACCCGGTTCTGGAGCGTAAGCGTCACGGCAGTGCGTTCCGCATGATATCTGTCCAGCATTTTGTCGAGGAGATTGGGGTCCATGCGATTTCCTTAACGATTGATCGTTGATATGGCGTGCTTGTAGTACAGGTGCTGCTTGTCGCCATCGCGCAGAAGGATAGTGAAATTGTCAAAGGCCTCTATTCCGGCCTTGACGCGCTGTCCATTCAGCAAAAAGAACGTGAGCAACTGGCGCTCTTTAATGGCCTTGTCCAGGAATTCCTGCTGGATATTGGGCTTTCCAGAAGACGCCGGTTCTGCGTTCGGGGCGGAAGATGCTGGTTGATCTGCCGGATCGGATTCTGCGGGAATGACCGGGGAGTTAGCAGTGAGATGGGAAATTTCCTGTTTCAGGAGCGTGATGACCGTGCCGTTCACGTCGATATTGATCTCGTAACGGCCGATATCGGAGATGAACCCTTCATGCTCCAGTTTGTTCATCTGCCCGATCCTGAGCTTAAGGTTCTGCTCTTTGGCTCGGGACAGGAACAGCGGTTCGATAGGCTGTCTGAAATCAGGTTCCGGCGAAGTCATAATCTGCATAAGAATATATCTGAAATTCAACAACGTTGCAAGGATTTTTTCCGAAAGAATCTCTTGACAGAAAAGAGGAGAATGGTTACACTGCGCCCGTTCCCCAGAATCACGCACCTTTCTCATGCCGGCGTAGCTCAGTGGTAGAGCAGCTGATTCGTAATCAGCAGGTCGGTGGTTCAATCCCACTCGCCGGCTCCAGATCATTTCTCCCGACAATTACCCTTCACGTCGGTATTCGTGCTGTGTCCGCCTTGCAGTGAAGGGCCAGCAGGCTGTTGAAAAAGCCCCCCCTGTTGCCGCCATTTCGAATAATGCATATAGTTTCAGATAAATCAAAAACATTCACCGTGAAAGATGGCCAGCTCTGCTGGTGAAACTTACCGTATTTCAACGGGGTGTGTTTTTCTGCACCTATCCGCCTATATCCGATCGTCCTGCGTCCCAACTACTCCTTTGTAGGTTCGAATGTCTGCTGGAACTGTTTTTACCCCTGCCGAAGTGAGGACCTGTGTAATGAATTGCCCACCTGTTTCGCTCACATATAATTATTGCCCTGACCAATACTTAACAACTCATTGATTTATTACGGTTATTGATAAGGTACGAGCATTGCAGCAATACCCCCAAGGGTGTAGTATATGCGTGCGACTTTGTCGCATTTGAATGTGCAGGGAGGGTTCGGAAATGCATGGCAGTTCAAGTACATGGCCTGTTTCGGTGTTCATAGTGGTTGCACTTTATTTTATGATCATTGCTGTCCGGCTGCAGCAACGGCGGCGAAATCGGCGGCGGCGGACCCTTGATCTCGTTAGTCTCAATTACCGTCAGTCCTCCGATACCCGATATTCCTACAGGAATTTCCATACAGTTCACGGCAACGGGGTATTATTCCGACGGCACCTCTCGTGACATAACGACAACGGCCATCTGGACTTCGTCAGATACCTCGGTTGCAACAGTAACGGCCACCAGGGTATTGGTGGCCGGAGCTTCCCTGGGTATAACGACCATCAGAGCGCTATCAGACGCAGTATCAGGTTCTGCCAATCTCATCGTCACTTCGGCAACCCTCGTTTCCATAGCCGTAACGCCTTCGGCCCCGACCATAGCGAACGGTACGACCCAGCAGTTCACGTGCATGGCAACCTACTCGAACAACAGCTCCCAGGACGTCACGACCTCTGCGACCTGGAATTCGGTAGATCCGCTGATCGTAACTATCGGCCTGAATACAGGCCTGGCAACTCCTGTTGCCGTGGGTGTGACCACAATCACCGCGGACTATTCCGGCAAGTCCCATTCAACGGGTATCACAATCACACCTGCTGCTCTCGTCTCGATCTCTGTTACGCCGCCCAGCCCAAGCGTTTTTTTTGGAGCAACCCGACAGTTCGCGGCCACGGGAAATTACTCTGACGGCAGTACCTTGGATATCATGATTCTGGCCACCTGGGGGCCCCTGACCCCTGCAAACGCTGCTGTCAGCAATACAGCAGGTTCAAAAGGCCTCGCGTCGGCCGTGGGAGGCGGGAGCGCGACGATCACGGCTGATTATGGCGGTGAGCAGGGGACAGCTTTGCTGACCGTCACCAACGCTGCTCTTACGTCAATTGTGGTCACACCGGCCAATGCGAGCATCCCAATCGGATCGACAAGGCAGTTTACAGCCACAGGCAGCTTTAATGATGCGACAACGCAGGATATCACCCCGTCCGTGACCTGGGCCTCGACGAACAGCGGGATCGCATCGATAAGCAATATCTCAGGCTCGCAGGGGCTGGCCACTGCGGTATCGGTCGGCGGACCGGTCAATATCACGGCTACGGGCATTCCACCGCTTGCGAGCACCGTGGGGACCACTCCGCTCACGGTGATCCAGCCCACGAATGCCTATGTGACAAATTTTGACGGCGATTCCGTGTCGGTCATTGATACGGTCAGCGACACCGTGGTCGGTGTTCCGATCCCGGTTGGGTTCAGGCCCAGCGGGATAGCAGTCGATCTTGCCGCGAACAGGGCCTATGTGGCGAACTCCGGTGACAACACGGTCTCGGTGATCGATATCATCTTCAATACGGTCGTCAACACGATCACGGTGGGAAGCGGTCCCGAGGGTGTTGCTGTACATCCGACAGCAAACAGTGTATACGTGGCGAACAACGGGGGTAACACCGTTTCTGTGATCAATACTGTAACTGATACGTTGTTGACCACTTTTAGCTCGGGAGTGTTCACTCCTCGTGGAATTGTGGTCTATCCTGCTCTATCAAGGATCTATGTGGCAAATTCCGCGAGCCATTACGTGGCCGTCATGACGGTGGAGGGTTCGCCGCTTGTATACCCGGCTGTAGGCACCGGCCCGATCAGCATGGCGATAGACCTTTCCAGTAGTCCGGCAAAGGTTTACGTCGGAAATACAGGCGCAGGGACCATATCCGTGATCCGCACTGATAACAACGCGATTGACGGAACCATAACAGTCGGCTCCTACCCGTATGGTATAGGGATACAGACGGCCAGCGGAAAGGCCTATGGGGCCATTTTTCTTGACGACACCGTGTCGGTGATCAATACAACAACGAAAACGATCATTACGACCATCCCTGGTTTGAACGGGCCCTATGGTGTGGCTGTGCCATAGTTGAAGCAGGGATGACTGCTGATAGGGCATGCAGGAATTGCAGCGGCAGGAAAGGGGATATCTCCTGCCGCTGCAATCATTTTTTCTGAACAATAGGGCCGCAGGACTTGATCCTAAAAACAGCCGTGGTAGCCACAGATGGGCGGTTTTTTAAAAATCAAAACCGTATGAGAAAGACGAACTTCGCCAGGCGGGTGATTCTTGGATTTGTTTTGAAATTTATGAAAGATCCGTGTTTATCTGTGACAACCCGTGGCGAAATTTTTTTTAGTTTGATGGCTTATGAGCATTTCTGTTCTTTTCACCGGTCGCGTCAATTCTGATGCCTTCAGTTGTCCTCACGTCCGGGAAAAACTTCCACCCCTCCGGTATTTCTTTCACGCACTGTCTGGACAGAAGGCAAAAAGAAAAATGTTGACATTACAAGTAAATATGTTTATATTTATGGTCAGTATTTTGACGATTGAGAGGGCTGACGGCAATGATGAGCCTGCCGAACTATATTACGCTTCTGCGGATCGTTCTGATCCCTTTTTTTATCGACCTTATGGTGTACGGCTATTTTCGGGCCGCGCTGATTGTGTTCGTCGTTGCGGGGCTGACCGATGCCCTGGATGGTATGGCCGCGCGGCTCATGAAGAGCCGGACCGAACTGGGGGCCTTCCTGGACCCCATGGCAGATAAGCTGCTGATCGTTTCGGCCTTTGTTACGCTGGCTCTTCTTGGAATGCTGCCTGTCTGGCTGGTCATCATCGTCGTGAGCAGGGACATAATTCTTGCCTTGGGAAGTCTCATATTGTACGTAAACGGTTTTGACATCAAGGTAAGACCTTCCCTTGTCGGAAAGACCGCAACGGTTTTGCAGCTTTGCGTGGTGGTGTTTACGCTGCTGTTCATCGTCTACGGCGTGGAAGCGCGGTTTATGTCCGTCCTGTGCTGGACGACCGCGGCGGCCACCGTCGGATCTGGTCTGCAATACATTCTGCGGGGTATGAAGCTGACGGGCAGTCCATCGGGCAAGTCGTCCTGATTTTTTTGCCGTCCGAGACTCTCGGTGGCATACAGCAGCGAAGCAAAGCGTATATTTATTATGGGTCTTCTCCAAGTTGATGACATAAAAATTGGCCAAAAAATCATAATCACCGCACTATCAGCGGATTTAGT
>MHDZ01000058.1:0-2170 GCA_001805055.1 Nitrospirae bacterium GWC2_57_13
TAGATCTGTTGCCGTTTTCGCCTTCTTTTCCGCTGCCTATGCCCTCTGCACAGCGATCATGTACCTGCGCGCCCACCTAGGCCTGCCCTATGACTTCTTTGCCCGGGCTAACTGGATCGGCTGGTTCACCCTTTCAGCGGGGTTGCAGTTCATTTATTTTATGAAGGACGAGGCAAGCCGAACCGCCCGCCGCATCGGCTATATCTTGTACCCCTACTGGTTCGTGATCTTCTGTATCAGCATCAGCACGGAGCTGATAGAACTAAACAATTACGCATTATATCCCTACGTGGACCAGGCCGGCCCCTTGGGCAAACCGGTCAGACTCACGGGCCTCATGACGATCATCTGGGTCATGATCGCAATCTACCGCCTCAGAAAACAGGTAACCGGACTGAAACGTGCCCAGCTCAACTATTTTGCCTATGGCGTCCTGATCTTCGCAGCCGGCGGCGGCATCATGGCCGGGCTGATGCCGCTCATCAGCAACTCGGGTTTCGAGCCCGGCCTCGGGTCTTTCTTCAGCCTTCCCTGGGTGCTGCTCACCTTTTACGCCATCACGCGCTACCGGCTCTTCGACATCAGGTTCTTTCTCTCCCGGGCAGTTACGATCGTCCTGCTGTCCGTGTTGTTTTCGGCCATCCAGATCGGCATCTTTTCCCTTCTCGAGCCCGTGCTCGGCCCCATCCCGGCCCTCATGATCAGCCTGCCTCTTATCGCAGCGATCTTCTTCGGCACCCCTTTCAGCAGGGTGGTGCAGGCGCGGATACAGGACCTCATCGTCAGGGGAAAATACGACTACCAGCGCGTGCTGAAGGAATCCACGAAGGCCGTCGTCACCCTTCTGCATCTTGAAGATATCCTGGAACACCTTTCCGATGCGGTCCGCACGAGCCTCGGCGTGAAGAACACCCACCTCTTCCTGCAGATGGACAACGGCCTCTTCGTGGCGCGCCGGCAACCCGGGGACGACCGACATCCGGTCTTCATCACCTTTGACGACGTGCTGCTCCATGTCGCGTGCCATGCCGGACGGGCGGTTCTTCGCGAGGAAGTAGGGATGCGCACTGATGACGAACAGTATCTCGGTCTGGCTTCGTTCATGAGCGAGCACAAGGCAGAGATCATCATCCCCATGCTGTGCAAGGGAAACCTGCACGGCATCCTGATGCTGGGCGAAAAGGGCAACCGGGAGCCTTATATGCAGTCTGATATCGATCTGCTCGAAACACTGGCCGCCCATGCCGCTGTGGCAATAGAGAATGCCCGGCTCTACGACGAAGCGCGTCATGCTCAGGAGTCCATGCAGGCCAGCGAGGCCCGATTCCGCAGCCTGGTGGAGACCACCAGCGACTGGGTCTGGGAAATGGACGCCTCGGCCCTGTACACCTATGTGAGCCCCAAAGTGAGCGATATCCTGGGATACGCGCCTGAAGAGGTGATGGGGAAAACGCCCTTCTCGCTCATGCCCCGCGAAGACGCATCCAAAGCGACGGAGACCTTCGCGTCGGTCTCGGCACACCATGAGCCTTTCCGGAATTTCGTGAACACCTTTCTTCACAAAGAAGGCCGCCTGGTCGCTGTTGAGACGAACGGTGTGCCGGTCATTGACCAGCAGGGAAGGCTCCTGGGCTACCGCGGCATCGACCGCGATGTGACGGAGCGGAACAAACTCGAAGGACAGCTTCGCTATGCCCAGAAAATGGAGGCCATCGGCAAGCTTGCCGGCGGCGTGGCCCATGATTTCAACAACATCCTGACCGCCATCGTCGGCTATGGAAACCTGCTGCACATGAAGATGGACAAGGACGACCCTCTGCGGCCGAATGTGGACCAGATCCTGGCGGCCACAGAGCGCGCCGCGAACCTGACCCACAGCCTTCTCTCTTTCGGGAAGAAACGGGAAACGGCGCGCGCCGCCATGGACCTGAACGAGGTGGTCAGGCAGACGGAGAAGTTCCTGCGCGGCTTTCTGCGGGACGATATCCTGATGCGGCTCCGCTTCTTCCCGGACAGACTGTCGGTCATGGGCGATGCTGTGCAGCTTGAGCGGGTGATCATGAACCTCGTGAAGAACGCGCGGGACGCCATGCCCCACGGAGGCATGCTGACCGTTACCACCGGACCGGCGGAACTGGATGCGGAATTCATCAAGATGCACGGCTACGGC
>MHDZ01000058.1:2214-52464 GCA_001805055.1 Nitrospirae bacterium GWC2_57_13
CGGCATGGACCAGGGGACGATCAAAAAGGTCTTCGAACCCTTCTTTACGACCAAGGGCGTGGGGAAAGGCACGGGATTCGGGCTTTCCATTGTCTACGGCATCGTGAAAGAGCACGAAGGATACATTACCGTTACGAGCGAGCCGGGCCAGGGCACGATCTTTACCGTATACCTGCCCCTGGAATCGCAGCCCGCCGAAACGGTGATGCCTCCGGCCCCAACGCCTGTCGTTGATGGCTACGAGACCGTGCTGGTCGCCGACGACGACGAGGCTGCCAGAGGCTTCATGGCGACCGTGCTCAAAGGGTTCGGCTATACTGTTCTGCAGGCCGTGGACGGGGCTGATGCCGTGAAGAAGTTCAAGGAGGCGAACGGCGGGGTCCAGGCGCTGATCCTTGACGTGATCATGCCGACCATGAGCGGAAGGGAAGCCTGCGACGCCATCAGGAAACAGCGGCCCGACGTACGGGTGCTCTTCACAAGCGGCTATTCCGAAGACGTGATCATCCAAAAAAAGATGCTTGCCGAGGGCCAGAACTTCATCATGAAGCCGGTCTCCCCGAAGGACCTACTGCAGCGCCTGAGGGCGGTACTGGAGCAGAAGCCCCTCCCCACCTCACCGTAGCGTCGCTGGTAGGAACTTCCGCAGGAAGCACCCGTGTTTTCTTGCTCTATCCGAATTTATCAGATTTGATCCGCGTCCAAAAAATGCTTTTTCAGTATGACATAGCCTCGCCTTGCAGGCGTAAATCCGCCTTCATCTGCGTCCAAGTGCTGTTTCAAGATCAAAGCAATGTCGCGGCAAGTTCCGCCAGGTCCGAACGCTCACCCTTCATCAGCGTGATATGGCCGGCAATGGCCTCGTCCTTGAACCGCTCGACCACGTAGGCCAGGCCGTTGCTCGCCGAGTCGATATAGGGATTGTCGATCTGGTAGGGATCGCCGGTCAGCACCACCTTCGTGCCCTCGCCCGCCCGGGTGATGATGGTCTTGATCTCGTGGGGCGTCAGATTCTGCGCCTCGTCCACGATCAGGTACTGGTTCGGCATGCTCCTGCCGCGGATATAGGTGAGCGGCTCCACCTCGATCATGCCCAGGTCAAAAAGGCTCTGGATGTCCTTCCGGCCCTTTCCCCGCGCCGCTGTTGCCGACGCTCCCATCAAAAAATCGAGATTATCGCGGATCGGCTGCATCCAGGGCTTGAGCTTCTCGTCGATATCGCCGGGCAGAAACCCGATGTCCTTCCCCAGGGGAAACACAGGTCGGGAGACGACCAGGCGCTGATAGATCCTGGCCTCGATCGTCTTCTCCAGCCCCGCAGCCAACGCCAGGAGCGTCTTGCCGGTCCCCGCCTTTCCTACAAGCGTCACGAGCCGGATATCATCGTTCAGCAGCAGGTCCAGGGCGAACTGCTGCTGCTTGTTCCGCGCCGATATCCCCCAGACGCCGTGCTTAACGTGAACTATCGGCAGCAGGGCGGCCCTCTGGTGGCTGTACCGCGCCAGCGCTGTCTGCGACTGGTGCGCCGTGCTCTTGAGCAACGCGAACTGGTTCGGATAGAACTTCCTGTCCGGGATCTTCAGCTCGCCCTTGGCGTAAAAATCGTCGAGTTGCCCGGGCGCCACGTCCTGCTCGGTCTCTCCGCCGTAGAGTTCCTCGATCGTGACCGTGTCGGTCTCAAAATCCTCGGCATGCAGCCCGACGGCGTCAGCCTTGATCCGCAGGTTGGTGTCTTTCGTCACCAGGACTACGGGCGGGCAATCCTCGCCTTCGCAGAGGTTCAGGGCCGTGGCCAGGATGCGGTTGTCGGCCTTGGTAGCCACGAGTTCCGGGGGAAGGCGCTCCGGGGACTGATGGTTCAGCTCGACCCGCAGGCTGCCGCCGGTGTCGAGCGCCACGCCCTTCGAAAGCTTTCCACGCAGCCGGTATTCATCCAGGATGCGCGATACCTGGCGCGCGTTCCGCCCCATCTCGTCGATGCCCTTCTTGAATCTGTCCAGTTCCTCGATCACGACGATGGGGATCACCACGTCATTGTCATCAAAGGAAAATATGGCGCGGGGATCGTGGAGCAGCACATTCGTGTCGAGCACAAACGTCTTCTTCATGCATTCTTCCTCTCTGCCAGGCCCCGCTTCGCCATGGAGCGGCGATTTCGGGGCGGCGCCTTCCCGCGATTGCCGCGGGAAAGATCATTTTTTCTTTGCCGCTTCTTCAACTACGGCCAGCAGGCTCTGGACCGTAAAGGGCTTCTTCAGGAACCCAGCGGCCCCGTTCTTGCGGCACAGGTCTTCCATCACCGCATCGCCGTATCCCGTGATCATCAGCACGGGAAGCGGCGACGGCATCGCGTTCACCTTGCCCAAAAGGGCCACGCCGTCCATGCCTTCGAGCAGGATGTCGGATATGACCAGATCGTAGTCTCCGGGGAGCTTTCGGAGCGCCTCTTCAGCGCTGACGGTCCCGTCAACGCCGTGCTTCTTGTACTTCAGGATGTCGATCAGGGTGTTCCGCACCTGCTCATCATCTTCGATCACGAGAATCTTCATCTTCCTCCCCTGCGATACTTGACATGATTGCGCGATTTATTTAAACCAAAGCTTGCCACAAAGGCGCTAAGGCACGAAGTAAGGGCTGAAATTATTTCACTAGTCAAGATACTAACCTGTTTATTGTCTCTCTTCGCGCCTTCCCCGTCCCGCATCCACTAGTAACTGGTAACGGAGCGGGGGTGGCGGCTTTTGGTCGGGCCTTCAGGTCTCATTATGTTCCTCAGATCCTGATCTTAACCTGCTTGCCGATCTCCCTGACCGCGACCAGGCCATCACGCACTAGCAGCGGCGGGTCAACGCTCACATCGAACACCGTGGAAGGACGGCCGCCGGGCGTCTTTCCTCCGTCGAGGATCAGGTCGATCCCGCTGCCGATCGTTTCCGCCACCATCTCCGCTGTTTCAGGGCTGCGCCCGCCCGAAAGATTGGCGCTCGTGCCGGTGATCGTCATGTCCAGAAAGCGGAGCAGGTCGGCAACAAGCGCGCTGCCGGACAGCCGGAGCCCGATCGTGCCGGTCCCTGCTGTAAGCTCCCTGGCCACGCTGTCTCGGGCCTTGAATACCAGGGTGAGCGGCCCCGGCCAGAATACAGACATCAGTTTCTTTGCCGTTGGGCTTATCTCTGCAGCCCAGTCCGCAACGCTCCTCACATCTGGCAGAAGCAGCAGGATCGGCTGGTCAGGCCGCCTGCCTTTAACCTCGAAGAGCCGCTTCACCGCCGCGGGATTACGCGGGTCGGCTCCGAGGCCGTAAAAGGTCTCTGTGGGATAGGCGATCACCCCGCCGCTGAGCAGCACCGCGCGGCAGAGGGAAAAGGCCTTCTCCGGCGCGCCGGCATCGAATAGTACCGTTTCAGCCATGGAACAAAAATCCGGCATCGCTGTCTGCGAACATCGACAGATCCGCATCTCCGTTCATCAGCACAATATCGCCTTCAGGCCGCCCGAGAGACCGCGCCACCACAGGACACTTCACCTTGAATAGAAAGAAAATCCGCGGGTCCTTCTCAGCAAGCAGCGTCTCGAAATTCGCCTGCCCCTTGCTGATCACCAGATCAGCGGAGCGGTAGGCGTCCAGAAAGCGCTCTGAACAGGTCTCGAGCAGCGTGCCGATGCCGTCGCTGCCGTTGTCGATCACTCGCGCGCTCTCTTCCAGGCCTGCCGCAACCGCGTCATTTATAGTCGCGTCGTTGATCACCGCGGAACCTTTGACCACGGCGGTCACGTCCTTGCCCGCTGCCCTGAGCAGATCGAGCAGGAGCCGGTCAAAGACGATCTCGCCGGCGTTGTCACAGAGATAGAGGATGGTACGCGCCCGTTCAAGGGCCCGGACGAATGATCGGTAAGGAGCGGAAGCAAGGGGCAGCCGGAGGGAATCGACAAGAGAGCCTTCGAGATCAAATTCTTCATAAATGCCGAAATCGATCACATTCCCCGCTATGGCCACGCGGACAGCGACCTCAAGCGGGTCCCGTCCCGGAGCGGATGCCGCGCTGACGCGCAGACGGGGCAGCAGGGCAAGAGCGCTGCGCGTGGAGCTTTCCTTGAGGTGGCGGTAAGGATCAACACCGGTATCGCGCCGAAGCGCCCGGTGAAGGTGAGTACTGATACGGGCCGGCGCCTGATCGAGGGTCGCCTGCTCGACGATTTCCCCGACCCTGCGCATGATCTTCCTGCCTGCGTCGCCGTTCACTCCCGCATACCGCAGGGTTCGGCTCACCTGCCTGAAAAAACAGGGCAGGCATTCCAGCTCGGTCTTCACTATTCAGACCCCTGCTCAGGCCCGGCGCCTGCCTTCTTCTTCCACCGCCGGCGTCGCGACTTCTTTTTCGCTGCGGCGGGAGTTTTTTCCGTTTCTTTTTTTTCTGATGGCGCCGCGGTCAGGGTAAGCAGCCGCTTCGCCTTGTCCTCAACCTCGCGCTCCATCTCCACCTTGTGGACCTTCAGGCGGTTCGCGATCTTCACGTCGGCCGTTGCGATTATCTGGGCTGCAAAGACCCCGGCGTTCTTGGCGCCTGCCTTGCCCAGCGACATAGTCGCAACGGGCACGCCGCCGGGCATCTGTGCCGTGGCTAGAAGCGCGTCCAGTCCATTGAGCGACGATGAATCGATAGGCACACCGATGACCGGCAGGGTAGTCTGCGAAGCGATCACTCCCGCCAGATGCGCGGCCCATCCCGCGCCGGCGATGATGACCTTCAATCCCCGCCGTTCAGCGCTCTGGCTGTATTCAAGCACCTTCTTTGGCGTGCGGTGCGCCGAGGCGATCGTCATCTCGTATTCAATGCCGAATTCCTGGAGCATGACCGCTGCTTCCTGCATGATCGGCAGGTCCGAATCGCTCCCCATCAAAATGCCGACAACCGGTTTTGGTGGCATACTGTATGTCCTTTCAGCCTCGAACGGCAAGGGAGCCGTGTATTTACGCAGATAAAATAAGAAGCTCGCGTTAAAAATGCATGCACTCGTGTTCTTCACGCCCTGCGTGGTGAATCATTCATTACCCGCTATGGCGGGGCACAACAGACGATGAGATTTTATGTTTTTGCAGGGCAACCCTTCAGGGTTGCGGCCTTTCGGTAATCAGCCCCGAGTATCGGGACCCTGCCTACTGCAACAATACAACCGCCTGCAAAAAAATGCACGGTTGAAACGTATTCTGTTTCCGGCCTGTCCGGTTCAAAATCGCGACATCTGGATCAACTGCCCGTTTCGAGGGCCCGGGCGCCGATATCCTTGCGATACTGGGCGCCCTCGAAAGATATATCCCTGGCCGCCGCGTACACCCTGTCGATCGCAGCAGCGATCACGCTCCCGAGGCCGGTCACGCCGAGCACGCGCCCGCCGTCGGTCACCACTTTTCCGTTCCGGAGCGACGTGCCCGCATGGAACACTATCACGCCTTCCCGGGTCCCCGCCTGCTCCAGCCCCGCTATCTCTTTTCCTTTTTCATAGGCGCCGGGATAACCGCCTGCCGCGATCACGACGCAGACCGCTGACTCCGGCTTCCAGCGCACGTCCGCCTTCGCAAGCGTACCATCGATGACCGCCTCGAGGATCGCCACCAGGTCCGTATCGAGCCGCGCAAGCACCGGCTGCGTCTCGGGATCGCCGAAACGGCCGTTGAACTCCAGCACCTTGGCTCGGCCGTCATGGATCATAAGACCCGCATACAGCACGCCCTTGAAGAGCCTGCCCTCCTTCTCCATGGCCCGCACCGTGGGGATCATCACCTCGTCCATCACCTGGCGTTCGAGCCTGACGGTCACAACCGGCGCCGGCGAATAGGCGCCCATGCCGCCCGTGTTCGGGCCCTTGTCGCCGTCAAAAACGCGCTTGTGATCCTGCGCCGAGGCCATGGGCACCACGGTCTTGCCGTCCGTAAAGGCCATAAAGGACGCCTCTTCGCCTTTGAGGCATTCTTCGACGACAACGCGGTTCCCGGCAGCGCCGAATTCCTTCTTTCCCATGATGCGGTCCAGCCCATCGAGGGCCTCTTCTATCGTCTCCGCCACGATGACCCCTTTGCCGGCGGCGAGGCCGTCTGCCTTCACCACCAGGGGCGCGCCTTTTTCGCGCACGTAGGCTTCGGCTGCGGCACGGTCCTCGAAGACCTCATACTCCGCCGTGGGGATGCCGTATTTTTTCATGAGCTCTTTGGAGAAGGCCTTGCTTCCTTCGATCTCGGCGGCCGCTTTGCTCGGACCGAAAACGCGCAGCCCTGCTTTGGCGAATTCGTCGACGATACCGGCAGACAGGGGTCCCTCGGGGCCGACCACTGTCAGATCCACCTTTTTCTCCCGTGCAAAGGCGAGCAGCGCGCTGATGTCGTCGGCCTTGATCGGTACGTTCTCGGCCCGCAGTGCCGTGCCTGCATTGCCCGGCGCCACGAAGACCTTCGTGACCCCTTTGCTCTGCGATATCTTCCAGGCAAGGGCGTCCTCACGCCCTCCGCCGCCAACGATCAGAACCTTCATGTATTCCCCTTTTGGACCAAGGCAACCCCCGTCTCCGTCCCGCATCAATAAAGATGTATGACACGGAGCGGGGCCCGCGTCCGCTACCATTTAAGAACGGGGCGGGGCGTGTTGCCGTATTTTAAACGTCCCGATCAGATCGGGACTCGCTCCATAAGCCCTTCATTCATGCTCCCTGTCCGGTACCCTTCCAGGTCCAGGCAGACATAGGTATAACCCAGCTTCTTGAGCGCCGAGACGATCCTGCGGGTGCTATCGCCTGTCGATATGCGCCCGAAATCGCCGGGGCTGATCTCGATCCGCGCCGTGTCTCCGTGATGACGCACGCGGACCTGCCGGAACCCCATTCCCACAAGCACGTCCTCGGCGCTCCCGATGGCCTTGAGGAGCGCAGGCGTGACCTGCGTACCATAGGGGATCCTTGAGGCGAGACAGGCGAGAGATGGTTTGTCCCACACGGGAAGGTTGAACGAGCGGGCGAGTTCGCGGACGTCCTGCTTCGTAAACTTCGCCTCGATGAGAGGGCTTCGTACCGAATATTTCGCTGCAGCCCGCCTGCCAGGGCGATGGTCGGCAAGATCGTCCAGGTTGGATCCGTCGAGGACCTGCGCGAACCCGCGTTCGCGGGCAAGGGAAACGAGCTTACCGAACAGCTCGCTCTTGCAGTAATAACAGCGTTCAGGAGTGTTGCTGCAGAAGTCTTCGGATCGCAGTTCGTCGCTCTCGATGACCAGATGCGCCGCACCCACGGACCTGGCGAATTCCCGGGCGTCAACAAGTTCAGCTGCAGGATAGGTGTCGGAAAGGGCGGTCACGGCCAGGAACTTTCCGCCCAAAGCGTCCACACCCGCCTTCAACAGCAGTGAGCTGTCCACGCCGCCGGAAAAGGCTAGCACGGCGCTCTCCATGCCGCGCAATACTGCCGCAAGGCGGTCCCATTTCTCATGCACATTCATTTTTTCGATAATAGCACAGCCGTGAGAACAGTGTCAAATGCAACCTAAAAAAATGATCACTGCACAGCACGATTCTCGAAGTCCTGGATGATCCGGACGTTCTCCCGGTCGATCTCGCTCAGTGCGCTGTCGGAATAGGTCGGGGACTGGCGATACCAGGGCTTGCGCGAAAAATACTCCTGCAGGTCCAGAGCGTCAAAGGTCCTGCCGTAGTGTGCGTATACCTCGTTGCGCATGGCCCTGAGCTCGCCGGCGCTCCTGCCGTGCAACTCAGCCTCGGACAGCACGCGGTCTGCCGGCGTGAGATAGCCCGTTTCCTGATAGAGATGCTCGGGGATGGCGGATGAGCCTTCTGCCACCGGCGTCTCCGTCTTTGGAGGCGCCACAGACTGGTAGGCGAGTTCGAGCTTGATCTTGTCGAGCTGCTGCCTGGCCCCGGCCAGCTCGGGGTTGAGCTTCACTGCTGATTCGAGCAGGGTCTTTGCTGCTGCCAGGTCCCGGACCGAGACCTTCAGCATGGCAAGTTCGTAGAGTATTCCGGCGGCCTCGGCCTTCTTGTCCTTTTTCCGGTACAGGGTGACCATCTCGTTCATCACGTCTTCCCTGCCGCTCTTGATGCGGTCGAGGAGGGACACATAGGTCTCATCATCCTGGAAGCCCGCCAGGGGATCTGCGGAACCCCGATAATAGGACAGGACATAGGTCTTCGGGGCCTCGCCTTTGACGAAGTCCTGCCGGGGCTTGGTGCCGAGGAAGAGGGTTCCCGTATATTCAGGGGCCCGCACCCGGAACTCCGGCTTCTGGGCCTGGAGCCACTGGACAATTTGGGCCGCTTCGTTTCTCACGTCAGGTGAGTTTTTCGGCAGAAGCTTCATCCTGAGCAGCCGGGCGGCAAGGAGGTGGTGGCTCTTGTCGAAGGACTTCAACTGGCCAAGCCAGAAGTCGGCCTCTGTTGTTCCGGTACGATAGAGTCCCAGAGACCTCACGAACATGTAGTACAGGAACGAATCCATGTACTTGCTCTGGGCAAGCCCTGCGTTCTCGGCGATCCGCTTCGCCTCGACATAGATCTCCGACGATTTTTTCGTCGTTTCCGTAAGGTTCAGGATGTCCAGGAACTTTTTGTCGATGTCCTTGTCGTTCTTGTAATCCGGAGCGACGCTTTCCAGGCGTCTCGTGTTCGCCTTCAAGTCCCATTCAGCGGCGGAGGCTGACAGGGGAACGAAGATGCCGAGCACCAGCAGTAGCGAGACAATGACCTTTCCCATAGAACCTCCCTCGTCCGTCAGAGTATAACGCCGCGTCACTTCACTTCACGGTAGACGCCGCGCTGAAGCCCAGCTTGGAGGAGAGCATCTCTCCCGCCTCCTTGAGCTGCCGGATAACGTCTCCCTGCAGGATCTTTGCGTCCGTCAGGCGGCTCGCAGGCGCCACAATGCCCACGGCGGCGATCACTTTATTCGAGAAATCCCACACCGCCACCGCCGCGCTGCGCACCTCAAGGTCGCATTCTTCGTCCTCAAAGGCATAGCCCTTTTCCTGCACCGTTTTCACGGCGGCAAGAAGAGCGTCCCGTGTTTTGATGCTCTTCTCCGTCAGCGTCGGAATGTCCTGGTCCGGGTAGACCCGCTCGATCTCCGCCGGCGTCATCAACGCAAGCTGCGCCTTGCCCACGGCCGTGCAGCAGGCAGGCAGCATGGCGCCGATGCGCGAAATAGCCCGCACCGTCTTGTCCGTCTCCACGCTGTCCATGAAGATGACCTTGTTCGCCCGGAGCACGGCCACAACTGTTGTCTCGCCCGTGGCAGCCATGAGGCTTTCGAGAATGGGCCGGGCCTGGCGGCGGCACTCGCGCTGTTCGATAAAGGTGGCGCCGATCTGGAGCGTCTTGGGACCCAGACGATAATTCTCGGTCTCCTTGTTCTGCTCGATATAGTGGCGATGTTCCAACGTGGCGAGCAGACGGAATACGTTGTTCTTGTGCAGTCCCAGCCGCTTTGACAGCTCGGTCACGCCCAGTTCGTCCTCCGTTTTGGTGAACGACTCCAGGATGTCCATGGCATGGGAGACCGACTGAATAAGATAATTTGCTTTTTCACGCTTCATTCCGGACTCCTTGTCACAGCGCGGTCATTGACCGCAATTGAAAACTGAAAATTTCAAATTGCAAAAGTGGCGAAGAATAACAATCTCCAGCAGGCTCGAACCTTTGTTCACTGTATCCTTGCTTCTTTTCAACCTCTTACCTTCCCGACTTCTTACCTTCGCATCTCTCATCAATCAAGGCCGATCGCCTTTTTTGACCGGATACCCCTTCATGAGCCACTCAGGCATTCCACCCTGGAACACCATGAGATAGGTATGACCCATTTCGAGCGCCGCGACCGCGGCAGCCTGGCTCAACGTTCAGCCTGCGCCGCGGCAGTAGAAGATGATCGGCGTTGCCTTGTCCTTCGGCAGCTTGGCCCGATCAACCTTCATCCGATCTGCAGGGATGCTGATCGCACCGGCCACATGCCCCTCCCGGTATTCCACGGGAAGCCGTGTGTCGATAACCACGACCTTCCGCTTCCCCTCCATCATCGACTTGAGCTGCTCAGCGCTCACTACCGGAAACTGTGCCTGCGCTGCCGCCGGGACCAGGAATACTGCCAAATACAAAAGGATTAAATATATTCTTTTTCGCATACGAAGACAAACCTCCGTTTCTAAAACGCTTGTTTAGTTTTATTATAATAACAATTGTTTGTCAAGAGAAAACAGGTGGGAAATAATTTTCCAAGATCACAGCATAATGAGTGCTGAAAGGCCGAGGATAATAAAAAGGAATCCCGAAAGAGGCGCAACATATCGCTGAGGTATGAACTTATGCAGTCTGCCGGCCAGGAACACACCCAGCACGGTTGCCAGGGTGAGTGCGGCGAGGCTGCCGAGGAACACGGCGGTGAAATTCTGATACTTGACCGACAGCAGGAGGGTGGCTATCTGGGTCTTGTCCCCCATCTCGGAGATCGCGATCAGGCTGAAGGCCGCGAGCACGCCGGCCCTGTTCGACTGGCGCGGGGAGGCGTCATCACCCTCGTCTTTTTTCCGCAGCAGCATATAGACTCCAAAGGCGATAAAGACCCAGCCGGAAACGCGGGTCAGTATCTCCGGCGAGATGAGTTCGCTGAACCCTTTGCCCACGATCGCAGCGCTGCCTGACAGCAGTGCAAAGGCTAGGAAGGCACCGAGCAGCACCGGCCTGCCGCCGTAGCGAAGTGCAAGGGTCAGGACCATGAGCTGCGTCTTATCGCCCAGCTCGGCGGCAAAGATGAGACCAAAGGACATGAGCGCAACAGAAAAAAACGTCACTCACAAAACTCCAGACCCATGAAAACCTATTGGACACGGATCAAATCTGGAACATCTGATAAAAGTTATAAAGACGACATCTCCTGAAAAAAAGTTTTTTCCTGTCTTTATCCGCTCTTATCAGATTTTATCCGCGTCCAAATACTCTTCTCATAATCAAAGGTTAACCGCTATTTCCGTGTTCCAACTGCAATTCTCGGGCTGATAGATGCTTGAAGCAGGGCATTTTTACTCAGCCAGGTCCGCCTCGACATCAAGTGTTATCTCCACGTCCTTTGCGAGCATAAGCCCGCCGCCTTCCATGGGCTCGTTCCAGGTCATGCCGAAATCCTCGCGGTTGATCACTGTCCTGGCCATGAAGCCCATGCTGAGCTCACCGCCCATGGGACTCTTGGCTGGACCCACAAAGTCAGCTTCGAACGCAACAGGCCGGGTAACGCCATGTATGGTCAGGTTGCCGGTCACCTTGCAGCTGTTCACGCCGGTTTTTTCCGCTGCAGTGCTCTTGAACGTGACAGCAGGGTATTTCTTGACATCAAAAAAATCGCCACTCATCAGGTGCTCATCGCGCTTCTTGATGCCCGTAGTGACCCCTGCCACGTCAAAGGTGACCTCTACCGACGATCCGGAAATGTCGGCAGGATCGAAACGGATCATCCCTTTCATCTTGTTGCACTGTCCCCTGATCTTCGCGAGCATCAGGTACCGGATGGAAAAAGCAGCCACAGAATGGTCGGAGTCGATGGTCCAGGTCTTCATGATCGTCCCCTCCTGATCTGAAGGATAAAATATTTTTTACCACAAAGACACCAAGACACCAAGAAAGAATAAATTAAAATTAGATTTACGCTTCTCTTTGCGACCTTTGCGACTTTGCGAGAGACGCCTTTCGCTTTTGAATTGATTCATACCCTGTTCGTCCGGAGTAGGGTCTCGCTGAAAGACACAAGTTACTTAAATCCCAAAGGCATTCATGTATTACTTCGTGCCTTCGCGTCTTCCTCCGTCTCCGTCCCGCATCAATAAGATGTATAACACGGAGCGGGGGTGGTGAATTCTGTTCCTGCTTGTCCGGGTTAGGACACACATGCAGCATGCGCGCCCCTGGAGATCCTGTTTACTTCCCCTGCTCCCATTGGAGCACTTCCCTTTGTTTTGCCACGAGGGCCTTGATCCCCTGCTCGCCCAGATTGAGCATCGTATCCAGCTCTTGCTTCGAAAAAGGCGCGCCCTCGGCTGTGCCCTGGACCTCGACGATGGCGCCGGAGCCGGTCATCACCAGGTTCATGTCCACTTCCGCGGCCGAATCCTCAGTGTAGCAGAGATCGAGCACCGGCGTGCCCTTCACAACGCCCACGCTTACGGCGGCGAGAAAATCCTTCACCGGGATCGCTTTGATCAGCCCCTTTTTCTGCGCGCTGCGCAACGCCTCAACGAGCGCAATGAAGGCGCCGGTGATGGAGGCGGTGCGCGTGCCGCCATCGGCCTCGATCACGTCGCAGTCGATCAGCACCGACCGTTCGCCCAGGGCTGCCGTGTTCATGACGGACCGGAGCGACCTGCCGATGAGGCGCTGGATCTCGTGGGTCCTGCCGCCGACCTTGCCGCGCTCGCGGCTGATCCGCTGCGGCGAGGAGCGGGGAAGCATGGCATATTCTGCCGTGACCCACCCCGTGCCTTTGCCTTTCAGGAAGGGTGGAACGGATTCCTGGACCGTGGCCGTGCAGAGCACGCGGGTGTTGCCGATCTCGATAAGGACCGAGCCCTCCGCTGAGGTGATGTAATTTCGGGTGATCTTTAGTGCGCGGAGCTCGTCTGCTTTCCTGCCGTCAGTACGCATTTAAACCTCCATAGTAACCTGAAAAAACCATTTGGACGCGGATACAATCTGATTACATCGGATTAAAGCCGATCAAAATCAAAATTTCTCTCGGTAAAATCTTCATCCTGATGGTGAATCGTCTTTCAATAAACAGCTTTTTTTATGCACCGCTAAAGTCAGCAGCGAACTTCCGTTTGAGGATCAAATGGTGCCGGCGTCTAAAATGCCTTTTCTGTAAATCAAATTTGAAAATACCGAAGATTTCTGTTCTTCCCTGCCGGCTTCGCCTTTCTCAACAGGGTATCCACATGTTCTTTCGCCTTCTCCACTGCCTTTTCCACAGCATATCCACGGCCGATGAACACGGCCACGGCCGATGAAAGCACGCACCCGGTGCCGTGAACCTCGCCGCTGCGCCAGGGTGTGGAAAAAGCCAGCACCTTTTGCCCGCCATAGAGGGTATCTTCCGCCGCGCTTGAGGCGCGGTGACCGCCTTTGATCAGCACATAGGAAGGCCCCAGGTCGAGGATCCTGCCGGCGGCAAAATCCATGTCCTGCTCGCTTCTGATCGCCATGCCTGCAAGCGCCTCGGCCTCCATGATGTTCGGCGTCACGACCAGAGCAAGGGGAAGAAGCTTTTTCCTGAGCAAAGGAACCGCGTCTTTCCGCAGCAGGGTCCGGCCTGAGCTCGACAGCAGTACCGGGTCGATGATCAGGTTCCTGATTCTGAACTCTTTGACCGCAGCGGCTACTGCGTCTACGTTCGCCCTCGTGAGCAGCATGCCGGTCTTGACGGCAGCAGGCTTGATGTCGGAAAGGAGCGCCTTAAGCTGACGCTTAAGATCTGCGGAGGGAACGGGAGACACGCTAAATACGCCCCGGCTGCTCTGAGCGGTGAGGGCCGCCGGGATGGCCATGCCGAAGGCGCCAAGGGACTGGAAGGTCTTGAGATCGACCTGTATCCCCGCCCCGCCGGACGGGTCGGAGCCTGCGATGGAAAGGATTTTGATCATATCATATTGAGCCGCAGATGAACGCAAATAAGGTGAAAAGGTCTTGGAGAAACACAGCGCCTGGAAGCGGAGATTTTACATCAGCATATTCGATCCGGTCTTTGCCGTGTTCATCCATACCCAAGCCTTAATCAAAACTTTTGATCTGCGTGTATCCGCGAAATCTGCGGCTAAAATTCAATCCAGCTTCAGTTCCAGCAGTTTCAGGGGGTCCACTCGCGCGCCCTGCATGCGCACGCCCCAGTGCAGGTGCGGTCCCGTGGAACGGCCTGTGGATCCCACCAGGGCGATCACTTCGCCCCTGGCGACCTTCTGCCCCGGCGTGACCAGGGACTTGGACAGATGAAAGAACATGGTGTAAATCCCCTGGCCGTGGTCGACGATGACGGAGATTCCGGAATAAAACAGCTCGTCAACGAAGATCACGGATCCGCTGTTCGGCGCCCGCACTTCAGCGCCTTCATCAGCAGACACATCCACGCCGCTGTGCGAGCTCTTCGGGATCTTGTTGATGATCCTGCGCAGGCCGAAACGGCTCCCTATCTTTCCTTCCCGGGGGTTCGTGAAATCGCCGTTCCAGAGCTTCTCCGTCTCACCGGGCCAGATGGCCGAGACCCGCTTCTGCTCCTTCTCGACGCGGGCCGCATTCTCGGGCGAGAGCACCACCATGTCCTTGGGGAGCGTGAGCCGCTGGACCTCATACTCCTTCTTCACGACCGTCAGGACCCGCGAATAGGATTTTCCGCCGAGGGAAAAGACGATCTCATACTGACCCGGCGCGCTATTAAGGTCAATGCCCACGACAGCCTTCCATGACTCGCGGGAGGGGGAAAAATAAACGTTCTTCTCGTCCAGCGTCCCGGTGACCGCTCCCTTCGCGCCCTGCACGGTCACCACGGCGATCTCGCCCGGGCCCACCTCGGCCGGCTCGATTAGGATGACCGGTTCTGCCGGTGCTTCCATTGCCGCTGCCGGCAGCGCGATCAGCATGAGAAACATGATCATTGCATAGTGCATAGCGCTCCCCTCTATAAAAAAAGGCTAGTTCTTTTCAAGAAGTGGCATGCTCACGCGAATATTTAGCCCGCTTAGAGCCGCAATCTTCTGAATCCGCAAGTACGCTCCGACGTGAGACGACGGACAGGGGCGGCTCTAACGGGCTTTATACCATCATGGCCATCGGCCATACGACAAATTTTCAATTTGATATTTCCAATTTCCAACTTTCAATTGCGGCCGCAGGCCGCGCTATGAACTGCTCGTGCGGCCTTTAGCGACCTGGCCTGCACCAACGCCGCTGTCCTTCTTCAGATAGGCGCTCACACCCTTCATGGAGCAGAACTCTCCGCACATGGTGCAAACATCCGTGTCTTTCGGCATCCGGGACTCGCGCAGTTTGCGCGCCCGTTCCGGGTTGATGGACAGCTCGATCTGCCCCTTCCAGTCCAGGGCCTTGCGCCGCTTTGCCATCTCGCGGTCCCAATCCATGGCGCCCTTCACGCCCTTGGCGATGTCGGCGGCATGGGCGGCTATGCGCGACGCGATCACGCCCTCGCGCACGTCCTCGAGGTCCGGAAGCCGCAAGTGCTCCGACGGCGTGACGTAACACAGAAAATCCGCTCCCGCCGCTCCGGCAATGGCGCCGCCTATGGCCGACGTGATATGGTCGTAGCCCGGCGCAACATCGGTCACCAGGGGGCCGAGCACATAGAAGGGCGCGCCCTTGCAGAGCGCCTTCTGGATCTTCATGTTCGTCTCGACCTGATGGAGGGGAACGTGGCCCGGCCCTTCGATCATCACCTGCACGCCCGCCTCATGCGCTGCGTCGCGCAGCTCGCCCAGGATGATCAGCTCTTCGATCTGCGCGCGATCCGTGGCGTCAGCCAGGCAGCCCGGCCGCATGCCGTCGCCCAGCGAAAGCGTGAGGTCGTATTTTTTTGCAATATCGATCAGGCGGTCGTAGTGCGCGTAGAGGGGGTTCTCCTGCTCGTTCTGGATGATCCACTCCAGATGGAAGGCGCCGCCCCTGCTCACCACGTCCATGATCCTGCCCTGCCGCCGCAGACGCTCAACGCTGTCGATGGTCACGCCGCAGTGTACAGTGACGAAGTCAACGCCCTCCTCGGCCTGCTGCTCGATCACCCGAAACAGGAGCTCAGGATCCATCTGGACGATCGATTTTCCCTGTTCGACGGTCTCGACGGCAGCCTGATAGATCGGCACCGTGCCGATGGCCACCGTGGACTGCCGCATGATCTCCCTGCGAATCTCGATGATCGGCCCGCCTGTCGAAAGGTCCATCACCGCGTCAGCGCCCGCCGCCACGGCGACCTTGAGCTTTTCGATCTCGTCGGCAATGGACATCTGGTCCTTGGACGTGCCGATGTTCGCGTTGATCTTGGTGCGAAGCCCTTTCCCGATCCCAAGGGGCGTGATATTTTTGTGCGCGTTGTTCCGCGTGATGACGATGATGCCCTCAGCCACGCCGTCCCGCACGTGCTCGACGCTCACGCCTTCGGCCCGGGCGACCGCTTCCATCTCCGCTGTAATGTTGCCCTTCCGGGCTTCGATGATCTGTGTCATGAGTCACTCCTGCCTGTGAAGCGGGTGTCAACCGACTGCGGCGCCGTCTCGCTGCTCCCGCCTTATCGCCTGCCCACTCCGGTCTATTGTTGCAAGGATGTTCTTTGCTGCTGCCGTGATATCATCGGCCGCCAGGATCGCCGAGATCAATCCGATGCCATCGACGCCGGCGTCGATCACGGCGGAAACGTTGCTGACCGTTATTCCGCCCAAAGCAAATACCGGGATGCGAATCGCTTTCTTTATTTCCGCTATGGGCCCCAGCCCCACAGGCGGGCCGTACTTCTTTTTTGATGGCGTTTCGAACGCAGGCCCGAAGGTTATGAAGTCCGCGCCGCGCTGTGCGGCTTCGACGGCCTCACTGAGGCTGTGGGTCGAGACGCCGATGAGCATTTTGTCGCCCACGATCCTGCGGACCGCATCCACGGGAATGCTCTCTCCGCCCAGATGCACGCCGTCGGCATCGACGGCAACCGCCACGTCAACGCGGTCGTTGATGAAAAGCCTGGCGCCGTACTCCTTCGTAATGCGCCGAAGCTCCCCGGCCAGCTTGAGCAGTTCCCTGATCGGCAGGTCCTTTTCCCGGAGCTGCACTGCCCGCACTCCGCCTTCGAGCGCGGCGCGCACAGCCTGAGGCAGGGGGATCTTTGCCGCATGCCGGTCAGTGATGAGGTAGAGCTTGAAATCAATTGCCAAGGAAGTCTCCGCAGAGAGCATACAACAAATAGCAGCGGGTTGAAAAACGGTTACGGCAACGAGGCCCGTTTCGGTGTTCGGTTCCGCCTAACGATACGGGCTTCGTAGCCGATAGACGCTTACCATTTTTACTCCATGCGCCCAGCTCTCTGCCCCATGCCCTCTGCGGTGTTTACGCTCCGATCATCCCGTCCAGCGGACTGCTGGCCGTGGCATAGAGCTTCTTCGGTATCCGGCCCGCCTTGTAGGCAAGCCTGCCGGCAAGGACTCCGTATTTCATTGCTTCAGCCATGACAATGGGGTTCTTTGCTCCTGCAATGGCCGTGTTCAGCAGCACTGCGTCGCACCCCAGCTCCATGGCCAGGGCCACATCCGACGCTGTGCCGACGCCTGCGTCCACAATGATCGGGACCTTCACCGTCTCCAGGATGATCCTGAGGTTGTAGGGATTTCTAATGCCGAGGCCGGACCCGATCGGCGCCGCAAGGGGCATCACGGCCGGACAGCCGATATCCATCAGCTTCTTTGCCATGATGGGATCATCGCTGGTATAGGGAAGCACGATCAGGCCCTCGCTCACGAGCACCTTTGCGGCCTCAAGGGTCGCTTCATTGTCCGGAAAGAGCGTCTTCTCATCGCCGATCACTTCGAGCTTCACGAGATTTGTGATACCCGCATCGGCCGCGAGCATGGCCGTGCGAATGGCATCCTTAGCCGTATAGCAGCCCGCCGTGTTCGGCAGGATCTTGTACTTCTTCGGATCGATATGGTCGAGCAGGTTTTCCTTGCCCTTTTCAATGATGTTCACGCGCCGCACCGCCACGGTCACCACATCGGCGCCCGAGGCCTCGATGGCCTTCCGCGTTTCCTCGAAATCCTTGTACTTGCCTGTTCCGACCCAGAGGCGGGAGTTGAACTCGATTCCTGCGATGGTCAGCTTGTCGTCAGTCATGCTTTACTCCTTTTGGACCAAGGCAACCCCCGTCTCCGTCCCGCATCAATAAAGATGTATGACACGGAGCGGGGCCCGCGTCCGCTGCCATTTAAAAACGGGGCGGGGCGTGTTGCCGTGCCCTTGGACCAAGGCGATCATATCGCCGTTCTTAAATTACAATTACGCCGACACGGTCGGCTCGCTCCATAGGCGCCCCCACCCATGAAGCTCACGATCTCCACCCTGTCCCCGTCCTGCACCTGCGCAGTCGAGTAGCCCTTTTTCCTTACCACGCTCTCGTTCAGCTCGATGGCCACCCGCTCGGGCTGGATAGTGAGATGCTGCAGCAGGCCGAGCACGGTGATGCCGTCGGGGACTTCTTTTTTTTCACCGTTCAGCGTGATGTTCATCCTTCTCTTCCCTTGGGGACCGAGGCAACCCCCGTCTCCGTCCCGCATCAATAAAGATGTATGACACGCCCGCCCCGGATCAAACAAAAATAGGAAGCGGGTCCCGCACCTTTGCCAATAGTAGTGGACGCGGGACTCTCGAAACGGAGCCGGGGGAGCGGGGCCCGCGTCCTCTACCATTTGGAAACGGGGCGGGGCGCGTTGCCGTCAATAAACGCCGACACGGTCGGCTTGCTCCATAACAAAAAAGCCACGCCGGGGGCGTGGCTGAAAGGTCTTCATTCTGCATGCATGACAGCCTTCCCTACGCCGGAACTACCCGGATCAGGTTCCAAGGGTCGCCCTCTCTGACAGACGGCTCTCAGCCCCATCCTGCGGGGCTCCCCCAGCTTATTTCCATAACTACAGTAAAATACAGTACCTCTGGAGTGAAGTCAACGGGTTTCTCTCCCAATCAGCAATCCTGCGGGGACAGAATCGCCCAAAGCGTAGGGGCGGGCATGCCCGCCCTCAAAAAGGGCTGCTATGGCAGCCCCTACGTCCAATCGCTTGCACCTGTCTGCACGCACAGGTAGTTGATAGAGCGAGAGGGTGGCCGCCTCCCGGAGCTGACGAAAAATCGCCCTCACCCGTTCAGCAGTTTCACGACGGGCATGCCGTCGTCGTAGTAATCGATGATGTTCATCGCTCCGAAGGCCTGGTCGATCCGGAAAAGGTTCAAAGGCTCGATGCCGAGGGTATCAGCCAGGATGACGCGATTCACGCCGCCGTGCAGCAGCAGGGCGATCTCCCGGTCCCGGTTGTCAGCCACCAGTCTACGGTACACGGGCAGGACCCGGCCATGGACATCAAGCAGACACTCGCCGTCGGGCGGCCGGTAGTTCAGCAGGTCAGCCCGCCATTTCGCGTATTCATCGGGAAACCGCGCCTTGATCTCCTCAGCGGTCAGGCCCTCCCATTTCCCCACGCTCCGCTCGCGCAATTCGCGCAGGGACGTGAATGAAATTCCGAGACGCCCGGCAATGGTCCTCGCACCCTTCACGGAACGGATAAGATCGCTCGAGTACACGGCCGCTACAGGCTTGCCCACGAGCCGCTCGGCAAGGCTGCGCATCTGCTCCTCGCCTTTCCGCGTGATGTCCACGTCGATGTGCCCGTTGTACCGCTTCTCGCCGCCGTTCTGCACCTCGCCGTGGCGCATGAGATATACTCGTGTCGGCATATCCTTACCCTCCGCCGAAGATCACTACGCACAGGAGCAATACCAGCGTTTCGCTCAGCTCGCTCACCGCGCCGACCGTATCGCCCGTCACGCCGCCGAGAGCACGAACAATATACCACCGCGCAAGCAGTGCGACTATAAGCACGGAGGGAACGAACACCAGCGCCCACAGCCCGGCCACAAAGGCCGACAGCACGATGGCCACGACCGCAGCTGCGATCATTCCGCTTGTCCCGAGGCGGCCCGAGAAGGCGCGGCCCATGCCGTTCTCCCGCGCATAGGCCGCCCGAAAGACCATCAGCGTCTGCGACCACCTGCCGAGCAGGGGGGCCATGAGCAGCGCTGCGGTCTTGTTGTCGCTGAACAGGATGTTGAGGCTGAGATATTTCAAAAATAGAAGAAAGATGATGCCGATCGCCCCGGCCGTCCCGATGCTGCTGTCCTTCATGATCCGCAGCTTCGCCTCGCGGTCCGCGCCGCCCATGAACCCGTCGAGGGTGTCGGCAAGGCCGTCCACGTGCAGCGCCCGGGTGAGCACAATCGCCAGCAGCACGAGGAGCGCGTTGCTGATGGTGTGCGGCAGCACCCAGGCAAGCGCCTGGTCCGCGTAGACCAGGCACAGGCCGATCAGGAACCCGACAGCGGGAAAATAAGGAAGCGACTTCGCAAGGTCGCCCTCTGCGGGCCGCTGCTTCCTGCTGACGGTAAATATAGTAAGGAACTGCAATGCGTTGATGAAATTCCGTATCATAATGAGCGGCCGTGGTTCCCCTCGTCCCTTCCTATCTTCCTACCTTCTCACCTTCCCCATGCTGCTCCGACACGCCTGCATCGGCAAAGGTGGCCATCTCTGTCAGGATCTTCACACCCGCCTCGACGAGCGAAATGCCCAGGGCCGCTCCCGTGCCTTCCCCGAGCCGCAGGTTCAGGTCGAGCAGCGGGACCTGTTCGAGATGGGCCAGCATCTTCCGATGGCCGATCTCCACGGACTGGTGGGCGGCAATGATGTAGCCCTTCACCGCCGGGTTCAGTTCCGCGGCGATCAACGCTCCTGCCGTTGAGATGAACCCGTCGACCACCACGGGGATGCGGTAGCGGGCCGCGCCGAGCACCAGCCCGGCGATGCCCGCGATCTCAAAACCGCCGACCTTGGCCAGCACATCCAGCGCGTCGGACCGGTCCGGCTTGTTCACGCTGATGGCCTTCCGGATGATCTCGGCCTTGCTCCGCAGGCTTTTGTCGTCGATCCCCGTGCCCCGGCCCGTCACCTGCTCCGGATCCGTTCCCGTGATGACCGAAACGATGGCCGACGAGGGCGTCGTGTTCCCGATGCCCATGTCGCCGGTGCCGATAATGTCCAGCCCGTCGCGATATTTCTCTACCATTTCGATGCCGACGAGGACCGCCTGCTCCGCCTCGGCGCGCGTCATGGCCGGCCCCTTCGTCATGTTCCGCGTGCCCCGGCCGACCTTGCGAATCTCAAGCCCTTCGGCAGGCTCGAAGTCATGATCAACGCCCGCGTCTACAACGATCACCCGCGCGCCGGCATGGCGCGCCAGCACGTTCACGCCGGCGCCGCCGCGCAGGAAATTGTAGACCATCTGCGGCGTCACTTCCTTCGGAAAGGCGCTCACGCCCTCTTCGGTCACACCGTGGTCTCCGGCAAAGGTGAAAATAATCTTATTCCGGATCTGCGGCCGGTCCTTGCCGGTGATAAGGCAGTACTTCTTCGCCAGCTCTTCCAGCCGGCCCAGACTGCCCTGGGGCTTTGTAAGGTTGTCCAGCCGCTCCTGGATGGCAAGCGCCCGCGATGCATCAACGGGTTGAATGGATTTTATAATGTCCTGCAATTTGCTCATATCTGACCTCTCCCCTGATTTATATTTGAACTATAATCTCTTTAGCCGCGAATTAACGCGAATGAAACAAAAAGCAAAACAGCAAGTTTTCTGTTTGCATAAACTCCTACATTCACAGACTTAATTCTTGGAGTTTTTTTCAACCCTTAACATCATCTACAACCGCTCTTTCACGCCAATTCGCTTCCATTCGCGGCAAAAATAGTCTTGCCTTAACGCCCATGAAGTTTGAATCCGTGTCCGTCCGCGGCCAACGGCCTTTTCTCTTGCTCATCTCTGTGATCTTTGGCTCCCCCGTTAGATATCTTTACCTCTAACGGGGTGAATCTGTGGCGCAAATTATTTCCTGCTCTTCGCAGTTAGATCTCTATACTCCATGCGCCATGCGAGCCTTAGTTGCTACCCGTGTGCATCCGTGTCCCCGATGGACCCCATTATCACATCGCAAGGCCCTATAGGTTCCCTTGACAACGAGCCTTCAATTGAATGAGCCTATAGGCTCATTCAATTGAACAAGTCGTTGTGAAAATCTGAATTCATCTCTTTCAATTTCCCTACCATTTCATAAACCTTCTTCCAATTCCCAGTTTTTCTATAAGCCAAGCCGAGAACATAATAGTGCTGGGCAGATGGATTCATATCAGACGCCTTTTCTAACGTATTGATGGCGAGCTGATACTTGCCGGTGTTCAGATAAGCCTCGCCTAAAAAAGTAAAATTGTTAGCATAGTCTGGTTTAAGTTGATTGAGTTCATTAAATTCAACAATAGCTTGCTCGTATTTCTGCTTTTTAAAAAGATCCGCCGCAATATAATATCTGGCCTCCCAATGAGAAGGATTATATTTTAGGGTCTCAGAAAACTCCTCCTTTGCAGAAATATAGTACTCTTTTCTGTATCCATACCGGACTAACAGCCCTTCCCTTTTTGAAATATCATTCTTTGAAAAATCCTTATTTGGCCTCCTAATGACATCTGCAAGAAGTTTCATTTGGGCCTTATCGTATGACTTTAGATACTCCGCGTACAAAAGCACGCCAAACTCAAAATGCAGCGCGCTGCTATCGGGGCGTAATAGTATTGCTTTTCTGTATGACTCAACGGCCTTGTCAACTTTTCCCTCGGCATTAAACTGTTGACCCCTTGCAATCAATTGATCTGCCGTTAATGTAATATCACGTCTTTCGCAGCCATGCCCAATGAAGGCAAGAGCCACAATAATGCATAGTCTTATCAAAGTATTTTTTTTATATCGCCTCACATCGGCTCATTTGCCACAGTGGCAACTCGTGCACCTGGGATTTGGAGTAAAGCCATTTCTGAACCAATATGGTCGCGTCTTGCTTTTTGATATTTACTCCTGAGCAGCTACCAATCTGCACGCCGGCGCATAATTCAAACCCATATGATCTGCGATCTCCCGTTGAAGGTACCTGTAGTGACCCTGGGGGAGTCATTCGTTCTTTTAGCGCTCATTCGCGTCCATTCGCGGCTAACATGCCTCGGCTTTTCGCCTTTCACTCACTTGCTGCCTTTATCCGCATCCATCCGTGGCAAACTTGCTTCCCATGTATCGGAGCGACCAAGGGATATCCTGTCGTCCCCATATACCTCTTGAAATTGCATCTTCTACTTGGCAAAGGCCTCAAGGGCCGCCAGAACATCTCCGGCATCAAGGTTACCCTTGGTGCCACGTTCCAGCAGGAGATCGATCATCTCGCTCTGGGTGATCCCGAGTCGTCTGGATGCTTCTGCCAAGGACAGCTTACCGTCCCGATAGCGGTCGGCAACATAGGTCTCATATCCGATCTTGATCAGCTTGCGGATGGCAGTCGCCTCTTCTACTTTCTCTTCCTTCTCGACCTTTGTAACTGCCCGCTGGATATCATCGGGTATACGAATTGATTTTGTTTTCATGATTTTCTCCCCCGTTCCAGGAACAACCGTACTGTGTAATACTCGTCGTCGCTGATATAGGGCGCCAGGGCATCAAGATTGGCGAACCCGCTTTCGCGGGTCATCATCCCCTGCCGAACCATAACGGCAATGCAGACCGCTGGAGTCACATAGGGTATGTGAAATGCCTTCAAATGTCGTATGAACTGCCGGTCATCGCTGCCGATAGCGTCATAGCCGCCGTTACGAAATGCCAAAATGACCTCATCCTCTCCTCGAATCTTCTTCGCGCGCATCTCCGACAAAACCGTCAAGGCTCCACTTTGTACATTTTGCTCTATAAGGAAAGCATCCGGCAGATTCTTGCTTTTTCCGCGGTCAACCACTTCTTCCTTAACGAGTTGGGGAATGGAAATGGAAAACGCCTTGCAGACGTCTTCCTTCAGGCCGGCTTTGGTGAGCTTAATAATGCAATCGGCATCCATAACGATCTTCATGCACTACATTGTAATATACCGACTACATGAATGTCAAGGGGTACATCAGCAGAGGGAAACTGCAGGACAGAACCAAGAGGGTCAGAACCAATAAGGTCGCCTGGTATCTTGATATTTTCTCCTGGAACTGTAGGGAAACACCCTATAGTCCCCCAGACGTGCCCAGTTTCCTGCTTCCCACAGCGCTTCTCATCCCTTCACTTCATCCGCACAGGAATTCCCGAAGCCACGAAGTAGGCCTCATCGGCCGCAGCAGCGGCCCGCTGGTTCACGATGCCCGCCAGGTCGCGGAATCTCCGGGCAAGCGGATTATCAGGCACGATCCCCAGGCCCACCTCGTTCGACACAACGATGCAGGTGCCGCTGAAGGCGCTGAACGCGCTGACGAGCTCTTCGGACATGGACAGGATCGCGTCGTCGGCCTCGACGCGGCCCAGGATGACGTTGTTCAGCCAGAGCGTCAGGCAATCGATGAGGACCACATCATGCGACCCCTGCAGCCTGCGCAGAAGATCTGCCACAGCCAGCGGCTCTTCAAAGGTCTCCCAGACCGCATCGCGCTCCCGCCGGTGCCGCTCGATGCGCGCCGCCATCTCAGGGTCCAGGGCCTGCGCCGTGGCAATATAGGCCCGCTTTCCCGGCAGCTCTGTTGCCAGCGCCTCGGCAAAGGATGATTTGCCTGACCGTGCCCCGCCTGTTATGAAAATCTTCTTCGACATTGTTTATCCCAACCCGGACAACAAGGAACCAAAAAAAGTCAAAGCCTTTGACACGGATTACGGCGGATTAACACCTATGAAAAATCAGAATTCTTCATAACTCAATCAGCATAAATCAGTGTCAAAGAAGTTTTGTCTTCCCATGTGAGAAGATTTTGATTTGTAACTGACTAAATACGACGGTTGGACGCTGATTTGCTCGGATAATCGCTGATAAGCTTCTTAATCGAAAGACGATCCACCCTCAGCGTGACGATGTTACTGATCTTATCCGCGTCCAAATTCTTTTTTAGGCTGACACATTTCTCGTTGTGCCGCGCCTACTGCTTCATCCCCGCCTTTTCCAGAGCCACGTCGGCAAAATAACTTTCCGCTGACGTCTCCGTATGCTGGGAATTGATCTGGAGCCTCACCCCCTGGATTGGCGGAGGGTCCTGGCCGTAGAGTTTCCGATAATCGTCATAGACATTGCGCTTTTCGGATATCCACTTGCCCGTCTCCGCCGGGCCCGAGCGGACGACCACGGCCTTGATCCTCATGAAGGGCGGCGCCGGCGCATCCTTCATCAGCCCCTGGGGCGCCGATGTGTCCCAGATGTACACAATGGCCTTTGTCTTCGAGAAAGCGAGAAACAGCTGGGCCGCCTGGTCGTCGGTCTTTGATTTCCGGAAATCACCGCCTGCGGGAAGCTTTGTCACCTTCCATTTCCAGGTCAGGATCGGGTGCTGCTTTACGTCCAGGTCCACGGACTTCTGGATGGAATAAGAAGTATCTGCGCTCCTGAGACGCAGGGCATGGAGATCGCCGTCCTGGACCACGCCGAATTCGGCCTTTCCCGACTTCTCCTTGAGCTGCCAGCCCGCAGGAACGCCCCTCGCATCGATGCCGCCCGAAAAATCGGCAATAACAATACGGTCGCCGGCAGCGATGGCAACGCTGACAAGCAGCACCGGAGCCAGCAACGCGAGCAGCCTTTTTTTCGGCAACTGACTGATCATGAGGCACCTCCCGAGAAAAAAAACCCCTGCCGAAGTGGAAGCACGGCAGGGACCAGATGCGCAATGTTTGTCAGGAAAATTAAGGCTGATCCGACCAGGGTGATGCAACCTTTCCGGCCTGATCAGTGTCTAAGCTACATGGAGCGGGCGACGGGACTCGAACCCGCGACACCAAGCTTGGGAAGCTTGTACTCTACCAGCTGAGCTACGCCCGCTTGACGAGCCGTATTATAGCGGCCCCCTCCGGCGATGTCAACCAGGAAAAACCACAAGAATCCGTTGACGGAAGGGTGCGAGCGCATTATCATAGCCGAGCATGTCATCAGAAACTATTGCCATAGCACTGTCGCTCTGCATTCTTGCGGCATCCTTCCCGGTCCAGGCCGCTGAGCCGGAGCCGGTAACCTGGAAGGAATGCCTTCAGGAAGCAACGGCGAATCATCCCGACCTGGCCGCTGCGCGCGAGCAGGCAGAGCAGGCGCGGGCGAGCCGGAACATTGTTCGGGGCGCCCTGTTCCCGCACCTCAGCGCCTTTGCCGACCAGTCGCGCTTCGGGTCTTCCCTGTCGCCCACTGCCGAGACCTATTCCTACGGCGTGACAGCCAGCCAGCTCCTGTTCGACGGATTCAAGACGCCCTATGACGTCTCGGCAGCGACCAGGAGCATACAGGCAGCGGAATTCCGGTACATCGTGACCTCTGCGGACGTGCGGTTCCGGCTGCGCTCGGCCTTTGTGGACCTGCTGCGCTCCCAGGAGCTGCTTGCGATCACCGGAGGCATTGCCGACCGAAGGCGCAAGAACAGGGAGCTCGTCGGGCTGCGCTATAATGCGGGCAGGGAACATAAAGGCTCGCTGCTCACCGCGGATGCAAGCCTTGCCCAGGCGGATTTCGAAGTATCGCAGGCGCGGCGCGGCATCGACCTCTCGCGCCAGAAGCTCAGCCGCGAGATGGGCCGGATCGGCCTCGCTCCCCTCGCTGCTCAGGGCAGCCTCGATATGGCCCTGAAAACTGAAAAGCTCGTTGACCTGGAAAGCATTGTACAGCGAAACCCCGTGGTCCTGCAGCAGGCCGCTCTGAAAGAAGAGGCCCGCTACGGGTTAAAGGCAGCGCGGGCCGATCGGGCGCCGAAGTTCTATGCCAATGCAACGGCAGCCCGAAGCTCTTCTGACTGGCCGCCCCGTGAGGAAGAGTGGACCGTGGGCCTGAACGTGACGCTGCCGCTCTTCGAAGGCGGCATACGGCAGGCAGGCATTGCCCGTGCCCGCGCAGGGCTCCGGCAGGCAGAGGCGGAAGAACGAAGCATCCGCGATGAAGCGCTGGTGGCCCTCCGGGAGGCGCGAACACGTTTCGAGAATGCCGCGGAACAGGCGCAGGTCCAGCAAAAATTTCTTGCAGCGGCCGAGGCGCGCGCCACGATCAGCAGGGCCCAGTATTCCACCGGGCTCATCTCCTTCGATAACTGGACCATTATCGAGGACGATCTCGTGCGGGTGGAAAAGGCGATGCTCGACGCCCGGGCGAACGCGCTGACCACGGAAGCTGCCTGGATACAGGCGCAGGGAGGCGCTCTGGAAGATGTGGAATAAATTGCGCAAACGATACCTGGGGTTGCTGCTGCTTGCCGCGGCAGTGGTGATCGCGGCCCTGTTCTTTCTGAACCGTGATACCAAGACGGCGTACGTGATGAGGGAGGTCCGTCCCGAGACCGGCACGGCGCGAACGGTCATCACGAGCACCGGCTCGGTGCAGCCGCAGAACCGTCTGGAGATCAAGCCGCCCATCGGCGGGCGGATAGAGAAAATACTGGTGCGGGAAGGCGACCGCGTTAAAGCGGGCACCGTGGTTGCCCTCATGAGCTCCACAGAACGGGCCGCGCTGCTTGATGCGGCCCGCGCCCAGGGCGCCGAAGCGATCAAGTACTGGGAAGACGCTTACAAGCCCACGCCGCTGCTCGCGCCCATCAGCGGCGACGTGATCGTCCGGGCCGTTGAACCCGGCCAAACGGTGACCCAGACCGATGCGGTCGTCGTACTCTCCGACCGCCTCATCATCAAGGCCCAGATGGACGAGACGGACATCGGACGGGTCCGTCTCGGCCAGAAAGCGCTGATCAGCCTCGACGCCTATCCCGAGATCTCCGTTGACGCCCGGGTGGACCACATCTCCTTTGAATCGAAGGTTGTGAACAACGTCACGATGTACGAGGTGGACGTGGTGCCGGAGCGTGTACCCGATGTCTTCCGGTCGGGCATGAGCGCCACCGTGAAGATCATCGAGAAGATTAAGGAGAACGCACTGCTCCTCCCCCGGGAGGCGGTGAAGCAGGACTCGGACGGGAGCTTCGTGCACGTACGGAAGGAGAACGGCAGAATCGAGCGCCTTCCCGTCGTTACGGGCATCGCTGAAGATGGCCGCATGGAGATCACCGGGGGCCTGAGCCTTGATGATGTCGTCATCATCAGATCGGAGCCATCAGCTGCGCCGAAACGGGCAGGCCAAAGCAACCCGCTCGTGCCCTTCAGCAGGAAGAAAAATTAGCAAGGGACTGTCCCCTTTGATTCTAGGGGGACTGTCCCCTGTCATAATCAAGGGCGTCTCTCGCAAAGACGCCAAGGTCTTAAGCCTGAAAAGATCTCGTCATTCTCGGCGGTCTCTGAGCCTTTGCGATAATAAATATCTTTGCTTTTCTTTGCGCCTTCGCGTCTTTGTGGCATGCCTGGTTTCTGCCTTGCTCTTGCAACATAATAAGATGATCGAACTTCAGAACATAAATAAGACCTACCAGGCCGGCCCCACGGGTGTTGCCGCGCTGTGCGATATCTCGCTTCGCATCGAGGCCGGGGAGTTCGTGGCTATCATGGGCCCATCGGGCTCGGGCAAGTCCACGCTGCTCCATGTTCTCGGTTTTCTGGACCGGCCGGACTCGGGGTCCTATATCCTGGGCGGTGCGGACGTCACATCGCTCACCGACGACGAGCTTGCCTTCCTGCGCAACCGCGTAGCCGGCTTCGTGTTCCAGCAATTCCACCTGCTGCCGAGGCTCACAGCCGTGGAGAACGCAGAGCTGCCGCTGATCTATGCCGGGAAACACGCTGCTAAGCACCGGGCACGGGAACGTATCCGCGATGTGGGCCTTGCTTCGCGCGCCACCCACATGCCGAACGAACTCTCAGGCGGCGAACAGCAGCGCGTGGCCATTGCCCGGTCGCTGGTGAACGAGCCGATGATCATCTTCGCCGACGAGCCCACGGGCAACCTGGACACGAAGAGCGAAGAGGAGATCATGGCCGTCCTGAAGGGCCTGAACGCACAAGGGCATACGGTAATCATGGTCACGCACGAGAAGGAAGTGGCAGAACATGCCCGGCGGATCATCCGCATGCGGGACGGCGCGATCGTTTCTGATGAACGCGTCGGGCCCGAACCCGCCGGCAGTCACGGGAGGACATCCCCGGTTTCAGTGAAGACCCTGCTGCAGGAATCGCACAGCGCAGCCGCTGCCGCCCTGGCGGACCATCTTCGCCAGGCTTTGCGCGCAATGACCTCCCAGAAGCTGCGCTCCCTGCTCTCCATGCTCGGCATCCTGATCGGCGTTGCGGCGGTCATCGCCATGATCGCCCTGGGACAGGGCGCAAAAGCGTCCATGGAACAGCGGCTCGCGTCCCTCGGCTCAAATCTGCTCATGGTCCGGCCCGGAGCGCGCCAGCTCCATGGAGTGGTCCTCGAAGCAGGCGCTGTTACGCGGTTATCGATCCAGGACGCAGAGGCCCTCGAACGGGTCCCGCTCGTGCGGCGGGTATCCCCCTCGGTGCGCGGACGCGCACAGATAGTCGCAGGGAACAGGAACTGGAACACGATGGTCGAGGGCACGGGTGTGGACTACGCTGAAATGCGGGCCGCCGTACCGACCATCGGACGGTTCTTCTCCGACGAAGAGGTCCGCACGCGCAGCAAGGTGGTATTGCTCGGCGCCACTGTTGTCCGCTCCCTTTTCGGGGAAGCGAACCCATTGGGCGCAACGATCAGGATGAACCGCATAAATTTCGTAGTGATCGGCGTGCTTCCTGAGAAAGGCGCCTCGGCCTGGCGCGACCAGGACGACGTGGTCATCGTCCCGTTCACCACCGCCATGTACCGCCTCCTGGGCAAGGATTATGTGGACTCCCTGGATGTCGAGGTGCGTGACGCAACGCTCATGGAAGAGGCCCAGGACGCGATCCGCGGGCTGCTGATGAAACGCCACCGCCTGGGAGCGTCGGACAGCGATGCATTCCAGATCCGGAACATGGCCGAGATCCAGGAGACCCTCAAGAGCACCACGCAGACCATGACCATGCTGCTGGGCTTCATCGCCGCCATCTCGCTGCTCGTGGGCGGCATCGGCATCATGAACATCATGCTCGTGTCTGTCACGGAGCGGACGCGGGAGATCGGTCTGCGCAAGGCCGTTGGAGCGCGGCGCAAGGACATCATGCTGCAGTTCCTGATCGAGTCTATGGTGATGACGGCGAGCGGCGGCGCTGCAGGGATCCTCGTCGGCGTGAGCATTACATTGCTGCTTTCCTTCGTGGCCGGGTGGTCAACGCAGATCGCGCCCTTTTCGATCCTGCTTGCCACGGCCTTCTCTGTTGTCATCGGCCTCGTCTTCGGCCTCCTGCCGGCGCGCAAGGCCGCGGGACTCAATCCCATCCAGGCCCTGCGGTATGAGTGATCGGCTTCCGCCCATTTCAGCAGTAAGCGACGTCGCATCCCGCACCTGCCAGGCCAATCCTACTCCCCCACGCACTTGCCTCCCGCATCAGGATAACTCCCGTCGAACTTGCAGGCGAAACCAGGGCAGCACAGTAGCCCGGCGATACTGCCGCACATTTCGTTTTCCCCGGCGCATCGTCTGGACAATATTTGCTTCTGTCCAGAGGCTTCATTTTTACGAAGCATGTTGATTGCAGTATCAAAAACATCTTTAAGATCAGGATTATTCCTTGCCGCTACTTCAATTGCCGGTATCACTGTAGGGTCGCCCAGCTCTCCGAGGGCTATCGCAGCGACGGCACAGATGGGGAAGCCGTCATTTTTATTCACGCCTCGTTCATATTTATAAAACCAGGGCCATCGGGGATGTTCATAAGAAAATATTTCGGCCAAATCAGCTATGTGCGGCTTGATTAATAAATCCTCTTGCAAAAAATGTAAAAGCGTTGATTTCGCATTCAGCGAGCGAGAAAGCCCTAAGCCTAGGATTGAAAGAAATATCTGGTCATCATCAATTGCACGTTCGTAACGTCTATCCCAGAGTCCGGACTCGGCAAAAACGGCAAGTGATGTCGCCGTCATAGGATCTCCACCCATATAAAAGATAATCCTGAGCAAGTCTTCCTGATCGCAGCAGAGAGACGCTCTGGCATTTTTCGCGCGTAAATCCTTATTATCCCGCATGAGTCTCGCCGCCTCGGCATCAAATGAACTCAGCTCTTTTTGAAGCAAGGGGAGATATCTATCCCTATCTACAGCGAATAAATACCCAAGGGCATATCCTCTTTCATTGGTACGATTTAACCTGTTTTCCCATATTTTCAGCGCTTGCGTTTCATAGCCGGATGCTTTCAAATTGCTCAAAGCTTTTAATGCCGGAATCCTGAGCCAGGTATTGTTGATCAGGGTTCCCAGGTCTTCAACCGCAGCCGGGTCATGTATCAGCACAATAGCTTCCCTCGCTTTTACGGATTCCGACGTCGGCGAAATGAACGGCATCAGCGCTTTTGAAAATGCCAGTTCTTTTCTTCCTGAAATATCGATCAGATGCTTCAGGCCTTTTTTGCCCATTTTTGCGAGATATTTCATGGGAACACGAGAGTCGATTCTTTTTGCCCTGAGCACCTCATTTTTCAAGAGCATTGCCGCCTTTTCCGTACCGACCCGGGCGATGGCGTTCAGAACGTCTTCGTACTCTTTGTAACTTTTCCCCAGTGAAGTTCTGAGTATTTTTTTCAAATGCGGCAGTCCGGCATCGCCCATTTTAGCGACGTTGCCCACTATCTCGAGTTTTTCTCCATCGCCTGCATTCAAATATGAATCGTATATGTTCTTATTAACATCGTTAGCAAAAGCGCAAGAGCAAAATAAAAAAGAAAAAGCGGCAATACCTGCTTTGAAATCTATAAAATTCTTCGCACGTCTGATCATATGCCCGGCCCCTCCGCATTATTTCGCCTCTACAAATACTGGAACCTCTTCCAGGACAACGGTTGCTTTGCCATCGCTCACCGTTTTTGTCCCCGCCTCAAAGGCGGTTTTGTAATCAACCACATCTTTACCTGCTTCATACCTCGGCACTGCCCTGGTAATGATGACTTGTTTGGCTTCTATATCCAGGCTGATTTCCGCTCTGGCATCAATTTTCATCCTGCTGCATTTCTGTTCGTCGAAACAACTAAACCAGCCCACATAGACGGGCTTTCCATTTTTCATGAACTTGCATAGAAAGATACCATAGGCGTCGTTCTGTTCGTCCCTGATCATCTGGATATTATTCCAGTCCGAACCTTCTAAAACCTCGATCATCTTTTTATAAGTATAGTATGAAAGCTTCTTGACCCCGTAGCCTGGATTACCGGGACCTTTGCCGTTGTAAATCAGTCCCATGTGTCCGTCAGGCCCTTCGCTCGCCGCGCAGTCCACGATCCCCCATGCCCAGAAGACTTTTTTAACACCGAAAGTCAGCGGGTAAATCAGTCTCCTCACCAAATCTATGGCCTGCTCTTTTTCCGACTGAAACGGTGCATATCCTCCGATATCACGCGGCCTGCCCGTGTACGTGCCGGTCTCGGTAATCCATATCTCCATATCTGTATAGCCGATACTGTCCAACCCTTCTCTGATCATTCGGTATGCGTCTTTCATTGTCTTCCAGCTATTCTTCGCGTCACCGTAAAAGTGGTAATCAAAAATATCTACATGCTTGCCCTTCAATTTTTCTAAAATTTTCAGATAATATTGGCAAAATAATCCCGCCGTACCGGGACCGATATCTGCCATTCCCGACAACGCTACCTTAGCAGAAGGATCGGAGGATTTTATCGCATTATTCGTAATATCGAGTACGTGGGCATAATTGTTTAGAGAAGCTTGGAGCCATTTGTCATTTTCCGCCTGATTCGATGAATTTATCTCAAACGGGGGGATGCCGGGAAGTTCGTTGTCAATCTGCCAGTATTTTACGGGATTCTTAAGACCGGGCATGTCGTTCACGCCGTCGCCGTCGTATCGCTCTACCAAATCTCTTACAAACTGGATGTAAAGCCTTTCGTCAAACAACTCCAGGTAGCTTACCGGCGGATGGTATGTCGTAAGATTCTTCAGTTCCTCGGGCGTTTGCGACGGCCGGGTATGCGTAAACGCACGCACATCGATGTTGGCAAATATCCTCATCGAACCCGGTACGGTTGAATAGATACGATCAGTTAATTGCAGCCACGACAGGCCCGACTTCTGCGGCGGAATCCATGCATACATCCCCGGCCGTTCCCACCCCACGCCGATGTCCTGTGCATATTCATATTTGCCCCAGATTTCCGGATCGAGGGGGTTGTCAGGATTGTGCGCCGCTATATCTTTCGGGAAAGCGTTTCCTGTATGAAAACCAAAAGGGATATCTCGATAGGTTGTGGCCGCACAATCTTTCGGGCAGTTATAAGCCGTTTCCGTACCGGGACCGCACACGCCGTCTCCACATTTTGACGTGCAGATTCCTCGTGAGCCGACGATTCTTGAATCTTTCGGCTTAATCAGCGTCAATCCTTCACAGCATGGAAGGGCCATCGGGATAACAGGGATTGATCCCCCTTCTTTGACACATTTTGGGCTGCAATCCTCCGGACACAAGCGGGGATTTGCCTTTTCGTATTCATCGCAAACCTTGTCGCCGCATTTACCGCTTTGCAACTGAGAAAAGGCCGGCATCTGAACAATGATCTGTCCGCCGATACTCGTAGCGATAATCATGATGAGAGAAAGAAGAGCTCGATTGCTTTTGATCATTTATTTATCCTCTGTGCCGACTTGCTCTGGGCAAGGATTAGTGCCGGGAAAACAGTGCCAGCGGCAAGGATTACAATCATAAGGGCGGCCATAATATGTTTGTTCAAGTCATTTCCTCTCCACAAACACAGGAACGCTTCCTAATTCGAGATATAGTTGCGGAGGATAACTTTCTAAAAGATCTTTTCGTGTAATTTCCTGAAAAGCGCCGTTGTAATTTATCACCTCTTTCCCCGATTCGGATTTGGGAACTGCCTCAGTGATCTTGACAGCCTTGGTATCTCTGTCCAGTCGTATTCTCAAGCCCTTCGACTCCTCGCCGTCATTCCACGCCACCCAGACCGGCTTGCCCTGCTTCATAAATTTATAGATATACACGCCCTCGGATTCCCGAACCGTCTGGATATTGTTCCAATCCGAACCTTCCAGGATCTCGATGAGTTTTTTGTAAGTATAATAGGAAAGCTTCTTTACGCCGAACCCGGGGTCTTCCGCGCCTATGCCGTCATACACGAGCCCGAAGTGGTCGGAAATCTGATCCACGATTAATGGGTGTTCGCCTTCGATCATATTCCACCAGAATATCTTCTTCACGCCGATTGACCGCAGGTGGATAAACCGTTTGACAAGATCCGATGCCTGCGCCCTCTCTCCAACCAGTTTGCTGGGTATCGCAGTTTCGGTAAACCAGATCTCCGTCTTTTGATACCCATTCTGATCAAGCCGACGGCGGAAGAGTTGATAGGCGGTTTTCATGTCCTTCCAGGCCCTCTTCCACTGTTCAGGGCCTTCTCGCGGTTCTTCATAATAGTGAATGTCAAAGATATCGATATATCTTCCGCTCAGATTCCGCAAAAGGGGAAAATAAAATCCTTCAATCTCTTTTTGAAAAAAAGGATCATTCTTCTTCACCGCATGTCCGCCTGCCACCCCGCCCAGGGAAATTTTTGCTTCCCTGTCACTTTCCTTGATGGTCGTATAGGTGATTTCTACGATGTGGCTGAAACCTATCCAATCAAGATTGAACGTGCTGCTATCGAGGTTGGGAAAAACCGGTTCGTTCTCGATCTGCCAGTATTTAATCGGATTCTTTAAGCCGGGCATGTCATTCAAACCATCGCCGTCATACCGTTCGACTATTGCTTTCACATATTGCAGGTAACGTTCTTCAACATACTTGTTGACAAATTCCCAGGTTCCGGGTTTTGTGCCCTGCCCGACGCAGATATTGGCCAAGGCGTTCACCCCGCGAGGCACGCGGCCATAGAGATTGTCAACAACAGCCCACTCATAAACGCCTTTTTCCACGTGATCCGGCGTCGGCTGAACAAGGGGCCAGGTAATATCAATGCCGGGACGTATCCATTTGCCGCCGATGTCCTGGACGTGGCTATAGGGTTCTTTTAGTCCGGAGACCATTCGGAGAATTTCTTCACGGGTGACCGTATCGTCTTTTACATAAGGCCGCGAGAAAGCGCCGGACGCCCCAAAGGGAGAATCTTTGCTTATTTGTTCTTCAGAAATTGCCGGTTTCTTTTGCGGCTCGGCTAAAGCGGTTTTTTGAAAGAGAAAGTGAGCGCCGTTGCCGGCAGCCATGAATAGGGTTAAAATAATCGGCGTGATTAGTTTGTTCATCAATTATCTCCTTATCCTTATCTTTGTACTTAATTTAGCATAGATGGCGCTTATCACGCAGGAAATAAGATAGGATAGGGCAACGCCGATCAATACAAGGATCGCGCCTAAATAGCCGGTTGTTCCCATCGGATTTATCGTTATTCCGGAAACCGGCATCGTGCTGACCCAGGAGATAATAATCGGGAAATACGCGGTTTTGCAGACGAGAGAAGAAGAACAGGTTGTATGCGGCACGGGATATAACAGCAACATGGCTGCTGTCACTTTTGAAAAAGCAGGCTTGAAGAAGTATTTCCGCACGTTGCCATCTCCTCGATTCAAAGGCGGTTATTCAAGACGTCAAAATATATTTCCGGAGAGTGCATTGTTATAGCGTCGTCCGGGTCCGAATAGTGCGCGCGAAGCGTATATCGTCCCTCCTGGCTGATAACGAATTTCCCATAGGCGCGCCGGCCTTGCTGCTCAGTTGCCGTCATATCCAGTATGTTCCAGGACTCCGAGTAAGAACCGTCTTTTGCCACGTTTTTCGTCGTATCGGGAGCGTACTCCCGCGCGTCCAATGCCCGGACAAAGGGGACCTTCGACCATTGCGGTTCCTCTTGCGAAGAGAACCGGTTGATGGCAACGCCGAAATTGGGCAGATTGTCCAGGATGCTGATCTTTCTTTCAACGTTCCGAAGATTTTTCAAAACATACGTGACAATGACCGGCTCGCCAACGCGGTATTCGGTTTTGTCGGTCGTGATCGTCAGCGCCCAGGCATACCGATCGAGAAGTTGCTCGACGGCCTGCAAGCGTTCCGCGGCCTGCCCGGCTTCTTTCGTGTCCGGATAGAGTCGTCTCACATCGGCAAAAGCGAGTCGTGCCTTACCCAGGAGATCGCTTATCTTCTCATAAGCGATCTCCTGTTGGAGCATCTGGAGTGATCCCTCTACGAAAGAATAGTAATGGTCGCCGAGCGCCATTTTCGCGGCAGCGGCATATTCGCTTTTCGGATATTTTGCCAGAAAGGCCTCATACTTCGGAATACAATTCAGTGTAATATCTCCGCCCTCATGGATGAGCCCTTCATCGTACTGGAGGAGTGTAAACTCCGCATTGTCCGCCCAAGGACTGCGAGGATGGTTTTTGATCAACCGGCTGAATAACTCCCTGGGATAAGCGAAGTTGCACCCCACCTCCCCCTCATTCCAGGCAACGCACAGCGTCTCAAAAAAGAGTTTACCGAGAAGCCAAAGCTTCTCGTCCTCGGGGACCTTCCCGGCGCGAATTTCCCGCGACTCCTGCGCGGCCCTCTTCATCTTCTCCATATCCTGCTTGCTTATCCAGGAAAGAGGCCGTCCCTTTGGAAATTCCCTTGCCAGGAGGGCGTAATACTCCAGCGCCAGCTCCGGATCGCCGACAACGAACGGACCGGTTGCCAGAAAATAATAGGCCAGTTCCTTTTCCAGCGGAGGCAGGGGTCCTTTGAGCTGTTCTTTCAAGCGCTGGAGCTCTTCCGGGTTGGTCACTTTCAGGGTGCGTCGCTTGGCGTAGATAGCAGATTCCAGCTCAGCGCCTTTGAGCAGTGCATAGGTCCGCTCAATTTCAGCCGCGGTCCAGGACAGATTTTCAACCATCGACCCCGTGGCTGCCGGCGATGCTGATTGTGAAGCTCGTTCCCCCTCCACTACCTGTTCGAGGGGTTGAAAGAGATTATCCATGCCGGCCTTGTTTATGCGGACCAGGCTGTCGCTGTCCAGTATCCAATACGAAGAAGGGTCTGAAAGCAGGGCCCGCACCCGTATGTCCGGAATGATCTCGATCCGGCCGGTGGCCGCATGGAAACGGCCCAGGGTGGCGCCCGAACGGTAATACACATAATCACCCTGAAGGCGGATCTCCGACAGGTACGAGATGCGGTCGGAATGAGGACCGAGCCGTACCCCGTCGCGCAGCACGTTCTTGACCGTGTCAAATACGGCGCAGCCGGTGCCGCCGCAGAGCCAGAGGTTGATCCGGTCCATGGCCGCCGTGCGCCACGGAAGGCCGCGTCCGGTCGCCACGATCCTGTCTTCCCGGTCCAGGATCAGAAGCGGTTGGGCGCCCTCGTACTGCCAGAATATTTTGTATCCGTTGACGAGAATAATATCGGTCACTTTGGGAATGGACCAGTTCGGGAATTCATATACGGACTTTATCGTGTTCAAGCCCCGGTTCAGTACAAACTCCCCGTTGATCCAGAGTTTCCGGCCGTCTATGATTATCGTGCGGACCCATACATCCGCGAATTCCTTTTTCTCCGCGATCTTTCCTGTTTTCCGTTCGTACCAGAAGAGACCGCCGGATGTGCCGACCCATACGACTGTCCGGTCCGGCACGATCCCGGTAATCGACTGTGAGCGAAAAAGGTCGGGCTTGTAATGCGTTTTTGCTTTACGTGCCGTGTCATACAGCAGGACCCCGTTATGAAAATTTCCGATCCAGACGAGGTTCTGATCAAAAGGGTCCTTGACTATGCCGCTGTCCCTGCTGAGGCTGACCCCGAAAGAGCCGAGGACCGGTTCAAGGCTCTTCCAGGCTCCTGTCTGAATATCAAACTCCTCTGCAGCGTCGTCGGGATTCAATTTCCAGATCTTCGCGGGGGAAAAGGGGGAAAAGATAATATCATATGCATAAAAGGCCGATGCCCGGTCCGGCCGGGGAAGGGCATATCTCTGCACGACGGCGTCGGTACACACGCCGGTCTGCTGTTCGAGCGCATATAGTTCCCCGCCCGCACTCAATAGTATCACGATCAGAACAACAACTGCCAGTTTTTTCATGCCGACTCTCTCACGTCCGCCCACCATGGCATTTTCTCTGTCATTTTTCGTCGCCGATTTTGTATTTTCAGCCCGGCCACGGCAACAAGAACGGTTCCGGGTTATCTGCAATACAATGGATTACTGAGCTCGTCGCTCACTTTACCATCATCCCAATAAACCCGTGCGATGAAACGAGAAGATACTTGATCGCAGTTTTTTATATGAAAGACAAACCGGTAAAGGCCTGCCATTTCTAATTCGACGGGTTTAGAATTTGACTCAATGAGTTTCTCAAGACCAGCAACCCCGGTGCCGGTGGGACCTGCGTACAACTCTACCTTCAGCGCTTTTCGGGGAGTTTCTACATAAACAGTATTGGGGACTATGAGTCGTTGTTCGTTCGTGAGGGGAGGGTTGAATTCCAAGAATATTTCTTCAGCCGGCAACGTTATGCAGACACCGCCTGCGTCGGGGTGGTTGCCGCCATATTTACATGCAAGTCCGGGGCAGCATAAAATTCCGGCAATGCCCCCGCACATCTCATTCATTTTGGCGCATTGCTGTCTCGCATCCGAACTCTGTACGGCAATCGGACTGAGGATCATAGTGAATATGATCGAGAAAAAAAAGGACATGGCGATTTCTTTGTTCATATCATCGTGCCTCCTCCGTAAATCAGCCCTTCGGCAACTCGGATAATTGGTCAGTGAATTTAAACTTACCGGTGTATCTGGCGGTAGAAAGGATTTTACTAAAATCATTGAGATGCTTATCGTCGAGATTCGCTATATAGGTAATGACGATATCGCAAATTATAGAATCTCCGAATTTTTCAACTGGCCCTAAATAGTAAGTGACAATCTTTCTATTATTGTATGCCGGATTGGGCTCTCTCTCACCGGTTATCCTTTCCTGTTTCTTTGCATGCACACTGTTACCATGACCGATGATTACATCCGGCAATTGTGCAGCAATCGCGGCATTGATTGAATTATTGCAGTTCTCTTCACAAAAGCTTATTTCAATTAATCCACGGGGAACATCCATAGTCTCTGAAGCTTTCTGTGAAACCGTCTCTTTCGGATCTATTGCGACATAAACAACCGCCTTGCCGCTCTTCATGGTATATTTTTGCAATTTCCAGTCACCCGGATATTGTATTTCAAAGTTATGCTTTTCATTCCGGTACGTCTTCCAGGCTGATGGCTGGGAAAAGGCCGATTTCTGAAAAACAGACCAGAAACCGCACAAAATACACACTCCCAAAACCAGGCTTGCCGGAATTGTTTTTTGCATGGGGTTCATATGGCTCTTCTCAATTAAAGGTTAAGATGTTTCCCCTGTCAAATTCCTGAAGCGCTCTGTTGACTCGCTCTTTCCCGCTCTTGAGCCCGGATCGATCCGTTGATTTGTCCATGAAGGGCCGGGCAATGTCATCCCAGGCATCGAACAGCGCTTTCCCGTCAATGGGGATTCCGAGTGTCCGCGCTTTGACCACGTAGCGATCGCCTTCGAATACAAATTCGCTGCTAAGGTCCCGGTATACGCCATCGTTCTGTATGTCCCTTTTTAACTGCACGACCCAGGGATGTTCCTTAATCGTTTCGTACGTGAATTTGTCACTTAGTTTTAAAACAGAAAAGTCGAAGCGAACCACGCCATCCTGATACGCACCCTTCACGTTCAAGATATCTCTGCCGTTTTTGTACTGCCGCTCTCCCCGCATGAGCGCCTTGTACTCGTCAAGCCACCAGCGGAACTCTTTCGTTTCATACACCGGGTGGTTCACTCGGATCTGGATAGTAGAATAAAAAGATAAGAGGTGCACGAAATAGATCGAAGGTATCCGATACCGGCCATCGGTGTCCGTGGCCGCCAGTCTGGTACGGGCTGTCGAACCGATATCTCCTCCGACCGATGCCATTGCCTTGTGATATGTCAACTCGATGACCGCGTTCGCGACTGGCCTGCCCGTCGTCTGATCGATCAACTGACCCTCAAATGACGGGATGATCCTGAGTGGCGGGCCGCATCCGGAAAGCAGAAACACAGCACAGAAGCACGCTGCCCCAGATATATTGATTAGTATTGTATGACGCATGAGTCGGGCAATCATAGTTTGAACCCCGTGCCGATTTCACTAGTTTTGAGTATACGGGAAACAGAGATTCAGCACAAATATTTATATTTCGTCTCAATGCTATCTTGATCTTCGTGCTTGAAAAGGTGCTTGGTTGCAAAGAGTATTGCACGCATAACCATCGTCGGCCTGCCCCTCGCCAGAAAGGTAAGAGGCTGGCCGACGATCACGCAGGTCATATTTTTATGGATTGATTGGTTTTTCCGGCAGCAGCCCCGCCCCGAGTATCTCCGAAACGGTCCTGCTGTGCTCTCCGAGCGGGTCGCGCTCGTGCAGGAAGTCCATGAATTTTATCATGGCATCCGACTGGAGCGCGACGCTGTGGGTCACCGCGCCGTACACGCCCCACGGCATCTTAGCGAACATCTGAGCAGCGCCGGCCGCCTGGTCGTCGTTCATGACAGTAGCATGGGCAAGCCACTTCCTGACAATCCCGTTCACCGGGCCGATGGAAGCATAATCATTTCTGCCCTTCTCAGGATTGAAGTCCGGCAATGGCATGTTCGGTGCGCCGAAATTCGCATAGCCGGAGCAGGTGTCGAACACGATATGCGGCGGCATCTCGTTCTTGTCCTTCTCGTCGTTCATGCATCCGGAATGAACCTCCGGGTCCAGACCCGCGAGCACAAATTGGTAATCGAAGAGATTGCCGAGGTAGGGCTCATTTTTTCCCATACTGTCCCGGATAACCATGGCTTCGAACGGAGGAAGGTACGTGTAGCCGTCCCAGGTGCCGGGATGCCAGACGCCGTGGTGATGGCCCGCTATCTCATGGCCTTGCTTCTTCCAGAGCTCCAGTTCCATAGCCCGCGTGCGGTCGCTCTTGATGAATTCCGTCCACGGGGGGGTGAACATGAGGGTGAGCTTCATATGATAATCATTCGCCTTTTCCACCAGCCGTTTCAGGGCCTCGTAATTAACGCCGAGATCCCGTACCACCGGCTCATTGTGAACGGCCAGAAAGTAGGACGGTGCCGTGTTCCTGGCCTCGAAGATTGCCGCAAGCTCCATAGGCGTGACGAATTTCACCTTTGCGCCGTTCGCCACCCTGTGCTGCATAACGTCCATGATTGCGGTAAGCCCTCTTCCTTCTCCTTCAAGGGGCTTTCCTGTTGCCGCCATGTTGAAGTCGTTCCACACGCCGTTTGAGTGAGTCGTAAAGCCGAAGAAGTAGACCTTCCTTGGGTCAGGGTCTGCTGCGCGCGCCTGGAGGGTCCGGTCGAGCCGTTCAGCGGCCTCTTCCGGCGTTTCGCACCGCGGCGTGCTCCCCTGGCAATGGCCGGTGATGCTGCCGTTCATATCGAGCTTGGTCATCTGGACGCCGTCGGGATACACGGCCCGATAAACGAAGGGGGAGGCGTAGAGATTGTTGATGCCCGTGGGCTCGTCCTTCATGTGTCCGTCATGGTCCTCGAAGGATATCCGGTACCCGAGGGCAAAGGCAACGTGGTCGATCACATACTCTGCATAGGCGTCGCCCAGTCCCTGACGCTCTATTTTCCATCCGCCCGTGAACGTTTTCCCGTTGTTCACCGCGCGGTCACCAAGGCGCGCGTGGGCCGCGAAAAAGTCGAGGTCCTTGAATTTCCGTTCAACTCCCTCTTCGGTATGCGGACTGTCGTACCAGCCGAAGTTTATCCCCGAATACATGATCGCGTGACCCTGGATTCCGAACTCGTTCCCGAGCGCCAGGTAGTTGTACTTGTCGAAGGCCTTTCCACCGTAGAAGGGGTGTGCATATGTCTGCCACCATTCACCGGTGGGCTCGATAAAGAGCTTCGGCTTCTGACCGGCTGAATCGGAGTAATTCAGCAGTATCCGGTAGATCAGATCATTCCCGGCCACATCCAGGGCATACGAGGGCTTTGCAACCATGCCCGGAGGCGGGAGCTTGGCCGTTTGATATTCGACGGACGCCAGGCAGAGGGCATCTCCCTCAGGGCAGGTCCTGTCCCCTTCCACATGGTTCATAATGACGACATAGACGGGTTCCTGCGCGGGCGCAAATGCGGCATCATCGGCAATTGCGATCCCGGCGGAAAACAACGCAAGAAAACAGAGTACAGCTGTCTTGCTCATATTTTCAATACTGTTCATTAATGCCTCCTTATATTGAATTTCTGTCGACATAGCATAGCTTGTTTGCATTGCAAACAGTGAGTCATGCTCTCCCCCCCTGATCGTCCACCCCCTTTCTTGGGAGGGCATGTCCTTCCTGTTCTTAAAATACCGCATACTGGCAGCGGCGCACGCCGATCCCGGCCGCCCTGTCGTCTATTGCGTTTCGTAGACGTAAATCCCGGCATTCCCCGTCCCGATGCCCTGACCGGCGCTCTGGCCGGAGTAAATTCTATTTCCGAAAACTTCGAGCGACGGCCGTATCTCCCCGCCGTCCTTACCCCACAGCGTTTCCTTTACCTGTTCTCCGAGAAGCAGATTAAAATCGTTGTCGAAAATCTTGATCATTGCCCGGTGCTTCCCATCGACCGTATTCGGGATGCCTACGGTCTGCTTATAGGTAATGTAAAAATAGTTGCCGTCGGCTTCAAGACCGGTAATGTAATTCTCCCGGTCGTCGGGCTCTGCCGAGATGGTGCGGACATCCGTCTGGGGATCGAAGGACCAGTCCTGATTCATTCTGACAAGAATGATATCCGAGAGAGCGCCGTCATCAGTTTCCTCTCGTACCACCTGGTCGGGAGGAAACGTGGTTGCAAGGGCCATATAGATGCTGTTGTTCCGGAAGAGAAGACTGGCCACCCGTCCGCGGCCATCGGCTGCGTCGGAGAGATCAAGATGGCGCTCCGACCGCAGGGTGAGCGTGTCCTTGTCGAATTCCCTGACATGGTAAACGGTTTCTCCTTCCGGGGAAATGGAGTTGTCAAATCGCGTTACGACAAAGACGCTGTTCGGGCCGATGAGCGGCGCAGGGTCGTCAAGAAGCTCCTGACCGTCCGGAGAATCCGTCATGGGTATGCTGGCAGCAATCAGGGTCGCGTTGGCCGCGAACGACGTGCAATCGTCATTCAGCGCGCACGTTGTGGCCCAGAGATACGTCTCGGCAGCATCAGGAGAAATTGTTTTGTGCGTCTCGAAAAAGGCATAGAGGTTCTGCCCGTCGGACGCCGCTCTGATATCCGTCGGCCCCCCGTATTCTTCCGTTGTCTTGAACAACGTTTTTTGTGCAATAAGCGTTTCAAGCTGGTTGTCATAGATCTTCATGTGGAACCGTCGATTGTTGCCATCCGAAATGTTTCCAAGATATACGACATAGATCTTTTCGGCCGTGGCCACGATTTCCGGTCTGGCCGAACCGCCCTCCGCGTCCGTGGTGAGCGCAATTGTTTTCAATGGAATAAGGAGGGGCGATTCTACGATCACAGGACTATCACCCAGGTCCACCATCACTGAGCCGTTTGATATAGTGAGCATGCTTGTGCTAAATGCCGTCGAATAATCCGTAACTTCGACCCCGGCTGAAAACTTCGGAACTGCCTCAGTGATGACTGCCGCCGTGCCTTGCAGCCCTGAGAGGGAGACTTGCATGGTCTTGCCCGGCGTATAGGAGGGATCATTGAAATAATCCCACCATGCAACGTAGACGGGCGCGCCTTGTTTGATAAATTTGAAAATATACACGTCGCCGCTATCCCGGATCGTCTCGTTGTTCTCCCAGTCCGAGCCTTCGAGCATCTCGGTCATCTTCTTGTAGGTATAATACCCGAGCTTTTTCACTCCCAAGCCAAGATCGTACGGAGCGCCTCCTGCAGGGTCCCAGCCGTCGTAGATCAGCCCAGTGTAGTCGAAGTATCCTCCGCCATAGTGAAGTCCTTCCATGAGGCCGTAGGCGGGAAAGATCTTTTTCACGCCGAAGGAAAGAGGATAGACGAAGCGCTTAAAATAATCCAATGCCTGCTGCCTCTCTGTCTGAAGTGGATAATCCGGAAGCGGACCGACTGGCGCAGGATCTCCGCTGTAGGATCCCATCTCGGTTATCCAGATCGGTATGGGTGGAAATCCATCAGCGTTGAGGACAGCGCGGATTTGGTTATATACTTCCTTGGCGTCCCGGTAATCACCGGTCGAGTTCCCGTACCAGTGGAAGTCCATGATGTCCACATACTTTCCACCGAGGGCATCGAGAATGGGCTTGTAATGCAGATCAAAATTCAAAAGATAGTCAGCAACCGGTGGCATGCCCGGCACGCCGCCGATCAGGACCAAGCAGTCGGGACACGCCGCCTTGATCGCTGTATACGTTATTCTCTGTAAGTCTGCAAAACCGCTTTTTGCAGTATTCGGTTCGTTCCACACCATCCAATGTTTGATAGGGTTGGTCAGTCCCGGCATGTCCGTGATACCGTCACCATCGTAGCGCTCCACAGTGGCCTTTACGAAGGCGACATATTTCTGCTCATCTACGGGGAGATACGAGTTCGGTAGGCAATAGCTGTCGTTAATCGGCCCCAGTGGGGAAATATTTGCAAGAACCTTCATCTCATTGGGAATTCTGCTCCACTGGCTGTCATAGAGCGTAAAGTCATACTCCTGGCTGGAGAGGTCAGGCTGGATCAGGAACCAGAATGCGTAGATACCGTCTCTCGCCCATTTGACGCCGATGTTCTGCGCGTCGCCGTATCCGTTGCCGGTATATCCTGGTTTGGCAACACCGGCGGGATGGAATCCGAAGGGGCTTTCGAGTATGAGGTCTCTTACCGTCAGCGTAGTGCTTCCGGCAATATTTCCCGATGCCGCCGTGATAGTGGTCAGGCCTGCGGCAACAGCCGTCGCCAGACCCGCGCTGTCGATTACCGCAATCTCGATATCTGATGACGCCCAGGTTGCTGATAAAGTCAAATCCTGCGTACTATCGTCCGAGTAGGTTCCCATTGCCGTAAATTGGCGTGTCGTTCCGATATTAATGCTCGGGTCAGCGGGTGACACTGTAATCGAAATCAAAAAGACAGAAGTAGAGCCGCCGCCACTGCCACCGCAGCCTAATAGAAAGGCAAAAAGCAATAAAGGGCAGATTATAATACTTGCCAAGCGGTTCATTGAAGCACCTCCACGAACACGGGATTTTCGCCAAGCCTCAGCGTTACCGAGCCGTTTGATACGGCGAGCTCCTCCGTATGAAAAGCCGTTGTATAATCCGCAACGTCAAGTCCGGAATTTCCAAGCGGTACGGCCTCAGTGAGCTTGACCGCGCTGCCCGTAATACCGTAAATTATGGCTTGCTTCGTGCTGCCCGGAATGTATAAAGGATTATCGTAATAATCCCACCATGCGACATAGACCGGCCTGCCGTTCTTCATGAGCTTGAAGACCTTTACGTCATTCGACTCCTGAATTGTCTGCATCCCGCCCCAGTCGCTCCCCTCGATCAGTTCAGCCATTTTTTTGTACGCATAATAGGCCAGCTTCTTGTGGGACAGACCGTCGGCATTGAGCGGATTATGAATAAGGCCGGTGTGCGCAAAGATCACGTTGTCGGCATAATGACTATACTCGCTCGTTGTAGTCCAGAAGACTTTCTTCTGGCCCTTGCTCAAGCTGTATAAATACATCCTGACCACGTAGCCTGCCTGGTCCCGCTCCATGTCCAGAGTCCCCGCCATGCCCGATTCAGCCGAGATAATGTTCGAGCCGTTAAAGCCGGCCCGGCCAACGATGCTCTTTATCTTTGCAATGTAGTCGCCGTTTCTTACGTAGTCTTCACCTTTGGTCACATAGCTGGGAGGATTCGTCATGCTCCATGTGTGGTAGTCAAACCCGATATCGGTGATGCCTTTTCCCTGGAGATAGCCGAGCACGGTAGCAAAATAATTCTGCTCCGGTATCATGTCCTCGAGAATGGGCACAGGCATGTACAGAACACAGTCGCTGCACGCCGCTTTCATCGACGAATAAATCGTCTCGAATATTTCGGCATACTGGTCCGGATGATTGCGCCAGTAATCGTGGGTCACATCACCCAGTTCGTGCACGAACTGATAATTCTTGATGCGGATCGGTGTTGAACAGGGTGCGTCGTTTACGCCGTCGCCATCGTACCGCTCGACCCATGCTTTGATGAAATTCCCGTAATCAGCCACATGGTTGTCCGGGTATTCATCGGTGAAATCAAGTTTCCCCTCGACCCAGTAAGTTCCATAGAGAGCATTGATGGGCCTTATCGCATAGATCAGATTCTGGCCGTTTGTATAAAGATTGCATAGCCCTCCGTCCCTACTCGAAAAATCGTACACGCCCTGGACTTTCTCCACTCCCCCCCAGTCGAAGCCTTCCTGTCCTCCCCTGAGCCAGTGCGTGTTGAGGTCAGAGTAATACGTGAACTTATCCGGCGGAACGTCCAGAAATCCGAATGGGCTTTCGAGCGCGGCATCCCTGATCGTCAGCGAAGCGATGCCCGAGACGCTTCCCGATACCGCCGTGATCGTGGTCGAGCCTGCGGCAACAGGCGTGACCAGACCTGCGCTGTCGACGGTCGCAATTGCAGTATCCGAGGACGTCCAGGTTGCAGACGTGGTCAGGTCCTTAGTGCTGTTGTCCGAATAGGTCCCTGTTGCGCTGAACTGCTGTGTTGTCCCCAGGGTAATGTTCGGGTTTACAGGTGCTACTGAAATAGAAACCAGAGCAGGGGACGAGTCCCCGCCCCCACTGCATGAGCCAAGCATGGCGGCCAACAGGACCGCGACCGGCAAACCGGATAATATCTTCATAGGTTGAGCCTCCTTGTTTACATGCGAATATATTTTCTGTCATTTTACGAAAGCCCTGAACTTGTACACTCTCGTCGAAGCGATATTATTGGAGATATTCCAACGATATTTCTTTCATCGTCTTCACACTACTTCCATTTTTCTTGATGAAATCGAACCATTGGAGGTATGTATCTTTTTCCAGAAAGTAATCGAATTCATGCCACACGATGCCGAAGACTTCGTCATCCGCCATGGTTCTATACTGTTCCTGAAGAACGGGCAGCGCCTCTTCCAGTGATATATCCATACCCGTTGTGAAACCTCGTGTCGTCAACTGCAGCAGGTCCCTTTCAATGTCGCGAATGATCGGCCGACTGTAAATCGGCTTCAGGCTTCTCACAGACCCTAATTGGGGATACGAATTATCAGCGTTGCCTTCTCCGTAGACAAGGGTAGGGGAAGTCATGTGTGAAGGGAAGTCGCCGGGAAGGCCTCCTATTGTGGAACTGATGACATTGTCGGGCGAAGCTAATGCATTCACATATGAAAAGCCGTCGTTTACCGGTCCGAGATACAGGGGATAATTTACAACATCGGATTCATTGGAATAGCCATCCCAGTCTATGTGTGTTACCGGATGATGTTGAAATCCGATCTCATGCCCCTGCGTCCTCCATTGCCTTGCTAAATCCAGGCGTGCACTGTCGCTCGCGATAAATTTCCCCCATTGAGGAGTGAAGGCGAGTGTTAACTTAAACTCATATTCGTTCGCTTTCTCGACTAATTCAACCACAGTCGGCCAGAAATATTCCTGCCACCCTTGAGAACAAACGTCGGCAGTTAACCCTGGGGAAGATTATCGGCAACCTTGCATGCCTTATACCCCGCTTCGAGATGAATCATGATAAAGGTGCGTTTCGCGCCTGGTGCATTATCTGTTGGAGCCGATTCATGCCCCGTGCATGCCGACAGAACGATCGCGGTTAAAACAGATAATGCAGCGATTCGGACCATGGCTGTTCTCATTGCAACAACTCCACGAATACGGGATTTTCACCAAGGTTCAATGTTGTCGTACCGTTTGATATGCCGAGCGTCTCCGTACGAAATGCAGTCGTATAATCCGTTACTTCCTCCCCCGACGAAAACATCGGTATTGCTTCTGTTATCACGGCTGCTGAACCCTGCACTTCCGTGATTTCGACCTGTTTTGTCATGCCCGATGTGTAGGCCGGATCATTCAAATAATCCCACCAGGCAACATACACGGAACGTCCATTTCTCGTGAGTTTGTAGATATGAGCATCTCCTGATTCCTGTACGATCTGAATACTCTTCCATTCGCTGCCTTCCAGCATCTCGACCATCTTTTTGTATGTATAGTAGGCAAGCTTCTTGTGGGATTGGCCGTCGTTCAGCGGATTGTTGATGAGGCCCACGTGGTCGAAATAGCCGTTGACGATGCCGCCGGCACTGTGTTCCTCGAAGATCTGCGCCCAGAAGATTTTGTCGATCCCTGCGGTCAGGGCATAGATGTATCTTTTCATGATTGCCGCGGCATGATAGGCCTCGGTATGGTTCGTATAGCCTTCCGGCGTATCGCTGTAATCGGACATTTCGGTAATATAGAACGGCACGCTGGTGTACCCGATTGCGTCAAGTTCGCTGCGGATATTGGAAGCGAATGCCCTCATTTCGTAGGTCCCGGCGGGAAGAGATATTGCAGCGTAATCGTCGTCGCCTAAAAACTGTCCGGACCAGTGAAAGTCGAAGATATCGAAATATTGATCCCCAGGGTTATCCTTAATTCTGTCCAATTCCGCCAGAACGGGTTTATAAAAACGGTAGAATCCAGCTGGGGTGGCCACGCCTCCTATGGCCACTTTCATATCCGGAGCAGCCTGCTTGACGGCTTGATAAGATTTTTTGAGAAGGAGGGCGTAATTCTCCGGCGTATCCTGCCAGAATGCAATGCCGTCAAGCTCGTTTTCGATCTGAACGACGTCAATCCTGGGGGAGCCCGGCGCGTCGTCAATTCCGTCTCCGTCGTATCGCTCAACGGCATTTTGCAGAAATTGCAGATACCAGTCCATGTGCTTTGGAAGTGTGCCGGTTCCGAGTGGTGTCCCCTCCAGTCTGTTCTGTGCCCCGACAACTACGAAGAGGTTGGCCCCTGCGGCATATCCGGCGCCCAGCACCTTGTCGGACGCAGTCCAGTCATAAACGCCTTTTTCTTTTTCGATCACGTCCCAGATCAGACTCCCATACGCTGAAATCCTTGCGGTCTTCGCGCCGATATCAAGGATGGCGCTGGCTTCGTCAATATCAGGGTTCGTGAACCTCACATCGTGCATTGCGAAGGGCGAGTTTTCTGTGGCAGGCTTGGATGAGCCGCTGCTGCTGCCGTGTTTACATCCCGCCATGATAATCGTTATGATAAAAGATAATGTGACGATTCCGAATGCGGTTGACTTCATTGCAGCGCCTCTCTCACCTCCCGTGACTTGCTCATCCACGAATACTGCATCGCAGTCACGGATAGGTGACTTCCAGAAACTTCGGACCGTTCTCCGCTCCCAGGGTCAAGGTCTGCGCGGGAGTGATTGCGCTGGTCGAGCCGTTGACGTCGGTGAGGACGACAGCGGAAGGAACCTTGTCCAGGTTGAGCGTGTAGTTGAGCGTCTCGCCATCGAGCAGGATCGTTTGCCCCTGCGCATAGTGGAAGGGCTTGAAAAAGATGTAAAGCTCTTTGCTCCCCGATTGAAACTTCTCGACCCACGCCTGGGTCTCATCATCGAAAGCGCCGCTCACATGGGAGGAGTAATGATAATCGCGAAGCTTGTCCCGCAGCAGACCCACGGCCTTCAGGTGCTTCGACAGGCTCCCGTCCGGATACAACGAACCGCTAGCGCCGGGGATGGCGCCGCTGGGAAAGATTTTCAACGCCAGAACGCCGTACAAGGCGGCGTTCCCTGCGGGGGTATGCAGCGTCCGCTCCAGGAGGGAGTGTTGGACCATGTAGGCCTCCTCCAAGCGGTCGTTCGGGTCCGTGAGCGTCGCCTGGAGGACGCCGAAGTGTTCCGTGTCGATGATGGGCCGATCCTGCCAGCCGTTGGCATCGAGCGCCTTGCGGATCTCCAATATTCCCGGAATGCCGGCGTACTTGTTGGTCACGGGGGTCCTCGTCGGCGGATAAAACGCAAAGCCTTGACTCAATACATCCGCCAGGGCATAGCCGTGGAAGGCCCAGAAATCGAACCTGGCCCCGTTGCTTTTATCCAGGAAGTACTCAATAGTCGTAATCGCCTTGTTCATCGTGGCATCCCCCGACGTATCGATCCAGTATTCAAATCCCGGGGTCCCCACCCACACGTCCGGGCACTTTGCCTTGATCCGGTCGTAGATATTGTTCGTCATCTCCAGAAGCTGGGCGTCCGTGCCTTTCCACCAACTGGCAG
>MHDZ01000059.1:0-27268 GCA_001805055.1 Nitrospirae bacterium GWC2_57_13
AAAACCGCCGGTTTTTGGCCGGCGGTCGTGCTCCTGCAGATCCTTTTGTGATTACTGGTTCGGCCCTTGTCTGCAGCCGGCCCAGGCCGGAAAACCCTTTTCGTCGCGAAGTTTCAAAACTTCACCGCCCTTACTGACCTCGGCGGCGATAACAAATTCCTGGCCCATCCGCTGCGTCTTTACGCCCTTGACCTCGACGCGGTCTCCCGCGACGATCTTGATGTCCTGCCGCTCGATGTACCATTGAGGACCGAGATGAACGATCACGGTCTCGTTTCCGACCTTGAGCTTCAGGCCGATCCCCATGCCCATCCTTCTCATGGGCGTCACCTGCTCCACGGCGATCACCTCGCCGCTCAGGGTCTCGACCTTTGCCGGGTCGTACATGCCGTCATACTGCCCCCGCATGCCCCAGCCGCCGCTTCCCTTCCAGCCCTGCCAGGGCTGGGCCGCGGCAACCGCTGCAATGGACAACAAAACCACTACCGAACCTGCTGTCAATAACTTTTTCATGACCAATTCCTCCCTTTTGCCGCTACTGTCAGATATGAGGCATCTGTTATGCGAACTATCTAATGAGACACAGGAGGGTGAATATGGTTTAATAAGGGACAGCCCCCCTGGAGCCACGGGGACTGTCCCTTATTTTCGCCTTTGGGCCGCAGATAAACCGCACATACACAGATATAAACTGAATGCCAGCGGCTTGATGCGCTCTTCTTTAGTGATCTTGAACTATCCGCTCGTATCTGCGTTTACCCCGTTAGAAGATTCTTATTTCTAACGGGGTGAATCTGCGTCCAAATAACTGGTTTTGAGTGGATTCGTGCACCAGCAGTCGTGATGGGGGCGGGGAAAATCAAAAAGTACGGGCCTGCTTCTGGGCCCTGATGAAATCGAGAAATGCCTTGCAGAGGGGCGTCCTGCTCCGGCCCCGCAGCAGGATGATGGAAAAGTTGCGGTCAAGCGTAATTCCCGCGATCCGGAGGGTTGCCAGCCTGCCGGCCTGCACATCGTCCTGCAGGGCCCGGACAGACAGGATCGAGACGCCGAGGCCGGCCTTCACTGCCTGCCGGACAGCGTCGCTGCTCCCCACTTCCGCCACAACTGACAGGTCGCCGGTGGAGAACCCTTCCTTCCGGAACCGATCCTCCATGATCCGCCGCGTGCCTGAACCCTCTTCGCGAAGAATGAACGGCTCTTTCTTCAGCGCCTCAAGAGAAACGCTCTTCTTCTTTGCCCAGGGATGACCACCGGGAACAGCGAGGACCAGCTCGTCCTTCAAAAAGGCATGGGACTCAAGCCTCGGATCATCGATCTTTGCTCCCACCACTCCCAGGCAGAGACCTCCGGTCAGGACAGCGTCGGCCACCAGGGCCGTGTCCTCGATCAGGAGTTGGACAGTGATGAGCGGATAATTCTTTTTAAACGCGCCGATGAGCTCGGGAATGATGTAGGCGCCGGGAATGGTGCTGCCCCCGATCTTGAGGGTCCCGCTCACCCTGCCCGAGAGCTGCTCGATCTCCTGGCGGGCCTGGTCCCGCAGGGCCAGCAGCTTCTCGCCATGGCGGAACAGGACCTCGCCTTCCTCGGTCGGGACAACGCGCTTGCCGAGGCGGTCGAGCAGCTTGACGCCCAGCTCGGTCTCGAGGTTCTTCATATGACCGCTCACTGTGGGCTGCGTGAGATAGAGCGCGTCAGCGGCCTTCGAGAAACTCCGAAGCTTGATGAGGGTGCAGAATATTTCGATCTGGTGTAAGTCCATGGTTGAATTCAGAAGTTGAGAAGGTGAGAAGTTCAGGGTAAGATCTTTTGCCCCGCCTCTTCCCATCCTCCCAACTTCATAGCGTCTTAACTTCTTTTCTTCGCGTACTCGCGCAGAAACTGCGTCAGCAGCCGCACGCCGATGCCCGTGGCGCCCCGGGGCGTGTAGGGCCGGTCCTTATCGGTCAGGGCCACGGCCGCGATGTCGAGATGGACCCAGGGGTACTTCTGAACGAATTTCGAGAGCAGGCATGCCGCGGTGATCACGCCGCCTGCCCGCCCGCTCGCGTTCTTCATGTCCGCGATATCGCTTTTGATGTAATCGCAATATTCCTTCCAGAGCGGCAGCTCCCAGACGCGCTCACCCGTCCGCTCGCCTGCTTCGCGCAGCATCTGTTTGTACGTGTCATCGTTGCCCAGCATGCCGATGGCTTCATTGCCCAGGGCCACGCCGCAGGCGCCTGTCAGCGTGGCAATGTCAACGATCACCGCGGGCTTGTAGCGGCAGGCGTAGGTGAGCGCATCGGACAGGATCAGCCTGCCCTCGGCGTCGGTATTGATGATCTCGATGGTCTGGCCCGACAGAGTGGTAAGGATATCGCCGGGCTTAAGGGCACTGCCGCCCGGCATGTTCTCCGTGGCGGGAAGCAGGCCCACGATATTGAGCGGGAGCTTCAGCTCCGCTGCCGCCTGCAGGGCTCCCAGCACGGCAGCGCCGCCGGCCATGTCGTCTTTCATGCGGTCCATATTCTCCGGCGGCTTGAGCGAGATACCGCCGGAATCGAAGGTGATGGTCTTGCCGACGAGAACCACGAAAGGCTTCTTGCCGCCGCGCCGGTATTCCAGGATGATGAACTTCGGCGGTTGCGCGCTTCCCGAAGCAACACCCAGCAGCGCCCCCATGCCGAGCTTCCGTATCTGCGCCCGCTCCAGCACCTGGACCTTCATGCGATGCTTCTTTGCCAGTTCCCGCGCCCGCGACGCCATGACCGTTGGCGTCATGTCCGCCGAGGGATGGTTCACCATGTCGCGCACCGAGCAGGACGCCGCGGCAATGATCTCGCCGGTCCTGACGCCCTTTTGCAGCGCACGGACCGAAGCGGCCACTTCGGTCAGGAGGGTGATCTGCTTCACCTCTTTCGCGTGATTATTGTTCCCCTTGGACTTGTATTTCAGGAACCGGTAGAGGCCGAGCGCGCTGCCCTCGGCAAGCGCCTGGCCCGCTTCCACACCGTCCAGGTCCAGACCGTCATGGAACAGCACAATGTCCTGCGCGCCAGCGGCCCGGAGGTGCGCGGCGGCCGTGCCTGCCATGTGGCGAAGGCGGTTCAGCGTGAATTCCTTGCGCGGCCCGAGCCCGGCAAGCAGCAGGCGCTCCGCAGCGATCTTCCCATCAGGATGGAGCATGCTGACGCTCCCGATCCTGGCAACGAAATCGCCCCGCTTCAGAAGGCGCTGGATCGTGCCGCCAAGAGCTCGGTCAACCCGCTCCAGCGCGGGACTCAGTTTTTCGTCCTCGAAGATCGGCAGCACCAGCCCGCCGGTCTTCTGTTTTTCGATCTTTCCCGATGCCACAGTGATCTTCATGAATTCTCAGGACTCCTAATGCCGGACTAGCCGGAATCTAAACTTTATTGCCGCAGAGCACACGGAGAAAATGCAGAAAAAGGGCGGGAAGGAAGCATGCCTGCCTCCTGGAACATACACTGGTATAAGGTCAATCCTTCCGCAGCACGAGCGGCTCCACGCCCTCAAGGGCAAGCCTGCCTGCCACGATCTCCGCTTTCTCAAGGGAGGGGTAGGCCCCCACTCGTACGCGATAAAATGTTCCCCGGTTCGTCTCAAAGGGTAGAATGGAGATATTTCCGAACTTCTTCGACAGGCGGTCCTTCAGCGCCCGGGCGCTCTTTTCCTCGGCATAGTTCGCCGCCTGGACCGTGAACTCCCCGCCATCTGCGATGGGCTGGAGGGACTCTATTTTCACTTGCGCCGCGCCCTGAACCAGAAAGCCGAGCGCTCTGGCAGCGGCATAGGAAAGCTCAAGCATCCGGTCCTCCCCGAAGGGACCACGGTCGTTCACCACGACCGTCACGCTCTGCTGCGTTCCGAGGTTCGTTACCAGCAGGCGGGTACCGAAGGGCAGGAGGCGATGGGCTGCTGACAGGCCGTTCAGGTCGAAAATATCGCCGCTCGCGGTCTTCCTGCCCTGGAGGTCCTTCCCATACCACGACGCAAGACCCTCCTCCACATACCCGCCCTGCGGGGCCACAGTTTCAGAAGGATCAGCGCCTTTCGGGACCGTACCGGCACAGGCGGCAAAGAGCACGGAGGCGCACAGCAGAACAACCAGCACCGGCGACCTCCGGACCACCCTCTTCGCTCCGTTCTTACGCAGAGGCCTGGCCCTCAGCCGGCTTTTCCGCAGCCTTCTTCGACGCTCCCTTGTACGACTTGGCCGCGCGAAGCTTCCGCTGAGCCCGTTTCACCTTCTTGCGCGCCTCGCGCGCCTCAGGGTCGGCCTTCTTGTCACCGGCCTTCTGCACGGCCGCCGCGGCCTTCCCCTTCAACTTCTCGATCGCTGCTTGAAGCTCTTCCTGGTTCACCTTGGTCACTGCCTGTTCCTCCTGAATGCTGAATTGGCGACTTTTCGCGCGAATCATAATAATAAAGCAAAACCTATCAAGAATCAAGGGATTTTCTATGCCCCATGCCCCGGCGCAGGGCCCGGCGCGCGGCATCTCAACAAAAAAAGCCCCGGCATTGGCCGGGGCTTCTTGATCTCCTGGATTGTCAATTCGCCTACTTCTGCTGCATGCGCTCGCCACGGTCCTGCCTGCGTTCACCCTGACGCTGCATCCGCTCACCGCGGTTTTGCCTGCGTTCGCCCTGGCGCTGCATCTGTTCACCGCGGTCTTCCCTGCGTTCGCCGGCCTTCTCAAGACGCTTGGCCTCTTCGGTCTTGCCGTGCTTTTTCAGCTCATCGGCCCGGTCCTGCATACGTTCGCCCTGCTTCTCCATGCGCTCGCCCCGCTGTTCACGCCGCTCACCCTGCTTCTCGAGCCGTTCGCCGCGGTTCTCCCTGCGTTCTCCCTGCCGCTCCAGTCGCTCCCCCCGCTGCTCGCGCCGCTCGCCGGTATTCTGCTGGGCATCGGCCAGGGGGGCCAATCCAAAAATAAATCCTGCTGCCGCACAAACCACTACTATCCTGCGCATATCACTGTCCTCCTTATGCTTACATATAAATAAATGGTACTGTGGAGCGGCCCGAACGTCAAGGTACTATTCCCCATCTGAGCGGGTGAAATTTTCCGGAGAACAGGAAATGACCGGTTGAAAAGGACCTCAAAATCGATATAATAGACGTACATGAAGGGATATATATTCAACAGCCTGCTCGTCGCAGGCGGCAGCATTCTCGGGCTCATGGCAGGGAAGCGGATCCATGAGGACACGAAGGACACGATCTTCAATGTCCTGGGGCTCGTGACCGTCATCGTAGGGCTCACGATGAGCCTGAACGGCAGGGACATCATTCCCATTGTCTTCTGCCTCGTGCTGGGGACCTTCGCGGGAACGGCACTGCGCATTGAGGGCCGGGTGAACGATCTCCTGAACCGTCTCAATACTTCCTACCTGTCGGGGAAATACAACGTGGAAGGATTTCTTGTGGCGAGCACACTCTTCTGCGTGGGATCCATGACCATCATCGGATCGCTCAAGGACGGACTGTACAACGACGCGACGCTCATTCAGACCAAATCCGTCATGGACGCTTTTGCGGCGTTCCTGCTCGCGTCGCGCTATGGACTGCCCGTGCTGTTCTCGGCTGTGACGGTCTTTGCATTCCAGTGCGTCCTGACCCTGTTCTCGAAGAACCTCACCTTTCTGACGGCCGAACGAATGATGAACAACATCGACGGAGTGGGAGGCATCATCGTTGTGGCCATCGGCCTGAACCTGCTGAAGCTCAAGACCATGATGACCATCGACATGCTGCCGGCCCTCGTCCTGATCGTGCTGTATGGACTTTGGAGATAAAAAAATATCGGCTATCCCTGCCGTTCTTGCAGCAGCTTCTCGATCTCAGCTATCTTCTCGTTGTATTCCCGGCATTCCTGGTCGAACTCCTCCTGCATGTTCTGGGCTTGTGTCGCGCCGATATGGACCGAGGTCCCACCGAAGGTGAAGGAGTGCGTGTCCTCCAGGTCGCAAAGATTGTCCTTCAGCCGCTTCAGCTCAGCCTTCAGCTCGTCGACGCTCATTTTCTCGAATTTCTTCTCCATATCGCGACCTCTCAATCTGCACAAGTGCTGTTATGAACCACTGATGAGCACGGTTCGAGCCAACAAAAAGTCAGAAGACCCTTCTAACTTAGTGTCTTCAGATATTCAAGCGCCTCGTCGCGCGTGGTGATCTCTCCCGCGGCCTGTCGCTCCTTGACCGCCTCCAGTACCTCCCGAAACCGCGGCCCCGGCTCGAACCCCAGTTCGATCAAGTCCTGGCCGGAGACGAGCGGCTGCGCCTCGGTCTTCAGAAACTTCCCGTAGTAATACTCGAACACCATGGCCATGGGCCGCCCCGTGTCGGTGAATTTTTCCTTCGGCATGGCCTCAGCAGTGGCGCGCGCATCAGCCTGGGCAAGGATCAGGCTCTCGGGCAGGTTCGCCTTGAGGTCCCGGCAGTACCGGTACAGCGCGTTCCGGCTCGGACCCTGCGGCGTCGTGAGGCTGAAGAGCCTCATGTGATACTTGATAACCGATGCCACGGCTGCTTCCGTGTCCCGGGAGAGTCGGAAGCGCCGGCAGATCTCCTGCGCTTTCCCGGCGCCGAGATTGTCATGGCCGTGAAAGCGCACATGGCCGTCCTTGTCCGTAAAGGTATCGGGCTTCGCGATATCATGCAGCAGACAGGCAAAACGGAGCGCAGCCTTTCTGGGAACGAATTGTTCAAGCGGTTCTTCGCAATGTTCGAGGATCGTTTGCACATGCTCAGGCGTAATCCCTGCAAGATCGTCCAGCACGCTGTCCACATGCCCCACGGTCTTGAAGGTGTGGGCCAGCACATCCTCCTTTAAGTAGGTGCCCGGCATGAATCCCCTGAGCGGATCCAGCTCGGGGAAGAGAGGCGCCAGCAGGCCGAGGGAGTCCATCAGCATGAGATGCCTGTCGGCGCGGGGCAGCGACAGGATCTGAAACAGTTCGTCGCGGATGCGCTCAGGCGACGGTCTCGTAATGAGGGCCGCCCGTTTGCGTATCTCCGCGGCTGTTCCTTCTTCGATCAGGAAGCCGAGCGAGGCCGCGAACCGAACCGCGCGCAGGAGCCGCACCGGGTCGTCATCGAGCACCTCGGGACGGACAGCCTTGATGAGCTTCCGCCCAAGGTCGTCTAGGCCGTTGAACAGGTCGATAACGCTGTCCAATGAACCTGACGTGACGAATGCCCGCAGATCCAATGCCATGGCATTCACGGTGAAATCCCGCCGGCCCAGATCGGCCTCAAGATCAGGACCGATGAAGTCTGCAAAGTCGAACTGGATGAGCCGACCTGCCTCGTGCTTCACCACGCGCGTCATTTTCCGGTCTTCGTCGAGAACGAAGAAGCTGCCGTTGATCGCATCGGCGAACATCTGCGCGATGAGCTCCGACCCGGAAGGCATCACAAGGTCGATGTCGTGAAGAGGGACAGTCCCCTTTTCCAAGAGGGGGACTGTCCCTTTCAGCAGGTCACGGACCGAACCGCCCACGAGGTACATGGGCTGCGTGCCCAGGGATGTGAGCCTCGCTAGATATGTGTTCAGGGAGACCGCCATGAGATAGAAGGGTGATGCCATCAATAATGGAGACTGCTGATAGTCGAGGGATCAGGCATGACGATGAAACTGTCGGGAAGTATCAGGATTTGAGCACGTCCCTGAGCACGGGTTCTTCCCACTCCTTCGTGATCACCACCTCGCCGATCTTCTTCGGCAGGATGAACTTCACTTTGCCGCCTTCGGCCTTCTTGTCGATCTGGATGGTATCAAGGAAGGCCTGGAACGCATGCTTCCTGCTCAGGCCCGAAAGGTCCGCGGGCAGACCGTAGTCCCTGACGAGCTTCTCGACCTGCTGCGGCACCGACGCATCGCACAGCCCGGTCCTGTGGCCAAGGCGGGAGGCCATTACCATGCCGATCGCGACAGCATGGCCGTGGCGCACCTTATAGTTCTCGAGGGTCTCGACAGCGTGGCCAACGGTATGGCCGAAGTTCAGGATGGCGCGCAAACCGCCTTCGCGCTCGTCCTTTCCCACCACCTCCGCCTTGATCTCGCAGGAGCGTTGGATGATATGGATCAGCGTGTCCCGGTCCAGGCCGAGGATCTTTTCCCTGTTCCTGCCGAGGTAGTCGAAGAGCTCAGCATCAGCGATCACGCCGTACTTGATCACCTCTGCCATGCCGGCAAGGAGCTCCTCCTTCGGCAGCGTCTTGAGGACATTCAGGTCCATGAGCACATACCGTGGCTGATAGAAGGAGCCGATCATATTCTTGCCCATGGGATGGTTAACGCCTGTTTTGCCGCCCACGCTGCTGTCCACCATGGCAAGAAGCGTGGTGGGCACCTGTACAAACGGGACGCCGCGCATGAAAGTAGCAGCGGCAAAACCCGTAAGGTCGCCGATCACACCGCCGCCCAGGGCGACGAGGGCCGAGGCGCGGTCGAACTGGTTGATGAGCAGCGCTGTGTAGATGGCGTTCGCCCAGTCGAGGGTCTTGTGCTCCTCGCCGTCGGGAATCTCAACGGACAGCACCTGATACCCGGCGGTCTTGAGACTCTCAACTGCCGCGGCGCCGTAAAGCGCCTTGACCGTGGGATTCGTCACGAGGGCGATCTTGTTGCCGAGGCCGAGGGGCTTGAGCTTCTTGCCGAGGTCCCCGAGCGGCCTGTCGATCTCGATATCGTAGCTTCTGTCCCCGAGAGCCACCCTGATACTACTGCCGGCCTGTTGTGAAAACGCCATTTCTATTCACCACCACTGATCATGTCGAGGCGTTCCTCGATGTTATGAACAAGTTCTCCGTCCAAGGGAACATCATAACCGGACTGATATCCATCCGCATAACGCCTCAGCGCAGCATTGATCGTCCGCAGGAGCGCGATGAGGTCCTGTTCCACGAGCGAAGAACGCTCGAGAACTTTTGCGAGCAGAGATTCAGCTTTTAAAGTTACCGAGTGCAGAGAAGAGAATCCCATGGACTGCGAATTTCCTTTGATGGTATGATAATGCCGCTTGATAGTGGCGAGGGCAACCTTCGGTTCACGACCTCCCTCGAGGTTCGCCGTCTCCTGCTCGAGCGATTGGAATATCTCGTAGGCCTCGTGAAAAAAGGCCGTTTTCAGTTCGCTCATTTCCTCTTCAGAAAATGCAGATTCTTCGCTCATAATCAATCCTCATGCCGGTGACAGGTCGGATATACGACGGCCTTGCCTCTTTTGGAGAATCATGCCGATCAGCCTTGAGCCGCCCTTTTCTTGATCTCCGCAATGACCTCTTCTATGGACTTGTCCGAGGTATCTATGGTCATATCAGCCTGCCGGTAATAGCGGGCTCGATGTTCGAGAAGTTCACCAATAGTCGCCCTGGGGTCCGGCACCTGAAGCAGGGGCCGGTGGGTCTCGTGCCTGATCCGCTCAAAGATCACCTCGGGCCGGGCGGTCAAGCAGACCGTCAGGCCTGCTTTCTTGAAGACCGCGCGGTTCTCGTCCCGTATCACGGCCCCGCCGCCCGTGGACACGACCTGGCCCTCGCCGGCCAGGATCTCCCCGATGATGCGGACTTCAACATCGCGAAAGAACGGCTCGCCCTTCTTCGCGAAGATATCGGTGATCGTCGATTTCTGGTCCGCTTCTATACGTTCGTCGGTATCGACGAAGGTGTATCCAAGGTCCTTTGCGAGCCTCGTTCCCACGCTCGTCTTGCCGACGCCCATAAAACCTGTAAGGATGATGTTCTTGAACATGATAAGTTAATGCAGAGCGCATGGGGCATGGCGCATAGGGTATGAATCTCTCCGCTCTCTGCCTGCTTCCTTCCCTCTCCGCACTCCGAATAAAGAGGGACAGTCCCCTTTAGTTCCAGGGGGACTGTCCCTTTACTACTTACCCCTTACCCCTTCTGTTTCCAACTCCATCCCGCTGCGGCGCATGACATTCTTCATATATCCGTTGTAGTTCCGTTTCACCTCTTCGATGCTGTCGCCGCCAAACTTCTCCATCATCGCCGCGGCGATCTCTAAGGCGACCACTGCTTCGCCCACCACGCCTGCAGCAGGCACGGCGCAGACATCGGAACGCTCCACGCCGGCCTTGAAAGCCTTCTTGCTCTCGAGATCAACGGAATTCAGCGGCTTCATCAGCGTGGGAATGGGCTTCATGGCGGCACGCAGCGTTATGCGTTCACCGTTCGACATGCCGCCCTCAATGCCGCCCGCACTGTTCGTCTTGCGATAGAAGCCGGACTTCCTGTTCCAGAATATCTCGTCATGCACTTTGGAGCCCGGCAGGTTCGCCGCACCGAAGCCCGACCCCACCTCCACGCCCTTGATGGCCTGCACGCTCATGAGCGCCCCGGCAAGCATGGCATCGAGCTTCCGGTCCCAGTGCACGTGGCTGCCGAGCCCTGCCGGCGCTCCCGAGATGATGACCTCGAAGACCCCGCCCAGGGAATCACCGGCTGCCTGCGCCTCGTCGATCTTCTTCTTCATCCGCTTTGCCGCCTCGTGGTCCGCACAGCGCAACTCCGAGTTCTCGGCAAGCCTGGCAAGCTCCTTGGGCGATCCCTGGGGGACCTTGGCAAAGACCCCGCCGATGCTCACCACATGGCTCATCACCTCGATGTTGAACTCCTCGAGCAGACGCTTTGCCACGGCGCCCACGGCAACGCGCATGGCCGTTTCCCGGGCGCTGGAACGTTCGAGGATGTTGCGGATATCGAAGGAATTGTATTTGAGCGCGCCTGCCAGGTCTGCGTGGCCCGGCCGCGGCCGCGTTACGGGATTGGCCGTGTTCAGGAAAGCCGAATCCGGCGACATCTTGTCGCGCCAGTTGTCCCAGTCCTTGTTCCGGACCATCAGCCCCAGCGGGCTGCCCAGGGTCCTGCCCCAGCGCACGCCCGTATAGATCTTGACCGAGTCCTTCTCTATCTTCATGCGGCCGCCCCGGCCGTAGCCCACCTGCCGCCGGCCCAGGTCCCGATCAATGTCAGTCACCCGGATCGTGAGTCCCGAGGGCAGGCCCTCGATAATCCCCATCAGCAGTTCTCCGTGCGACTCGCCGGCTGTAAGATACCTGAGCATGAATCCTCCTGAAAAACGATTATATTTCAATTGGTTGCAACTATGGCCCGTTGGCGCCCCCTGCAGGGGACACCAAAAAAACCCTTTAAAAACGCGCCAATAATAGCAGATTTCAGGAGGAGGTGCAATGAAAAGATCGGAGAAACTGCGGGGGAACAACTTGCAGCAGGAACTGCAAAAGAGCATTTGAACAGGGAAGAAGGGCATCAGCAAGAGAGGCTAACAAGGCACTCTTTTGCGCCATAGCAGCCCATGCAATGGTGTATGCGAGCGACTCTGTTTTTAATGCCGAATAACCTCTATTCGCCTCCTCTACATTTACCGCGCTATCAATTATCAGGCACCCTACCACGCGATCATCATGATTCCCATCCGGTACTGGGTCTCCCGCTTGTTGAAATCGAGGATCGTTTCGCCGAAGCCGTTGAAATACTGGAAGTGCAGATAGAACGTCGATCCCATGGGATAGGCAGCATCCACTTGCAGGCTGCCGTAATGCCAGTGGACGCCCTTGCGCAGCGTTACGGAGACCTGGGACTTTGAGAAGAACCCTTCGTCCTTTCCGATGTCGAGGATGCCGAGCAGGTCCGAGTAGCCCCGGTAGTGTTTCATGTCGCTGTTGCCGCCCCTGCCAAGATAGGTCCAGACCTTCGGTGCAAAGCGAAAATGCGTGCCCTCCGGCTTGCCGAAAAAGAGACGGGGCCGCACAAAGAAGATATCCATGCCGCGAGACTCGGGCCTTGCCTTGCCGTTCGATTCGTGCTCATAACCGACCTGCAGCCAGGGCAGTGATCCTTTCCGCCGTATCCTGTCGGTATCGGCGACCTCGTAGAAAAGGCTCGGCCGGTAGCTGCTGTCATGGAAAGGCACTGAGGGCGACGAAAGGTCCCAGACCGAGGTCTGGGTGAGCCCCAGGAACAGGCTGCCGTCGTCGCGGAAAAGCTTGTCCGTGAGCAGGTACTTGAAGCTGAACTGGAACCGCGCCGTCCAGTTCTACTCATCGTTCGAGCCTGCAACAATATAAATAGGCTCATGGGGATACAGCTTCTCGGCGAACTTCCCGTGATCGACCGTGTTGTTCTCCCCACGCGCCGCTGTACTCACCCCCCCCCCCCCCGGCTTCCTGGCTGAATCCTGTCGCGGGATGGAGCATTACCGCCAAAAGAATGACCAGCAGTCGCAGATACATGATTGACCTCCTCAGACTGCGAGGCAGGCTTCATTTTCAAAAATGACTTTTTCATACAACCTTTACCGTATGCCAACCCCAACATCCAGAACAAGGTTCTCTTCAACGACGCACTGTGCCACAAATGATACAAGGACGGTAAGAGGAGCCATGACCTCGTTACTGGATCAGAAGGGTTCACGTGGATCAATACATACGGGTCCGGAAATATCTCGATCTCCTTTTGCTGCAGAAGCACCTCATACCCCGCCGTTTTATGCATGATATGCTGGAGGGCAGGCGCCACACCTGTGTGCCTGTTGCTACAGCACTCAGCCAGCGTTGACGAGGGAGACCGAACCGTTACTTCCGTCGGCTTGTTCGAAAATAGCTAAACTGTAACTCGCCCGCAGCGTAGAGCAGACATTCATTATTGTCGCGCTTGAGCTTCTTTGCATTAATCAGCTTTCGCTTTACCGCGCCACGCCCAGAACCGTAAGGCACTATGAGAAACAACTCCCCGAAGTAACCCTACTACACCTTAAATTTCTGCAGGGTCGAATCCCACGAATACCCCAGTAGCACGGCCAGCCTCCAGTCTTTAATCGTGTCAGCAGCAGAAGCAACGACAAGAATCCCGACAAGCAGGGAAAAAATGCCTATCACGACATAAGGTTTTGCTAAGATCCACAACTTTGGTCTGGCCAATGAAATGCCCATAGCATCCGGTTTTGGTCTTGGAACAGATTGACTTAATATCGGCAAAACGACGCTGATGACGATCCCCATCGTACAGAAAAGATATGTTTCGATAACTGACATGATGCTGCCTCCCTCAACAAGTTGTGGCATTACACTGAATGAAGAAAATCATCCCAACAGAGTTTTTACGGCTAGATTAACGACCAGGCTGATCAGTCGATCTATAAAAGCATCGATTTTAGCCAACGCCTCCCCCTTTTGCTTCAGTGCCAGCATTTCCGCCAAGTCCCGTTTGCCTTTAATAAGAAACTCGAATTCTTCTCTGGTAATCTGTCGGGCGGCCAACTGCCTCAGCCATCTCTTGAGGTCGTCTGCCGCCTTGTCCAGAAACGCCTTGCTGTCTTGGACGGCCTCATTCTTGAATTCGAGACCAATCTCCTGCACAACCTTCTTAATATTCTCTTCCCAAAGAGTTTTCAGGACTTCAGACCAGTCCGACATCGCATCCCCCTGCTTATTGTTTGATATCTCACTGTTTCGGCTTCTTGCTTTCGAGTCCGCTGATGACGTCAAAGGCATCGGACACCAAGCCCTTGGTTTCCTGTATGAAAACCCTGTCCACTTTACTGTTCTTGCTCCAGTATTTGATAAAACCACCCAGCAGGTTTCTGTCAGGGTCTTTCAGAATCTCCCACTGCGTGGCCGCAATTGAGTTCTTACGCCTTCCCTTTGCGTATTCGTAGGCCTTCTCCACTTGATGCATGAGATCTTTTACTTCCTTTTCATGGTCTGCATAGGTCTCAGTTGCCTTATTCATCATGGCGAGTGAATCGACCTTCAGCGAAATTGCGTACTCATAGGCCGTCTGATCAAACGAGGATATCGAAGGCGCACACGCGCTTAATGCTTTAACCAGGCAAAAAGACAAGAACGCCGCTGTCAATACTGTCTGAATGCTTCTCTTGACCCGCATGTTTTACTCCTATTAGTGGCACTATTTTGAAGCCCGTAGAGCGCTTGGGGGACATTGATTCTCAGGTTGCCTAACTCTTTCAGCTAGCGTGACTGCCCCGAAAAAACTCCACTCTCCCACGTTCTACCGTCTATCAATTTTGAAAAGCACTGTCAAAAACAATATTCCCGATGTTCCCCTGTTCCCGAAGTTTCCCGCGTGGTGTTCAACTGCGCGGTTCCGAAGGGCAGGTCGTCTACGGGTGCGCCATTACCGGACCATTGAAGAACTCCGTGCAGCTATCACGGACTTCATGATCTATACAATCAGCACTGGCGTATTGAGAAACTCGGGCTCAAAAGACCGCGACAGGCATACGATGAGGATCAGCCGAAAGCCGCCGCATAACTTTTATCTTGTGTCCAGAGCACCGGGTGCGATACATAAGTGAGTCATGGTGCCCAATTGGAGACAAAAACCGAAGATGCTTTGTCATTAAAATAATACGGGGAACCCACGAAGCAACTTACTGACCTTACTGTTCCCTCTGCACCTGAAACAATAGTGACCCGTCGGCCTGTATAGAAACCATGCTCAAACAGATTTACACTGAATGGAAAACCGTGCCTGACAAGCTTTACTGATGATACTGCATCGTTCATGCCGACTAATGACAAGTGCGGAAATGTCGAGTTAAAAGGCATATAGATCCACGTTCCACCGTAGGAACAATGCTTGTATAAATAGGCACCTTCAGGCCAATATATGTTAGCCGAATATGCCATAAATGAATTACTTTGATAGTCAATGCTGCCATTTTCATCTAAATCACTGACTTGTTCTATGGGCTCAATTGCCCCTTTCAATCGCATTAAAGCGCTCGAAGCTTTGTCAAGTAATTGCTCTCTCTGCAGTTGATTCATGTGAGCAAATTGATTTTGAATTTGCTTTGCCGCACTGGTAATGCTTTCATAATTTTTTACGCCATAACGCGGCTTAGAACGAAGCCATTCTGTTGCTTTATTGTCCTCTGTAAATATATAAACACCGTCATCAGTAACAATATAGTTGGTAGCCTTTTTTGCTTCTTTTTCTGTCACACCATTGACTTGCTTACCATCAAAATAGATCGATTGACTAATATTCTCCACTGATTCATTTCTGGATACTGATGCCTCGTCCCAATACTCTTTGAAATCTTTCATTTCTAATCTCCTTTCTTTAGGTGACGTATTATCATCACCACAGGCGTATCGGCGTAGCCTTCTCTATTCTCCCCGGCGTAGCCGGGGGTTTTGCGTGGAATTAAGCCGCCGCTACGAAGCCAGGCCATTTTCCATGAAAAAAGTTAAACAGGCAACAAATCCCCTATTCGTCGCGCCGCTCCCCGGCTTCTTCTTTCCTCAATTTGTGAGCTGTCGCTTTTCTATCGCTCATTAGCCCTCAGATTTTCTCAGCCAGCGGTCCTGCCTGCTGATAGCGCCGTTTTCCTTCCTGCGTACTCGATAGACCGCGCTGGCCTCCACTTGTCGCTGTTCGAGAATAACGCCCTCGGCAACGAGCCCTTCCAGCGCTTCCTGCACCGCGGCTGTGTGCTGATAGATCTTGCGCTCCAGCAGCCACCACTGGACGATGCCGTCGAGCGTGTCCTCTGCATCGGGGTGGTCGGCGAGGTAGTTAAGAATCTCACGTGCGATCTTTGACTTCTCCACAGCAGAGGAATCGTCAGTCACTGGTGCAATTCTCCTTTTGAGGATTGCGTCTTACTAGATTTACGTTGCAATGGCGGTGCCAATCATGTTCTCGAGCTTGCGATGAAGTGAAATAACTTCTTGCTGCGGGTAACGTGCGGAAAAGTCACGTGATAGTGAGGAAAGAATAATCAGACGGGAACCAGCATAAGGAATGTGCTTCTGCCGGATAACACCATGGCGTGAACACTTTGTCCTACTTTACGTTTGGCTGCCGGGGGATACTCTTTGTTTGCGGGGGGTTACTGTAGGACAAATATGTCCTGCTCAGGCGGGGCTTCATCCTGCTTTACTGTCTTGTGGCGCGGAGGGATGCAACATCTATTTCGTATTTTCTTATCAATTCCCAGAAAGCGCGGCGGTTTTTGCCGGCGCTCTTTGCTGCCCGGGTGATGTTGCCGTCGTGGGAGATGAGCAGGCCGTGTATGTATTTTTTTTCGAACTGTGTGATGACATTCGCCTTGGCTTCCTGGAAGGATCCGGCAAACGACGACGGTTCGCTGACCGGGAGCTCGATGTCGCTGCCGCGCAGGACCCGGTCCGTTGAGAAGACCACGGAGCGTTCAACGACGTTTTCGAGTTCCCGGACGTTCCCCGGCCAGTCATAGCACATGAGCTTTTGCACCGCGTCGGATGCGATGTCCGTTACGTCCTTATGGAACTCCGCGGTATAGTGATCCATGAAATGACGGCTCAGGAGCGGAATGTCCTCGCGCCGCTCGCGCAGCGGAGGCAGGCCCAGGGGGATGATGTTCAGCCGGTAGAAAAGATCGCGCCGAAAGGATCCCTGAAATACGGCCTGGTCGAGATCGGTGTTCGTGGCGGTAATGATCCTGATGTCGGCCCGGGCTGTCCGGGACGATCCGAGGGGGCGGTATTCCTTTTCCTGCAGAAAGCGCAGGAACTTGACCTGGGCCGACAGGGGCAGGCAATCGATCTCGTCGAGGAACAGAGTGCCGCCGTCGCTTTCGCGGATCAGCCCGTGCTGCGATGAGGCCGCGCTCGTATAGGCGCCTTTTTCATGCCCGAAGAGCTCGTTCTCGATCAGGTCCACGGGGATGGCGCCGCAATTGACCGGCACGAATGGCCGGCCCGACCGGGGGCCGAGATAGTGGATGGCACGGGCGAAAAGCTCTTTGCCCGTGCCGGTCTCTCCGCTGATCAGCACGCTTGAGTCGCACTTTGCAACAAAGGGAATCTTGTCCAGGGCAGCCGTGAACGCGGCACTGGCGCCGATGATCTGCTTCAGCCCCACGGTTTCCTTCAAGCGCTCCGGCAGGGTCTCGCGTTTCCGCGCATGCTCGACGATCCGCCAGATCCGCGGCACCACATCGATATCCCTGATAGGCGGCGTCAGAAAATCCACGGCGCCGAGCTTAAGCAGCTCGATCATGTATCCGGGCCTGCTTTCCTCGATAACGGCAACGACCGGTATTCTGCCCGGCTCCCTGCTCAAGATGCGGATCAGGGCCTGTTCGATGGCGCCGGGGTCTTCAGGCATAATCATGAACACAACATCAGGATCGCTGCGCAGAATGCGGCCCGCAAGCTCAACAGGGGAGCCATTCGATGCGGGTCGAAAGGCGGCGTCCTCGTCAAGGCGGATGTCCAGGTGGTTTTTAGACGTAAAAATGGATCGAAGCGATTGTGCGAGAGCAGAGCTTGATGAGCGGTTCAGGTCGATCAGAAATGCCGATATGTTCTTCATGGGCCACTCCGGAAGAATAGGGACAGTCCCCTTTGCTTCCAGGGGGCCTGTCCCTGTCTTAAGCAAAGGAGCTCAGATGATACCTTTTTTCCGGGCCTTCACGAGCGCATCCTGCCGGTCCTTGGCCTGGAGCTTCTCATAAATATGCTTGATGTGGCTGTGAACAGTATGGGGGCTGATCGAAAAACGGTCCGCGATCTCCTTATAGGACATTCCCTGCTCGATGCTTTTCACGATCTCCGTTTCGCGATGGCTCAGGAAATACTGCTCCTGGATGCTCTCGTCCTGAAATTCCCGGATCACCTTGCGGGCGATCTTGGGACTCATGGGCGACCCGCCCTGATGGACATTGTAAAGCGCCTCCACCAGCTCCCGCGGCGTGCTCCCTTTGAGGATGTATCCCGAGGCCCCGGCCTTTATCGCGGAAAAGACCGAATCACGGTCCTCATAGACCGTATGGACCATGATCTCCACGCCGGGCTGCATTGTCTTGACCTTCCCGATCAACTCATTCCCCGACATGCCGGGCAGGCCCAGGTCGACCAGCATCACGTCGGGCGGCGCGCGCTTCAGTTTCGGCAAGGCCTCTTCCGCCGAGGGAAAAGCGCCTGTCACGGTGATATTTTTTTCCCCATTCAGCATCAGCTTGAGGTTTTCCAGCAGAAGAGGGTCGTCTTCAACAATTACGAGACGCATGATGCGATTGTTTATCATAATTCAATGCCCTTCCGCCATCCCCTTGTCGGGGTATTTTCGGGGTATGGGGATTTCGAGGCTCACAACGGTCCCCTTCGTTCTATCGATGATCAGACTGCCGCCTGCCTCCCTCGCCCGTATCTTCATGTTAGCGATGCCGCGCCCCGTGCCGGCTTTTTCCTGCTCTCCCCGCCCATCGTCCTGGATCAGCAGTTCAAGTTTTCCTTCCTCGACGGTGAGCTTCACGTCGACGGACGCGGCCTTAGAATGTTTCACCACATTCGTCAGCGCTTCCTTGTAGATCCGGAAAAAATTGAGACAGAACAGGCTGCCGGGAAATGCAACGGTTTCACTGATCGATGTGCTCATGGAGAACTGGATATTATGGGGGCCTAGAGTGTTCATGCCCTTGCTTCGCAGGTCCGCTGCCAGGCTGTCCCATGTCATGTCTTTGCTTTCCAAACTGCCCATGAAACTCCGGATCTCCGATACCCCTTCCTGCGCCAGGCTGGAGATGGTGGCGAGCGCCTGCCTGATCTCGCTCAGGTCTTCCTTCTTCATTGCCAGCTCAGCGAGAAGTCCCACATTCGTGGTCAGTCCTCCCACGCCGTCATGGAGATCCCTGAGGATCGACTCTTTCTCCTCGGCGTAGCGCTGTTCTTCTTCGATCCGCTGCTGGTACTGCCTGACGCTCTCCTGATAGAACCGCGCCTTCTCCTCATCCGCTATTTTGAGGTCCGTCACGTCGAAGATCGTGCCGATAACGGCGCGTTTGCCCTCGTACTCGATCGTCGTCACGGAAATGTTAGCCCACCGCTCCCGGCCGTCCTTCGTCACGACCTTGAACTCATATTGCTGAGGCTGGTCGTCTCCCCGAAGACGTGCCAGGCCGCGCTCCCGAACGAGCGGAAGATAGTCGGGGTGGACAATGCCGCAGAAATCCATGTGCAGGTACTCCTCAAGCGTGTACCCCGCTATGCGCTCGGCCGCGGGATTGGCGTACAAAAACCTGTCGCCTTGATGGATGAAGATCCCCGCAGCCGTCGACTCCGTCAGACTGCGAAAATTAGCCTCGCTCTGCCGGAGGGATTCCTGCGCTTTTCCAGCCTCCCGATAGAGACTCGCGTTCTCAAGGGCAATCGCCGCATGGGCGGCCAATGCCTCGAGCAAGTCGATATCAGAAGAAACATACGGGTCGTCGTTTCTCTTGGCTCCGAGCAGCAGAATGCCTTGCAGCTGCTTCTTGTGCATCAGCGGCGCCACCAATTCCACGTCCAGTTCTGCCAGCGGAACTTTCAGGCCGCGAAAGGCATCACCCAGACAGCACTTTTCTATATGCTCCATCCGCATGATCCGGCTGGAGCGGCCCGCATTTTCGACGGGCAATGCGTTGATATTTATACAAGCCTCCGCCGTAGCATGACTCGGCATGCCGTGGCGAAGGACAAAACGGCCCTCTTTGTCGGGAAGAAAGAAGCAGATGGTGGTGGTTCCGAGGCTCGTACGAATGACGTTGCTGAGATAGGCGAGAAGCTCATCGATCTCTAGAATGGAGACGATCGCGGTAATGGAGCCCTTCAGCACCTCCTGATAGTCATACCGCCCCTGTAAAACCAGGGCATGGACCCTGCGCTGGACAATCTTGCTGACCGGAGTGCCCCAGAAAATGAAGCCGAGCAGCACGATGGAAATCGCGATCGCGGGATTCGGCCCCAGGCGCGGCTCCATGATCGTGAACAACACGATATGCAGAAACGAGAAGAGCACCGCAATCAGGCCGATCGCAAGACTGCGTGATAAGATGCCTCGGAGATCGAAGAGCTGGTGCCGCATGATGGCGTAAAAGGTTATTGCCACCCAGGGAAAGCTGAAGTAGGCGCCCAGCGAAGGATTGATCATGACCGCATCGTTCAGCTGCAAAAAACCGGAAACGAGCGCAGCGCCTCCGCCGAATATCAGTGTGCCAAAATAAAAATAGTCTAGCTGCCTTCTCTTTCTCCCCCCTACGCCTTCCCTCGCACGGTAGACCGCGTATAGAAGCCAGAGGATCATCACTGCACCGACCAGGCGCAGAGGGGCCTCCAGCGGACCCGGCACCATACTAAAGGGAACAGCAGAGGAGACATGATACCTCACAAGGTCCGTAAAGAGGCAAACAAGCAGAATGAACGTCCAGAAGGGATACAGAATATACCCGATCAGCCGCGCTGTCCGGCTCTGCTCGTCCTTCGTGTAGTAAACGAACTGCAGTCCTGCAGGAATGCCCATCCAGCCGATCCAGCTCGCGCGCGATGCAGTCGTCATGCTTATTCCGAGCACGTCGGGAAGATACATGAGTCCTGCAAAGAACGAAAACCCGGCACAGGTGAAGGAAAAAACGGCAATAGACCGGTTCACCGGGCTTCGCCGGGGATTATGCCGAAGTAATATAAGCCCCAGCACGGCTTCCAGCAGGGCGATCAGGAGCAGCGGGTATCCAATGAGTGCAGATTGATCCATAGTGACCTCAGGATGGCTCTAGCTGTAATCCCCAACCAGGAGCGGAACAGTATTCGCTCACTATTGAAACGAACCGCTCCGCCCCGGATCGATGAGATCAGTAACGGTTTGAAGTCCGGAATTAACTATTTCCGCGCCAACGGGCTTCCGGCCTTCTTCGCTCAACATGATCGTCGTGCTGCTGATCGAAAATAACGGGGTAAAAACGTGGGGGGAAAGATAGAAATGCCGCCTGACCCGCCCTCCCCCGAGATGGTAAAGAAACAATTTGTGTACATACTGTAGCAGATTTCACTCTGCTACGCAACGCATTCTGTTCGCATACGAATACCAGTTCTTACTTTTTCTTACTTGATACATTCACGCGAATGCTTGCATGAGAATTTGCAGAGACATTACAGCGCAATAAGCTTGGCTAAAGCCATGACCACAACTTTGGCTGCGGCCAAAGGCCGCTCTCTGGATACGCTTCACGCCCATGGCCGGCGCTTACATGAACGTATTTGCTCTGGCTGCCCAGTGACAAATGTGGTATATTCGGCTTGCTGCCCGGCCACGTGACAATCGGCGGGCGTAGTAACTACTTAGGTCAGCTGCTCTTGCTGTCGTTTTACGTACGATACACGTCTTCGAAATTCGGCATCATCGGTGCTGCTGCCCGCTACGCGTAGGGAGTTGCAGATCACGGGCATCGATGCAAAGAAGGAGCTTGACAAGGCCGGCGGACTGGTGATGCTCCGGCTTGCAAAAGGAAAGAAGCCCTGAACTATGATCGCACTTCTCTGCTCAGTCCCAGTAGAATATGAACTGCTCAGGTCCGCGCTTCCTGGATTGAGATCCCTGGTCCTGGGATCCAAACCGGTATTTTTGGGAAGTCTGGGAGGCCGCGACGTGGCGCTCTGCGCAGGAGGCCTGGGCAAGGCGAATGCCGCTCACGCCGCGACGCTCCTGCTCTCCCGGTTCAACCCCGCGGCCCTCATCGTCTTCGGCATCGGCGGCGCGTATCCTTCTTCCGGCGCCCGTATTGGAGACATTGCACTGGCCACGGAAGAGATCGCCGGTGATGATGGGGTTCTGACGCCGGAAGGGTTCCGGGACACAGAGCATATCGGCATTCCCCTCGTCCGGACCGGACAGGTAACACTCCATAACCGGTTCCCGGCCTCCGAGATGCCCCTGGCCGGCTTCTACGACTCGCTCGCAGCGTCGGGGATCAACGCCCGCCTCATCCGAGGGCCGTTCATAACGCTCTCGACCTGCACGGGCACAACACAGCGAACGCAGGAGCTGGAGAGACAATTCGGAAATCCCCTTTGCGAGAACATGGAAGGCGCAGCAGCAGCGCAGGTAGCGGAGCTGCATGGCGTGCCCTGGATCGAAGTGCGCGGCATCTCGAACATTGTCGAGGACCGGGACCTGACAACATGGGAAATTCCGCGGGCAGCAGCGGCGGCCCAGGTGGCGGTGGAATTGATCGTGAAGCACGTCAAATTTGAACGCTAAAGAACGCCGGCCTTCCCTCTCGGACAGTACAGACAGAGATGATCACGCGCATGTTTAAAAAAGAAATGGTCCCCGGTCATACTACAATTGTTCAATTTACAATTTGCATTGACTGCGGCCAAAGGCCTCGCTATGACTCAGTTGCTCACCATAGGCTTCTCTCCCTGCCCGAATGATACGTTCATCTTCTACGCCCTGATGCTGGGAAAGGTGCGGGTCCCGGGAATTGAGTTCCGTGAACGCCTTGAGGACGTGGAGACCTTGAACCGACTGGCGCTGGAAGGCGCGCTCGACATCACAAAAGTTTCTTACCATGCGGTGGGGCGCCTTACAGGCAGCTACGCGCTGCTGCGCTCCGGCGGCGCCCTCGGCCGGAGATGCGGCCCCCTTGTTGTTGCGCGCAAGGGCGCAACGCTCTCCGCTCTCCGGGACAAGACCATTGCCATTCCCGGAGAACTCACCACGGCCGCGCTTCTGCTGCGGCTCTTCGACCCTGCTCTGCGGAACCTGCAGGTCATGACCTACGACCGCATCATGCAGGCTGTGGCCGACAACAGCGTTGCTGCCGGCCTGATCATCCACGAAAGCCGGTTCACCTATCCGCTCTACGGCCTCGAACAGCTGCTGGACCTCGGCGAATGGTGGGAACAGCACACCGGCCTGCCTATCCCGCTCGGCGGGATCGTGGGAAAGCGTGCGCTCCGCCGCGAAGTGCTTCTCGCCGTCGAAACAGGCATCCGTGAGAGCATCCTCTATGCACGCACCCATGCCGACGAGGTCCTGGAGTATTGCAGCCGCTACGCCCAGGAAATGGACCGGGCCGTGATGATGCGGCATATCGAACTCTATGTGAATGAGTTCTCTCTCGACCTCGGCAAAGAAGGCCTTGCTGCTGTGCAGCGCCTGCTTGCCGAGGCCGTCGATCTGGGTGTGGTCCCTTCCCCGGCGACTCCGCTCCTTGCAGAAAATACTGCGTGAACCACCCGCCGCCTTTCCATTCTGTGCTATAATAAAAAAACCTGTCGCCCGGACAGGACCAGTTCCGGGCGCAAAAATTATATCGGGAGGGCAATCATGGCAGGATGGATTCTTCTCGCACTGGCAGGCATTCTCGTTTTCTGGGTGGTCCTGATCTACAATAAGCTCGTATCGCAGCGCAATGATGTGCAAAGTTCATGGCGCCAGATCGACGTGCAGCTCAAGCGCAGGCACGATCTGATCCCCAACCTTGTCTCGGCCGTGAAGGGCGCCATGGAGTTCGAGCAGGACACGCTCGATAAAGTGATCTCCGCCCGTGCCAAGGCGGTATCGGCCGGAAGCCCCCATGACAAGGGCCAGGCCGAGAACATGTTGACCCAGGCCCTCGGCAAGCTCTTCGCCGTGATGGAAAACTACCCGGCCCTCAGGAGCAATGACAACGTCATGCATCTCCAGGAAGAGCTCACCTCAACGGAGAACAGAATCGCCTTTGCCCGCCAGCTCTACAACGATCTCGTGGCCAACTACCGGACCATGATGCAGGTCTTTCCGAACAACCTGGTCTCCTCCATGCTCGGTTTCCGCACCGAGGAGTACTTCGAGGCCGAGGCCGCTAGCCGCGCCACGCCGGGAGTCAATCTGAGCCTGAGGGGGAAATGAACACGGGACGGTAGGAGGGTGAGAAGTCAGGAAGTTTGGGAAAACAGAAAAGAAGCATGTCTCCCAACCCCTCAACTTCACATCTTCCAAGCTTCCTGCACCCTGAACCATGCCTTTAACGTTCATCGACATAGAACGCCAGAAGAACTGGCGCATTGCCATCTTCTTTGTTGCCCTGATGGTCATCTACGTTGTCATGGGCATAGTTCTGGTCTCGGCGGTCTTCCCTTTTCCCCTTGAAGCGCCTCCGCGGCTGTGGGCGACAGTCATTGCTGCGTCTGTTCTGATCGCCGCGATCCACTTCTGGTTCTCTTCCTCTGATGCTGTTGATACCGTGGTTCGCACTCTCAATGCCCGGCCTCCTGACCCGAACGACGGCGTGCACAATACACTCATGAACATCATGCACGAGATACATGTAGTCACCGGCAACCGACGCCACATTAGGTCCGCGGTGATCCCGTCGCTCTCGATGAACGCTCTTGCCGTGGCGGACCTGCGCGGAAATGCTCTCATCGGCATCACCGAGGGCCTGCTGGCGCGTCTCACGCGGCCCCAGCTCGAGGCCGTGGTCGCCCACGAGGCACACCATATCCTCTCGGGAGACTGCCTTGAAACAACGGTGGCGGCAAGCCTCTTCGGCACCTATTCAGCGGCGCTGGAAAAGCTCGGGCGGGCAACCCGGGGCCGAGCCTTTGCCTCACCTGCTCCCGTCGTGGCATGGCTCCTGCTGCGGCTCAGCCACCTCCTCCAGATGTTCATCTCCCGAGAGAGGGAATACCGCGCAGATGCAGCCTCGGTCCGTATGACCAGGAATCCCGTTGCATTGGCAGAAACGCTTTTCAGTCTCTCACGCAGCTGGCGAGGCGCCGGATTCATCGGCAGCGGCCTGGAAATGCTCTGCATCGTCAATCCGCGCGCCTCTTCACTGGATGAGTCCGAAGGCTTCTTCTCCGACCTGCTGTCAACGCATCCTCCGCTCAAAAAGCGCATAGACGTAATGCTCAAGATGGCCCGCGTCAGCATCGCCGAACTGCACGCGCGGTCTGAAAAAAGAGACCCTCCGCAGCTGCTCCCAGAAGAGCCCGCAGGACCGAGCTATTATGCCATGAACCCGAAACAGGAGTGGCAGGGCCCGTTCTCTTTTGCCGAGTTCGCTGTCCTGCCGTGGCTTTCACCGCTTACATGGATATCGGCCGGGACCGGGACGGACCAGGCTGTTGACCGCGCCTGGCAACATCCGGAACTGACCACTCTTTTTCACGCACGGCTGTCTGCAACAGAGCAGGTCTCTTCAGACGCCGCATGCCCGTCCTGCGCACAGCCGCTGGTTGTCCGAAACTTCGAGAGGACCCAGATACGCCAGTGCAGCTTTTGCGGCGGCATGCTCATCGAGAACCAAAAGATCGCCCGGATCCTCGCCCGCGCCCCCCGATCCTGCTCCGAACGGGTCCAGGCGCTTGCCCAGGCGACCCTGAACCATCATCAGTTCAACCGGGTCGCCCGGAACCGGCAGGGCAATCCCCGCCGCCAGCCCGGAGTTCCGCTCCTGGCCTGCCCGAAATGCGCAAACCCCATGTCTCGCGGCTTCTACAGCTACGCACACCTCGTCGAGGTCGACCGCTGCTCGTTCTGCAACCACACCTGGTTCGACCAGGACGAGCTTGAGATGCTGCAGTGCATCATCCAGAACAGAATGAAACCCGAGATCAACCTTCCCACCATGGAAGAACGCGCCTGACAGGCTCCCTCCTGTGATTTCTCATACTTGTGGTATAAGCGTAGGGGCGGGCATGCCCTCCCACGGAAGGGCGACCATGGTCGCCCCTACGCCTGGTTTCAAGCGCTGAAAGTTGGGAGTTAATAATGTTTTCGGTGTTTTTCCCACCTTCTTACCTTCTCACCTTCTTAACTTCCTGTATTTGCTTCCCATCAGCTCCTCTTGACTACGCTCACCACATGGACTATTATTCGTCATGATCACCATTAAGCTTTTCGCGCTGCTCCGGGACCGGGAAGGAGCGGGCACTCTTGCCGTCACTACGCAGGCCGGCAGGGTCGACGAACTGCTGGCACAGATCGCGCGGGAATATCCGTCACTGGCAGAACTCATCACCCACGGCAGTCTGCTGGTCTCGGTAAACCAGGAATTTGCGACAAAGGAAAGCGCGGTCCGGGACGGTGATGAGGTGGCGCTCATGCCGCCCTTCTCGGGAGGATGAAAAGGGACCGTCCCCCTTAAAGAAAAGGGGACGCAAAGGGACAGTCCCCCTTAAACAAAAGGGGACTGTCCCTTTAGAGGACGCAGATGACCGTGCGAATACAGAAAGAGCCGTTCTCCATCGACGATGAGATCGCAAAGATCAAAAAAACTTCGCCCTCCATCGGCGCTGTCGTGTCTTTTCTCGGCACGACACGCGATCTCTCGCGCGGCAAAAAGGTATCGCGCCTCGAGTTCGAACACTATCCGGGCATGGCGGAAAAAAAACTGGGGGAGATACGATTGCGGGCGATACGGGATTTCGGCGTCATCGATGCGGCGATCCTGCACCGCGTCGGCGTGCTGCCCGTGGGAGAGAACATCGTGCTGATCCTTGTGGCCGCAGGACACCGCGACGAAGCGTTCCGGGCCTGCCGGTTCTGCATCGATGAACTGAAGAGGATCACGCCGATCTGGAAAAAAGAGACTACGCAGGAAGGTGAGGTGTGGGTGGAGGAACATCCCTGAAATAGCAGACAGGAGACAGCATTCAGCAGGCTGGAGAAAAGAGGAAAGTACGAAATTCATTCTTCCCTGTTTGCCGTTTACTGCCTACTGTTTACTGGTCATACCTTTTTCGCCGCCTTCTTGCCGTTCCTGAGAAAGACCACGCAGGTATCGCATCCTCCGTCGCGCTGGCAGCGCGTCAGTTCCCAGCAGGGCTTGCCCTTGTCGGTAAAGGCAGTGCAGCTCTGGCGGCGGTCATCGGGGCAGTCCTTGATCTCCCAGCAGGGCGCATAGTCCAGCAGCTTTTTGATCCCTTCGATGCTGATCTTCTTGCTGTGGATCAGCTCTCTGATGCACCTCAGCCACTTGATGTCATTCTCGGTGTAGAGGCGGTTCCGGCGCTCACGGGTAGGCGTGATCAGGCCGTGCTTCTCGTAAAGACGCAGCGTCTGCGCCGTGGTGCCGACGAGACGCGCCGCAACGCCCATGGTGTACAGCGGCGTGTCCTTGTCCTTTAAAAAATCAATAGATTCTACTACCATAATCCTTTTATGCTCTCCCATGCGCTCATCAGATATGAGGTCAGCAATGTCAGTTTGTTCGTAATGAGGAGGACTCCCATGATAACCAGAATGGCGCCGCTCCCCATTTTGATGGCCTTGAAGTGATTCTTCAGCCAGCCGAAGGAGGACAGGAACGCGCTGATCGCCACTGCCGAGAGAATAAAGGGTATGCCGATGCCGAGGGAATAGAAGGCCAGCAGCGCCATGCCGGTCCCCAGGGTCTCTGTCTGCGCAGCCTGCAGCAGCGCTGCGCCCAGGAACGGGCCGGTGCAGGGCGTCCACCCCGC
>MHDZ01000059.1:27316-28047 GCA_001805055.1 Nitrospirae bacterium GWC2_57_13
CGTTTTGAGCTGCAGCCTGGCTTCACGCTGCAGGAACGGAAGCTTCACCATATCTGCCACGAAGAAGCCGAGAATGATCATCAGGGAACCACCCACGATCCTGATCACATCCAGATATTCCGTGAGAAGCTGACCAGCCAGGCTCGCTGAGGCCCCGAGCAGCATGAAAATGATGGTAAATCCCAGCACGAACGCCAGGGAGTGGAACACCGTTATGTTGATATTCTTTCTGCGGGTCTCCCGGCTCACGAGCTCGTCATAGCTGATGCCGGTAATATAGGAGACATAGGACGGGATGAGCGGAAGAATGCAGGGAGACGCAAAGGATACCACTCCCATAAGTAGGGCGAAGAGTAACCCCGAAATCGTCAAACCCTGAGAAACATCCATTTCTTCCGAACGTCCTTCCTTATAAAGCCCGTTAGAGCCGTGGCCATCCGCCATCTGGCGCGAAACATGCTTGCAACGTTAGATCATGGCGGCGCTAAGCGGGCTAAAGCCCGTTAGAGCCTTTGCGGCAGCCTACTCATACCCGGTTCACTGCGTGTAACTTCTGAAAGACAGAGGCTCTAAGCGGGCTAAAGTATCGAATATAATACCAAAGCCTGTTCGGAACAGTCAAGGAAAAGTTTTGTTATTTTCCCCTTGACTTATTCTCAAATTACGATTATATATTACCTCAATCCCAACCTTTAGGTAGGGACCTCCCCTGAAACAGCCCCCTGGCAGCA
>MHDZ01000060.1 GCA_001805055.1 Nitrospirae bacterium GWC2_57_13
CATGTCCCCGGGTTAAAATGTAACCCATGTGCATGTTGCACATGGGGTAAATCATGACAAAAATATATAACCGAACGACTGTGAAAGAAAGGCGGAAAGAACTGAGAAAGAATATGCCCCTTGCCGAGCGGCTGCTTCGGGCAAAACTCAGGGCAAAGGGATTGAGCGGATATAAGTTCAGGCGTCAATATAGTGTTGAGGGGTTTGTTCTTGATTTTTATTGCCCACAGTCCAAACTCGCGATAGAGCTTGATGGAGAATCCCATTTTCTGCCGGGCGCTCAAGACCGCGATGATCAAAGGGCGAAGACAATAGAGGGTTACGGCATCAGGGTCCTTCGATTCACGAATACCGATGTGTATAAAAATATGCAAGGCGTGCTGAGCAGCATAGTGGAGCATGTTGAGATCATTACCTCCCCCAACCCCTCCTTGTAAAGGAGGGGTGCGGACCCTTCCCGAACTACTTGACTCGCACAGGGCGGAGTGATAATGTATACCGTCCTGGCCAGAGAGCGGCCTTTGGCCGCAATTTAAAATTGGAAATCTCAAATTGCAAATGTAAGGCATGGCCCGCGGCCATGATGTTATGCATAGTCGCGAGTGCTTGATCAGTCGTGAGAAAAATCAGCATATATTCATATATAGTTAAGGAGGCACATCGTGGTCAGAAGAATATATCCGGCAATCATCATCGTCTTCATGCTGTTCCTGTTTTCCCCGTTGTTTGCCGCCCCGGCGCCCGAGTCCTTTGCCCCCCTGGTCAAGAAGCAGATACCGTCGGTGGTGAACATCTCGACGAGGCAGGTGGTGCAAGTGCGGCAGAAATCCCCCTTCGGCGATCCTCAAATGGACGAGTACTTCCGCAGGTTCTTCGGCGGCGAGCCTCAGCAGCGGGAGCAGGTGCGCCAGAGCCTGGGGTCGGGATTCATCATCAGCGCCGACGGCTACATCCTGACGAACAACCATGTAGTGGACAAGGCAAAGGACATCAAGGTCGCCTTGAGCGACGGCCGCACCTTCGAAGCAAAACTGGTGGGCAAGGCGCCGGAGATCGACATCGCCTTGATCAAGATCGAGGCCACGGGGCTGCCGGCAGTCGATATGGGAGACTCTGACGCCCTGGAAGTGGGGGACTGGGTCGTGGCTATCGGCAATCCCTTTGGCCTGTCCCACACGGTCACGGCAGGCATCGTGTCCGCCAAGGGCCGCGTGGTGGGCATCGGGCCCTATGATGATCTCATTCAGACCGACGCGGCCATCAACCCGGGAAACAGCGGCGGCCCGCTGTTTGACATCAGCGGAAAGGTGATCGGCATCAATACGGTCATCATCGCGAGCGGCCAGAACCTGGGATTCTCGGTTCCGATCACGATGGTGAAGGAATTGCTCCCGTCGATCAAGGAAAAGGGCAAGCCGGATATGGGATATCTTGGAGTGACGGCCCAGCCGCTCACATCCGATCTTGCAGCGGCACTGGGCCTGTCCGATCCGGTCGGCGCGCTGATAACAGGGGTCGGGAAGGGCAGTCCGGCCGAGAAGGCCGGGCTGAAGCGCGGCGATGTCATCATGGAGCTTGACGGCCGGAAGGTCCTGGACCCGTCGGAGCTGCCGCGCATGGTGGCCTTCGGCCATATCGGAAAAACGATCACGATCAAGATCCTGCGCCAGTCGAAGCCCATGGAGCTCAAGGCCCGCGTGGAGCTTCGGCCCGAGCAGGAGAAGAAATAGTAAGGAGGTAGTCATGTTCGGTCTTGGCGTACCGGAGCTGATCGTCATATTTATCATCGCCCTTGTTGTGTTCGGGCCGAAGAAACTGCCCGATCTGGGCAAGTCCCTCGGCAGGGGGATTGCCGAGTTCAAGCGGGCGACCTCGGAGGTCAAGGAATCCATCGAGACGGAGATGCGCCAGGCTGAGCGGTCGCTCGAACTTGAGAAGATCGATGAGCGCATGAAGACGTCGGAAGCGAAGCCGGCGGAAGAGCAAGACAAGGAGCGCAAGGGCGACGGCGATGACAAGGTCTACGGAAATTCCTGAGCACAGCGGAACTGCCATGTCCTTCTGGGACCACCTGAAGGAGATGCGCGACCGCATCATCTATTCTCTCATCGCTGTGGCCGTCGGCTTCGGCGCGGCATTCGGCTATTCCGAAGAGATCCTCGGTCTGCTCATGTGGCCCTTGAACACCACGGTGACGCTCTCTTCGGCCTTTCCCTATGTAGCCGCCCAGCCGAACGAGGTGAAGCAGACGCTGCATTTTACCACCCTCACCGAGCCCTTCTGGTCGCACCTCAAGATCGGCTTGATCGCCGGGCTGTTCCTTGCAGTGCCGGTCATCATGCACCAGCTCTGGAAATTCCTGGCACCGGGCCTGCTGCCGGGTGAGAGGAAGTATGCCCGCTATTTTGTCTTTTTTTCCACCCTGTTCTTCGGCGCGGGCGTGGTATTCTCCTTTTTTGTTCTGCTCCCCTTTGCCGTGCCTTTTCTGCTCGGATACAAGACCGAGCATCTTACCGCGATCCTGCGGATCGGTGAATACGTCGATTTCACACTGAAGCTTCTGCTGATCACGGGCCTGGTGTTCGAACTGCCGCTCGTCATCGTGCTGCTGACCAGAATGGGCGTGCTCACGCCGCAGTGGCTCGCGCAGAACCGCAAGTACGCATTCCTCTTCTCCTTTGTCCTCGGAGCCATTGTGACGCCCACGCAGGACGTGTTCAATATGACACTCCTGTCCGTGCCCATCTACCTGCTGTACGAATTCGGTCTCATCGCCGCGCGAATATTCGGCAGAAAGAAGCGGCCTGACACAACAGACCTGACGGCGCTGTGATGCCGCCTGTCGTCTCCTTTGTCGCCGCCTCATCGAACAGCGGCAAGACCACGCTCATCGAAAAGATCGTCCCGATCCTGAAGGTCCGCGGTCTGCGCGTTGCGGTGATCAAGCACGCCTCGAAGGGATTTGATGTCGACCAGCCGGGGAAGGACTCGTGGCGATTTCAGGAGGCCGGCGCCGACGCTGTGGTCCTCGTGGGGCCGGAGCAGCTTGCCGTGATGAGGAGGCTCACCGGCCCTCCTGCTCCGGGTGAAGTGGAACTCCTTGCCGGAAACGTGGATATCATTATAAAGGAAGGTTTCAAACAGGACGAGATCAACAGGATCGAGGTTTTTCGCGCCGGAGTATCGGCTGAGCGGCCCCTGAGCCTTGATGATCCCTCCTTTCTTGCTCTTGTGAGCGACAAGCCCTTTTCCGTCCCGATTCCCCGGTTCGACCTTGATGACGCCGAGGGCGTGGCGGAGTTCATCGTCCGGCTGCACGGTCTTTAGCGCGGGAAAATCGGGAAATCATTTGCACTATTTCTGTTGCTTTTTCCAGGTATCTATTCAAATTTCTCCAATAATCTGCCGATTTTACAACTCTTTTGAAGCAGAATAAGCAGGAATAGGATATTATTGAGGTATGTTATTTGACAGAGAAAAATGATTGTTCGCGACGGTGCATGCTATGGGGAGCGCGGTCGGCGGGAAGGCATTTGCGCCAGTGCACATGTGAGATACGGAAATATGAAAATCGTCATAATCGCGGGACCGAATGGGGCGGGGAAGACGACGTTCGCCAGGGAATTCCTCCCGAACGAGGCCAACTGCCCCGAGTTCATTAATGCCGATCTCATCGCCGCCGGTCTCTCGCCATTCAGGCCGGAGGCGGCGGCTGTGCGCGCCGGACGGCTCATGCTCGCGGAAATGGATGAGCGGGTGCGTCAGCGTCGCAGCTTTGCATTCGAGACGACGCTGAGCGGGCACATCTATGCGAGAAAAATTACAAAATGGCGTTCCTTGGGCTATCATGTGAAGTTGATCTTCCTAAGTTTGCCGAGCGTCGACATTGCCATTGCCCGCGTTGCCGCCCGCGTTGCGCAGGGCGGTCACGACGTGCCGGAAGACGTGATTCGGCGTCGGTTCAAATCTGGTATTCGCAACATTGACCAGATCTACAAAAAGATCGTTGATGCGTGGGTGTTTTATGACAACTCTGGCAGCGTTCCAAAGCTGCTTGACTGGGGAGAATAATTATGAAGACAAAGAAAACATTGCCGAGGGATATTGATCTTGCGGGTGTGGACAAGGCGCTCAAGCGGGCAGCAAGGACGGCCCGCGAGTTATCCAAGAAGACCAACACCCCCTTTTATATATACGAAGGCGGCAAGATTGTTGACGTCTTGAAACGCACGAAGAAATCGGCATAATTCTCTCGTAACAACGCCTGATGTTAACCGGCCGGCAACAGCGAAGACCGTCTGATCCAGCAGGGCCGGACCCTCTCCGGCGCCTCCCGCAACGGGTTGAATCTGCGGAAAAGCCCGGAAAAAGGCTTGCAATTTCCGCCTGCCCGTGCTATTTTCCATATTCCAATAAATGAGTAAGGTCGATTCCCGCCTGACGGTTCTCCTGTCAGCGCCGGGATTACTCCTTGCTCCCTGCATACAGACAGGGGGCTATAACCCGTGAGGAGGCCGAAAAATGAATATCATGAGTACCTACGAAGCGATCTTCATCATCAATGCCAATCTTCCCGACGACGAGACGGCAGGCGTCATCAAGAAGATGCAGGACGTGGTTGCGAAGCAGGGCGGCGAGATCGTCACCTTCGAGGACTGGGGCAAGAAGAAGCTGGCCTACGAGGTCCAGAAGCAGAAGCGCGGCCACTACGTCTACTTCCGCATGAAGGGCGGGGCCGCCATGGTCAGCGAGCTCGAACGGCAGTTCAAGCTTACTGATACGGTGATCCGCTATCTCATCGTGAAGCTGGTGAAGGAGCTGCGCGTCAGGCCGCCGGCAAAAGAGAAGAAGTCAGGCCCCAAGAAAGACGCGCCCAGGGCTGCGTCGGCAGGGCCGGCAGCAGCGTCATCCGGAGCATAGCATACCAGGAACAGGAACAGCCCGGCGCGGCGTGAAAGCGCGGCGCACGGGCGAGAGGCCAGTGCCATGACAAGTTTCAATAAGGTGATCCTACTGGGGAATCTGACCCGCGACCCCGAGGTCCGCTACACGCCGAACGGCGCTGCGGTGGCGAGTTTTGCCATCGCCGTGAACCGCAAGTACAAACAGGGCGAGGAGACCAAGGAAGAAGTGAGCTACATCGACATCGTGGTGTTCGGCAAGCAGGCGGAGTCCTGCGGTCAGTACATCAACAAGGGCGATTCAGTCCTGGTCGACGGCAGGCTTCAGCAGCGGCGCTGGGAGACTGAGGACGGGCAGAAGCGCAATAAGGTGGAAGTTGTTGCGCAGTCCGTGCATTTCATGCCGAAGCGTTCCTGGTCCGGCCAGCCCGGACAGGGCGGGCAGGCAGGGCAGTCCGAACCGATGCCCGAGGCGCCCGTGGACGAAGGCGATATCCCCTTTTGAGCAACGCATGGCGCGTTGGGTCCTTTTACTACAAAAATTGAGGAGCAAATATTATGGCAGAAGGAACTACAAGGCCCTCGGCCCCGAGGCCGAGAGACAGAGATAGAGATCGCGACAGGGATCAGCGGGGCGCCGGCGCCGGCGCCGGCGGCAAGCGCCGGTTCCACGTCAGACGAAAGGTTTGCAGGTTCTGCGTGGACAAGGCCCCGTTCATCGATTATAAGGATTTGAAGACGCTCAAGTCGTTCATTACCGAGCGGGGGAAGATTCTTCCCCGCCGTATCTCGGGCAATTGCGCCGGTCATCAGCGAGCGCTGACCGTCGCGATCAAGAGAGGCAGGCATATCGCAATGCTTCCGTACTCGGGAGAGCGATAGGGCACATCGGAGGCCTTGTGCCGCCGGAAGTAACAGGGACAGTCCCCTTTGGTTCCAGGGGGACTGTCCCTATTTTAATAAGGGAAACTCGGATCGTTTCGGGAAACCGGCGGAGAGTTTCCCTTTTTTTGGTGGACGCATGAACACGCGAAGCATATTGCTGGCGGCCCTCTGGGCCGCAGGACTGTATATTGCCGGGCTCATCATCCCGGTGCTGGGACAAATTGCCATGCTGCTGTCGCCGGTGCCGCTGATTCTGGCCTGGGTACGGACCGGGCAGCGCGAGGGAATGGCTGCAACAGGTCTGGCAGCGGTGATCGTGATGGCTCTCGCGGGCCCGTCGGCTGCCGCGCTGTTCTTTTTCGGCTTCGGCCTGATGGCGGCGGGAACTGCTGAGGGCATGGTGCGGCACATGAAGCCGGAAGGGGCGTCGCTGCTCGGCGGGCTGCTGCCCCTCGTGGCGCTCGGGATCACCCTGGGGATCTATAGCGCGGGCGGTGGAGATGTCGTTGCCGCTGTCGAATCCTATCTCCGGGCCAGCTTCAATGACGCCGCGGAATTGTACCGCTTGATCGGAATTCCTGAGGCCGCCTCAATGGTCCTTACGATCGCCGATTCCTTCATCTATTACGCGGTCCGTCTCATGCCCGCCATTGCCGTGGCTACAGCAGTGACCCAGGCAGCTTGCTGCTGCGGCATCGCGCGGATCGTGATCCTGAGAAAAGGCGGCGTCCTGTACGGCAGTATTCCCCTTTCCTCGTGGCACGCGCCTGATATCTGGGTCTGGGGGCTTATTGCTGCATTGTTTCTTGATGTGCTTCCCTGGAAGGCTGCCAATATCGCAGGATGGAACCTGACGCTTCTGGCCGTAGTGGTTTACACGACCCAGGGTATAGCGTTGCTGGAGCACTTCCTCAAAAAAATAGCCATGCATCCCGTGGCCCGGGGGATCATTGTGGGTCTTGTGCTGGCCACGCCGCTTCTTGCCTTTCTTACGGCACTGGGCGTTGTGGACGTCTGGGCGGATCTCAGGAAGGTGAGAGAACCTGAAGGGGAGGCGGGGAAAAACCGCCAAGGGTAGATATTTCTGCTATAATACGTCGCAAAGGAGCGGCATGCGGCTTTCAAGAGAAATGGTCAAATATATGGCGCGGGGGATCGTTGCTTCACTCGAAGCCAAAGAGCTGGTGAAGCTCCTGAAGCCCGCAGATGCCGTGATCCAGAAGATCGAGGCCGTGATCCTGGAGGACGCAGCAGCAGAGGACCGGCTCGACGCAGAGGTGAAGAAGCTGCTTGCATCCCATGAGGCGGAGATCTCGAAGGGCGGGATGGACTACCGGAAGCTATTCGAGATGACGAAACACAAGCTCGCTCAGGAACGCGGGATCGTTTTGTAAATGTTGAATGCGGGATGCAGGATGCAGAATGTGAAATAAATGGGCATTATTCGAGAAACGGCAGTTGGACGCAGATGTTCGCTGACACAATCATGCATTCAGGCAGAAAGAGTCTTTACCCAGAAGGCGATTCTTTTTCAGTGCCAAAAGTTTATTAATCCGGTGTTATCCGCTGTTTCAGATTTTATCCGCGTCCAAATGCTCTTTTTGGTATTATGCGGAATCGCAGTGAGGTGCTGATACTATGAGACTGAGTGAAGACAGAATATCGCACCTCTCGCGGCTGATCATGACCGGCATCGTTGACGGCGGGTTCGTGGAGCCTGCGCAGCCGCCGGAAAAAGTGTACCGCGAGATCAAGCGGAGCGTTGTTGCGGAACTGGAGACGGAAGTAGAGGTGGACGCGGTGGTGCGGCGCAAGATCCAGTCCCTCTCCCGCAAGGTGCCGGAAGGAAGCGCCGAGTGGACCGTGCTCTACCGGAAGTTCATGGACGAAGAGATGGGGAGGAGAAAACGGCTTTGAGAAAGCCCCTCATTTCCGGCATGGTCGTTCTGGCCATCCTCTCGGGACTGGGGTTGTTCCTGATCAAGGGGCCCTCAAGCCCCTTCTTTCTTCCCTACCTTGCCGCGCTGCTGTTCCTGCTGGTCTCCCTGTTGTCCCTCCGATTCATCTTTTACGATCCCCTCGAGCCCTTCCTGTTCCTGGTCTGCGGCATCCTCGGCCTGAACCTTGTCGTGCAGATCACCGGCGGCGTCTCGTCGCCTGCCCTTTTCGCCTATGTCATCATCGTGGTCGCAGCGGTCTTCCGGTCCTGGAAGGAGACTGCCGGCGCGGTTGCGCTGATCCTGGCCATCGAAGCCGCGAACCTGCTTCTGGCCGGTCCTGCCGCAGCCGGCAGGTGGCTGCTCTATGGCGGATTCGCCTTTTCCCTTGTCAGTACGGCAGGCATCGCGGCGCCCCTGGTGGAGCGCAAGCGGCGCAAGGTGCGCCGGGCGGAAGATGAGTACGAAAATTTGATGGCCGCTGCCCGCGCAGTCGATCCGCTGGCAGGCGGTCTGAAGCTCGACGGCTTTACCGAGCAGAGCAGGCAGGCCTCGAACGTGAGCGCCGCCGTGGAGCGCGAAGGGGCCTTTCACAGCCTCATCGACATGATCGCTGGCATGGCGCCGGCTCATACCTATGCCCTCTTCCTTGCCGAGGGCATTGAAGGCCGATTCACGCTGCGGGCGATCAGGAGCGCGAGCAGGCACATCCCTTCCGTAGGCACGGTGGATGTAACGAGAGGGAAGGGGCTCATCGGCATCTGCATCGACAAGAACCAGCCCCAGTATATCTCCGAACTCGTCATCCCCGCAAAGAACCTCGGCTACTATACCGAGAATGTTGCCGTCCGGTCATTGCTCGCCGTTCCCCTTGTCCAGGGCGACGTCAACGCCGGGATTCTCGTAGTGGACAGCCTGGAGCCCGCCGCCTTTTCCCCCGCCCTTCAGGATGCCCTGGCCCGCTTCGTCCCCTTCTTTCTTCAGATCATCGATAAGGTCCGCATCACCCGGGAATTGGATATGCGGGCGAAGAACTTTCAGGCCCTTCATGAGATGAGCGATGTGCTGAGCAGCAGTCTAGAGCTCGACAAGATCCTGAAGAAGCTGGCCGGCCAGGTCCGATCCGTGGTCGCGTCCGATTTCTGCGCCTTTGTCCTCTACGACGACAAAAGCGACGAGGCCGTGCTTATGGCGCTCGAAGGCTACGGAACGCGGTTCGAGAACCACCGTTTCCCGATCGAGCAAAGTATTGTCCTGTCCCACATGCTGAAGCAGTGGCGCGCTCAGGCCGCATCAGGGCAGTACTATTTCTCCGACCTCGGAAAGCGCGGCCGCGAGATCGACCTCTTCCCGATCAAGGAGCTGCAGCAGCCGCTTCAATCGCTCTACGGCAGGCCGCTCGTGGCGCGGGGCAAGTTCATCGGCGCTTTTTTTCTTGGTTCATTCCGGTCCGACGCCTTTTCGGAGTACAATCGTGAATTCCTCGGTACGCTCATGAACCAGGTGTCGGTGGTGATCGACAACTCCATGCTCTATGAGGACATCCGAAACAAGTCGCGGCAGGACGGCCTGACCGGCCTGCTGAACCATCGGACGTTCATGGAAAAGCTGAAGGAGGAGACCGTACGGCTTTCGCGGGACCAGAAGCCCTTCTCGCTGCTGCTGGTTGACATCGACCATTTCAAGAAAGTGAACGACACCTACGGCCATCCGGCCGGCGACGCCGTACTGGTGCACGTTGCAGGCATCCTGAAAGAGGCGGCGCGGGGCGCTGATTTTGTGGCCCGGTACGGCGGCGAGGAATTCGCCGTGGGCATGGTCGGAGCAGACACCAAGGGAGCGCAGCAGATGGCCGAGCGGCTGCGCAAGACGGTTGAAAAGACCGTAGTCCAGGTGGGACGCACCGCCATCACGGTAAAGCTCAGCATCGGCGTGGCGTCCTGCCCTGATGATGCTGTTGCGGCCGATGGTCTGCTGCATCTTGTAGGGCTGGCCGACAATGCCCTCTATCATGCCAAGCGGACCGGCAGGAACCGGGTCTGCCTTTTCCGCGAAGCCAAAGAAGCGGAAAAGCATGCCTCTGTTTCCTGACACGCCAAGATCCGAAACTCTTTGGCCGATAAAAAGGGACAGTCCCCTTTGATTCCAGGGGGACTGTCCCTGTCATAGTGCGTCCAAAGGTCCTTTTTGTTTTATCGGTTCTTTCCGTCTTCTCCTGGTTCGTTTCAGATTCAACCTTCCCCCCTTTTCCGGGTCTCATATGACAGTACACGGTTCATCTATGGATGATGCTGAACTTCTCAAAAGGTACGGTGACGGCGATCGGGAGGCTTTCGACGAGCTTGTCCGGAAATACCAGAAGCCGCTCTACTCAATGCTCTTTCGCATGGTGAGCGACCATGAAGACGCAGCGGATCTGCTCCAGAAGACCTTTGTCAAGGCCTTTACAAAGGTCGGGACCTTCGAGGGCCGGTCGAGCTTCAAGACCTGGCTCTACCAGATCGCCATAAACCTGGCAAAGAACCTGTACCGCGACCGGGCCCGCCTTTCTCAGGTCTCCATTGATGACGTGGTGATCCGCCGGGACCCCAGGACCCTTGACGCCCTGATCAACAAGGAGAGCCGGGAGCAGCTTCGGCAGGCGCTGGGGGGACTGCCGGAGAAACAGCGAATGACGGTCATGCTGAGGGTGCAGGAAGGAAAGAAGTTCGAAGAAATCGCCGATATCATGCGGTGTTCCGTGGGCACGTCAAAGGCGAACTATCATCATGCGGTGCAGAAACTGAAAAAAACCGTGAGGGGTGAGGGGTAAGGCGGACGTCAGGAATTCGGACTGCGCATGATCAGGGTGAGAAGATAAGCAGTAAAGCAGGTGAAGAACGATGAAATGCACACAAAAAAACGTAAAAGAATTGCTTCCCGGATACGCGGACGAGACGCTCGCGTCCCCTGAGCGGCATCGTGTTGAAGCGCACATCGAATCCTGCGCCGACTGTGGCACGGAGCTTCAGATGCTGCGTATGATGGCGGCAGAGTCGGTGCCTGATCCGGGCGAGACCTTCTGGCTGTCCCTGCCGGGGCGCGTCTATCGCGCAGTGGAGGAAGAAAAGCGGAAGCCAAAGCCGAAGCGATGGTTCGATCCCGGTATCGTGAGCGGAATGCCCTTTGCGCCGCGCTGGGCATGGGGGACGGTAGCAGCGCTGCTCCTCGTAGCAGCAGTTTCGTTCCTCCTCGTCCGGCCGTTGCCTGAGGGGAAGGCGCCTGCCCTGGCTTCGATAGGGAACGAATACGAGTATGATCTGGCAGGTTTGCCTGCGGGAGTGGATCTGGCGGAACTTGACAGGGATGAGATGCAGCAGGTCAGCGCCTGGGCGGACAGTAAGCTGACGGAGGTGGGCCGTGCCCTGCAGGCAACAGGGGTGAACGGACAGGAAACGCAGCTGTATGAATACGAAGAGTACTGGGATCTGGATCGGGCCGCCTTGGAGCGGTTTTCGAAATTACTTCAAGAAGTGAAGCAGGAGGTGTGATCATGAAACTGGTAAGAATGCTGTTGCCCCTGATGCTGGTGGCGGTTATGACGGCGTCTGCGGCGGCCCAGGGGGCCGGACCCGGTCCCGGACCAATGGGCGGGCAGGGGAGGATGGGCCCGCCGTCCGATGCGGAACGGGAAGAGATCATGAAAAAGGTCCAGACCGTCAGGATCTGGCGGCTTACTGAAGAGCTGAAGCTCGACGAAAAGACCAGCGCGAAACTTGCTGCCGTGCTGAGCTCCCTGGACCAGGAGCGCAGGGAACTGATGCAGAAGAACCGGGAAGCGATGCAGGAGCTTCGCGCGCTGCTGGGTGCTGCGAAGCTGGAGGAAAAGAGGCTCCAAGCCGCACTCGAAGGGATCGAGAAGAACCATGATACCATGATCGATCTCAGAAAGCGGGAGCTGCGGGAGGTCAGGGGGCTGCTGACCATTGAACAGCAGGCCCGCTATGTGGTCTTCCATCAGCAGTTCCGGCGCGAAATGCGGGGCATGATGAACCGCGCCCGCAGCGGGAGCCCCGGCGGTCCCGGTATGGAGGGCATACGCGGCGGTCCTCAGGGGCCTGAAGATGATGAGTAAATAAGATCCTGGACACTCTTGTGAACGGCGTTCTCCAGCGAGATGGGGGGCGCCGTTTTCGTCATTGACAGCCTTTAGAAAGCGGTCTATTCTGACCCGAACGAGCCGGGATTGAATGGGGGTTCTGATTCTTTATTCGCCGGCCGGAGAGCCTGCGGATCTAAGGATGTGAACGGACCTCTGCATGGTGCTGAGATCCTGCCACGCGCGGGTCCATCATTACAAAAGTGTAATGATCCTGCGTTTTTCCGTGTCACCGAGTTCTGTTATTATACCTTCCATGAAAGTACTGCTGATAGAAGATGACGCGAAAATCGCCTCCTTCGTGAAAAAGGGCTTGAAGGAGCAGGGCTTCGTCGTTGACGCCTGTGGCGACGGAGATGATGGTTACGCGCATGCGACGGGACAGCAGTACGATGTCATCGTCCTTGATATCATGCTGCCCGGACCCGACGGGCTGAGCATTCTGCGCAGGCTTCGGGAGGAAAAGAACACCGTCCCGGTAATCCTTCTTACGGCCCGGTCCGCCCTGAACGAGCGCATAGAAGGCCTGAATCTCGGCGCGGACGATTATCTCTGCAAGCCTATTTACCTGGAGGAGCTGGTTGCGCGGATCCGCGCCGTGACCAGGCGGGCGTCGGGCGAGCAACTGAGCGTGATGCAGTCCGGCGATATCGTGGTCAATCTGATCACACGGGAGGTCAGGCTCGGGAAGAAAAAAGTAGAGCTTACAGCCCGCGAGTTCAGTCTTCTGGAGCTGCTGATGCGTTCCCCCGGCCGCGTGTTTACGCGGACGCAGCTCCTTGAGCATAACTGGGGATATGACTTCGATCCCCAGACCAATGTGGTGGATGTCTATATCAGGCGTTTGCGGAGCAAGCTGGATGCGGATTCCGACGTCCCGCTCATCGAGACCGTGCGAGGCGTCGGGTACCGGCTGATTAAACGGGAAGAGGAGTAACGCACCCTGTTTCGCGCAAAGATTGCATTGCTTTCCCTTATCCTTTCGGGGACCGTGCTGGCGGCTTCCGGTCTGTATTTTCTCTCTGTTCTCAAGACGGTGAGCATAGACCGGATCGACCGGGAGATCCTGGCGCTGGGCGGCAGCCAGCTGCATACACAGCCGGCCCGCGAGTACTGGCGGCTTCACTTCGGCGAGTCGCTCCGCCTCCTGTATGGGAAAGAACGGTCCAAGCAGCTGATCATCCAGGTCAGGGGCCCATGGAACGAGATCCTGTACGAAACGGAAAACTGGCCGCAGGAAATTTCCGGGAACCTGTTTCCCGGGTTTGACCGAAAAATGGACACGCGGCCGGTCGTGGGGCGCCTGGCCAGCGGTGTTCAACGTCCGCCCGGTGCGCCCGCCGGGCCGCCTCCCGTTCCCCCGCCTCGTCCCTCCCCGTTCGCCGAGCAGCCCCGCGGGCTTTTCAATGAGGATCCCCGGAGGCCCCGCTTTGACGGGCTCTATGGCCGTCCGGGTCCGCCGTTGCCGCGGCCCTATGCGCGTGATGAACGCGGCCAGGAGTTCAGACCGCCCCACGCCGACCTTGTCCGGCCCAACGGCCCAGCAAGGCTGATAAAGAAGCCGTTCTTTCAGACGGTAACAACGCCGTCGGGTTCGTTTCGGGTCGGCATCATGGGAAACCCCAGAGTGACCATACTGCTTGGCATGAATTTAGCCGGTTATTACCGCGATGCCGAGCGATTTCAAAAGGCATTGCTGAGCGCCGTGCCGATAGCGCTGCTCCTGCTGGCCGGGGGCGGGTGGGTGATAGCCCATCGGGCGATGAAGCCCATTGCGCAGATCACCCGGACGGCCGAAGGCATTACGGCGCGGGCGCTTGATCGCCGCATCCCCCCAATTGACGCGGACAGGGAATTGTCGCGGCTGGTGAAGGTGATCAACGGCATGCTCGATCGCCTGCAAAAGAGCTTCGGTCAGGCCATCCGGTTCAGCGCCGACGCCGCGCACGAACTGCAGACCCCCCTCACCATCCTGCAGGGTGAACTGGATGATGCCGTTCAGCATTCCCCCATCAACTCGGATGAGCAGCGGCGTTATGGCGCCCTGCTTGAAGAAGTACAGCGGCTGAAGGCCATTGTGCAGAAACTGCTGATACTTGCCCGGGCCGACGCGGGAAAACTGGACCTGCGCCTGGAGCCTGTGGACCTGGGCGCTCTGCTGGAATCCGCTGCGGAGGACGTCGGAGCAATTGCGCCGCATCTGCGCGTGGAAAAACAGCTCGCGCCGGGGGGCATGGTACTGGCCGACCCTGATTTGCTGAGGCAGGTAATCCAGAACCTTTCATCCAATGCGGTAAAGTATAATATCGAGAACGGTCAGGTCGCGTTCCGGATGCAGGTCAACGGCGATACCGTTCGCGTCGTCATATCGAACACCGGCAAGGCGATCTCGCCCGAGGACCGGGAGCGGATTTTTGATCGTTTCTTCAGGGCCGACAAGGCGCGAAGCCGGGTAGTTCCGGGTTCCGGCCTCGGTCTGAGCCTCGCGCGGGAGATCGTGCACGCTCATCGCGGCGTGCTTCGTCTCGATCCCGCCGGTCCGGGCAATGTTGTCTCTTTTTCCCTGTCCATGCCGGTCTGCCCGCCTCATCAAGTTCCTTCATAAGACTTCCCGGTCTGCTCGTCTTCCTGCTGGTTAGCCGTTTATCAACATTACAGATAATTAATGTATTCGCAGACGAATCCGTCATGGCGCTTCGGTATCCTTGCGGCCAGATACTGAGCCGTCCCGGAGATAACGGCATTGTATACTCCGCTGCCTAACAGAGAGCGGCTTTATGGGCGCTGATCAGTGCCGTTGAACACGGTGCGTGCAGGAGGTCGGCGCCTGTGTCTCGGACTGCCGGATAGCCAGTACTGCCTGTCCGGCAGGCTGTACGACCTGCGAACAGACAGCAAGGTTGAGCTAAATTTCACGAATGGGGGATTTTTCATAAATGAAGCTTTTAAGAAAAATAGCCGTTTTGGGTATCTTCAGTTTTCTTCTGCTCGAAATAATGGGATGCGGCGGCAGTGGTGCATCTCCTGTTCTTGTCTCTCTTACGATAGCGCCCGCAGACTCGAGCATCACCCTCGGGGCAACGCAGCAGTTCACGGCAACAGGGACGTATTCGGACGGCAGCACACAAGACCTGACTTCATCCGTAACCTGGACATCTTCTGACACAACGGTTGCGCCCATCGACAGCGCGGGTCTGGCGACTTCGGCAGGCGCAGGCTCAACCACCATCAAGGCGACCTCGGGAAACATCTCCGGCAGTACCTCGCTGACCGTAACGCCCGCGCTGCCGAACTCTCACGACGCCGATGGGTTTCTTTGGGGGACTGAAGGCTCGGTTCTTATCGATGACTTCGAGAATATCACCGGCACCATGGCTTTCATACGCGATATCATCAACAGCACTCTAAAGACAAAATACGTCAAGATTCGTCTCCAGGACAGCTTTTTTACATCGGCCGACGGCGGCGTCACCTATTCCCCGACTGCCTGCATGCCCAATCCATTGCAGTGCATCAGCGCGTTCAACATGGATGAAACAGCCAAGCTTTTCAAGACCAACGGTTGGAGCATGGTTCCCATGTTCACCTACGACATGAGCGCCGCCACGGTGACCACTGCGGGTATAGACCGCATCGTCAACTTCGTGGATTGGTTCGTGGGCCGTTACAAGGTCGATGGGGGCATCCAATACATCGAATTGGAAGACTATCCTGCCAGTTGGTGGAAAGGCACGGACGC
>MHDZ01000061.1:0-18294 GCA_001805055.1 Nitrospirae bacterium GWC2_57_13
CGATGGCCTCGACCACGCCCTCAGCGGATTTTTGCTTTGCCGCGTCAGGGATGTACAGGCCGCCTGCGGTCACCTCGTCCTCGTCGAACTGCCGGACCACGGCCCAGTCGTGAAGTGGTGTTAGTTTCATGGCTTGTCGCCTCCTAAAATGATTCCCCGCTCGAGTCCTGCCAAAGGCTGCGTAAGCCCTGTTGCGGCGGTGATGGAATCGATGAAATACCGGAGGCAATAATACTACAATCGAGTCGTGTACGCAAGTGGTGACTTAACTTCTCCCTAAAATTCGCATCTCTCCTGAACATAGAAGCAGTCATCTTTTGCAAACTGCCCGCATTGGCTCCATGCCTTGCCACCGCCGAATACATTTCCTCCGAGCGCGGCCCAGATAAAGTTTTACCTGGTAATTTTATCTAAAAACGATTGACAATCACTAGTGTCCCAACGTTATAGCAATAGATTCAATTGGTTATCGTCATCACTGGTATCGTTTTCGTAATTTGGTGCAGAAAGCACCTGCAAAATGAGCGTTTTCTCGAATATGGTCACACTCAGAATTTGTAGAATTGTGTAGAGGCTCCGATCCAGCTTCAATCGCTTCTTGACAATGGCCACGAGAAGGTATACGGAAATGGCGATCCATATTTGGGTCTTCAGTGCGTTCTCGCTGGTGCCATAAAACGCCTTGATCCGCAGGTGCTGTTTGATCCACTTGAAGAACAACCCCACCTGCCAGCGGCATTTGTAGAGTTTTGCGATCGTGATTGCCGGTAGTGTGAAGTTGTTGGTCAGAAAAACAAACCGCTTCTTTGTCTCGACATCGAAGTATCGGATTCGCCTGAGCTTCTCGGGATAGTCCAGCAGCGTGTAGAATCCGTTGACCATAATGATTTGGTCTGCACGCACTCCGGTTGACTTGTCCACTGGCCGGGAATAGAGACGCTTGAAAACGAAGTTGCTCTTTGCGCGCGTAACGAAGAACGCGAGCGATTGATGAATCCCGTAAAGCCGGGCGAAATCGACATATGCTTTGTCGAAAATATAGATGGATCCTTGCTCGAAGACAAGATCGTCGAGCGCTTTGACATCGTGCATTTTGCCATTGGTAATACTGATCACAACGGGGATATTGCCCCGGAGATCCAACAGCGTATGAAGTTTTACCGCTGCTTTGGTGTTGCGAAATTTGGCCCAGGGAAATACCGAAAGGCAGAGATCGATAGTCGTTGAATCGAAGGCGTAGACGGCATTCTTCAACTCCAAGCCGAAGTCTTCGTTCGCGTACAACTCCCTGGCGCTTTTGATCAGCACTTGCGCGAAATCGGCGTAGATTCTCCAGTCGCGGTTTTCGTTGGCGTGGGCCAGCGTGTTCCGGGAAACGTTGCTCCGGATGCCCATATGATACAGCTTCGGCTTCGCCACGCGTAGGCATGCTTCGATGTCCCTGAGGCTTTCTCGATACGTGAGCTGAGCAAAGGCCATGCAGAGAAACTGATCCAAACAGGTAAACGTTATCACCTTGTAGTTGCCGTTGTAACGATCTACGCATTGGTGAAACTGGAACAATGGAGCGAACTCCATGATTTGAGAAAAAACGGTTCTGCCTATGTTCACGATAAGCCATCTCCTTCCGCGGGGTTGCGGAATTATGGCCTGTCGGCAGAAATAATTTCAAATCGAAAAGTTGCATTTGGAGATAAATGTTCATGTTTTTCTATGCGTTAAGCGATGTTCCTAATTCAACGTTGGGACACTAGTGATTGACAATATGAATTTTGTAAAGTATATTAGTAGCTACTTATATTCTTGCCGGAGGGCAACTATGAAAGAAACGGCGGATCTTTTCAAAATACTCTCTGTCGATAAAAGAATAGAGATTGTCGAACTCCTAAAAAAAGAGCCCAGCAGCGTTAATGCCCTGGCTGAAGCATTGAAAATAACCCAGTCCGCTGTATCCCAGCATTTGCGCGTGCTCAAAAGTGCGGATCTTGTCAAAAACGAAAGGCAGGGATACTGGATATATTATTCTTTAAACCGAGATACCCTTGAGAAATGTCGTCAAAGGCTTAACCGCATCTGCACCTGTGGTTGTTTGGGTCAACAGACAATCGCGGTAAAAAATTTAAGGGCAAAGAAGGGTTAATTTTTTTGCTTAAGTATTTAAGTAAATACGCATTCACTTAATAAGAAGGGAGGTGATAACAATGACGAAAGACACCAAGGAGCAAAAAGAACGGCCCGATGAAAAGAAGCTTGAAAGCACGACCCTGACAGAGAGTTCCTGCGGATGCGGTTGTGGATGCGTCCCGCCTATTGAGACAAAATAGGCAAAATCAAGGTGGCGGATTGCATAACCGCGATCCGCCACCTCACCTCAACGTAAATTATAAGGAGGTCTGATGAAAGAGCTGATAATAGCATGTTACTGGATACATCTTGTTGCGACGGTACTTTGGATCGGCGGGATTATCTTTATTCTTTTTATAGCGATACCGTCATCTAGACAAGTTATGGGGGCAGAATCAGGTAAGCTCATGGGAGAAATTTCAACACGCTTCACTCCATTGGCAAACTACAGCATAATACTGCTTTTCGTCTCTGGAATCGTGTTGGCAGGGCTAAACAAACAGTTTTCGGGGGTTGGGATCCTTGAAAGCAATTGGACCATGGCGTTAATCCCGAAGTTGGTTTTGTTTGTCAGCATGGCCGCGATTCATTTCTACAGGGGCCTGGTCTTAGCTCCTAAGATTATGCGAACAGCAACCCAGACTGAAAAGACAGCGCTGCAAAAATTATCCATTAACCTGGTTAAGGTGAATTTTACATTAGGCTTATCGGTGTTGCTGTTGAGCGGGGCTATTTCTGTTCTGCGATGTTTTTAAAAATGAGAAGCAGGCTATCGTAAGACGAGTACGATGCGTAAAGATAATTCGATGCCTGCTTCTCTTTTCGCTTTTTGAGACTGCCTTAGAATTCATATCTCATTTGACAGTAGACGTTGTCATCCTTTGCGAATTGTCCGAACTGGCTCCACTGTTTGCCGCCGCCGAACACATTACCTCCAACAGCGACCCAGATGGAGTCCGTAAGGTTGTATTTCACCTCGGGATTCAGCATGTAATCTCCGTCCGACAATCCGTAAAATGCGAAGAAAGAAAGCCTCATCGTTTGATGCATCAAAAACTGCGTAAGCCGCACCGTGCCCAGCTGGTGAAGCCGTTTCTCCTGCGGGAAACCGGTGGGCAGATTTTGAACGTAGTCTGAATAATCCTGCAGGTACTCGCCGTAATACTGTATCCCGACGGTAAAATCCTCCCAGAACTGTCTTTGATAACCGATCAAGTACCGCGTTTGCGAGTTGGGTATCATCGTGTCCGTTCCGTCACGGTCCTGGCGGGAATCGTAGTAGCCTGTTTCCAGACTCAGGACGCCGTCCCATGCCCTGCCCTGAACGCTTGCGCCATAGACTGAAAGCTCGGGATAGAACAGGGTGAGCTTGGCCGGCGTCACCGGCATTACAGATGGTTGGCGTGAGAAACCGTGATAATAATATAAAGAGGTATCGAATCCCGCCACATCGCGGTACACGCGTAATGCCGTCTCCGCCTTGTGAAAGTCTCTGTAGGGATATTGTGTTTCACGGTTGGTGATTTCGGACAGGGGATCATACATCCAGAACCTTTTTGAATCAGGATAATTGTTCGGCTCGAAATACGGGATGGCAATGAGTTCGATTGACACGAATCCAGGATAGATGCCGATCTTTGCGCCGTCTACACCTTTTTTCAGATATTCCATGGGCCTGCCGGAGAAGTACGCCTCATAATCCTTGGGGAAGACATCATTGATGAACAGCAGGTCGCCGACACCCCAGGTGATGACCTGCCTGCCGATACGCGCGTCCCATTTCTCCGACGTGTAATCGGCATAGCCTTCACGTAATTCAATAATGGAATGCTTGTCGATATTATCGTAAAACGCGTCGCTTTTGATGAACAGGCGGAACGGATCAGCGGCGGCTTCAAGCTTCACCTGCGCGCGCTCCTCGGACCACTTGAAATCCTTGCCGTCAGGGTTGTCTTCTGCCGTGTTCAGCGAATAGTTTCCCTGAACGAAGCCGTGGAGGGAAACATCCGCAGCAAATGCCGGAAATGGCGATAAAAGGCATACAAGTGAGAACAATAAACCGAGTTGCCTCGATCCAGTGATCTGAATTGGGCTTCCGGTCTGCCGGCGTCTTGCCAGGAAATGCCCCTCACCCCTTCCCTCTCCCCGGAGGGGCGAGGGTGTTTGTTTTCCGTCCTCTCCCCCGTGGGGAGAGGATTGAGGTGAGGGGATACTTCGGCAGTCGGCTGTTCTGTTCCAGTATCGCCGTCTCACTCGATCCACCTCTTCGGCGGCTGCTTGAGGAACCGCTCGGTGAACAGGCTGTCCTCTATTCCGACGTTGTAATCCGTCTTCAGAAACGTGACTTCGGTCATATGCCCGCTCAAGAGATTTTTCATCGATCTTTTGGTGATCGTCGGATGCCCCTTCACATCCTTGATCTCATCTGCGCTGAAGACCCGGTACAATTCTCCCTTCTTGTCATAATATTCTTCCTTGACAGGCAAAAAGGTCGCCTTGTCGATCCATGAAAGCTTGTAGCTGTATTCCATCTCCGACGCCTTGGGAGTGCTCTTAATGACCGTGCAGTCACGATTCCCGATTTTTTCTTCTTTGACGACGGCGTGAGCATCGTCTTCCAGATTTCTGCCTGAAATATCTTCGTAGGTGAAATCGGAGCCCACGAAACTCGACCGCTTGTCCTGGGCCGCGATACGCCTGACCATATTGATGGCAGGGACGAAGAGCCACCGGTCGGCGTCCTTGCCCGGATACTTATAGACCATGAACGTCATGTTCCGCACGTCCGCCGGCTGGAAGAAATACATGAAATACTTCTGCTCGCCGCCGGGCTCGCCGTAATTCTTCCTGAGCATCATCATTTCCCTTACGCGCTCCTGGCCGCCTTTGCTGATGAGCTTCATCATCACGCGCGCCTTGAAGTCGTCGCCGGGATAGAGAAAGACCGCCTGGGACTTCTTCATGATCTCATCCGCCGTAAGCGCAAAGGCCCCGGTCGAAAACACTGAGAACATCACGATCATTGCCGAAAATGCTGAGACCTTCCTCATCGTGTCTCTCCTTTGAAAAGCCAGCCCTGCGTCAACGTAATGAGGGCTGGAAGATAGAGTATCGTCATTAAAGCGCTCAGCAGCATCATGCTCACGATGAACGCACCCACGGTGATGTACGGCGTGAGCGGCGCGAAGAGCATGACCGCGAAGGCGGCAGCGAAGAGGATCGCGTTCCGCATGATGCCCTTGCCGGGCCGCGCGGCGGTCCAGAGGAGGGCATCGGTCAATGATTCACCGGGTGTTTCCTTCATGCGCTGACGCAGCCTGCTGACAAAATGAATGGCAAAATCCACGGCCATGCCGAGAGAGAGGCAACTCATGACCGAAATCGGCATATCGAAGTCTTTACCGACGAATCCGACAACGCCGTAAATGAGGAGAATCGTGAACAGAAGCGGAATATAGCCGATGACCGCCCATTTGATCGAGCGAAAATCGTATGCAAGGATCGCGAACACGACGATAAGCGCCAGGGTCAGGCCCTTTACCATGTCCCAAAGTACTTCATGGTTCCAAACCAGGTTGAAGTACGCGATTCCGGCAGGCTTGAATTCCATGGGTGTCGGGTTCTCCTTCCGGTAGTCATGCACCGCCGCGATAACCGATTCCATCGCCTTTGCGTCCCAGGTCTTGAGCTGCACCCAGATGTTCGCCTTGCGGAAAGGATAGTCCGCCACGTTGTCGAGGTCGGACGGCTTTGCCGACATGGCGAAGAGGAACAGGTACTGGCCGATCATCTCCTTGTTCTCAGGGACGGCGTCGTACTTCGGATCGTCGTTATGAAGCACCCGGTTGATCCTCTTCACGTAATCCACAACAGAGGTCGTCTTGCCCACGACAGACAGCTTTTCAAGACGACGCTGAAGTCCTTCGATATAGCGCATGGCCTCAGGCGTTTTAATGTAATCGTCCGTGTCGGAGATCGCCACGATATAACCGAGCGACGTCCCACCGAGCGCATTGTTCATGACCGTGTCGGCAACTCTCACGTCGCTGCCCTTTTTGAACCACTCCACCATATTGTTGTTTACGACCGTCTTTGATATGCCGATGAGAGCTGCGATAAAGAGCGCCACGCCGACGAGAACGGTCGTCAGGGGTTTATGAATGCCGATGCCGGCGAGCTTTTTGAGGAACGACGACCCGCCCGCCCCGGCGTCCTCCGACCGGGATATCTTCTCGATCTTCTCCTCCTTCACAAAGGTGAACATGGCGGGAATGAAGCTGAAGCTCAAAACCCGGAGCGCGATCGTCCCGAACGCCACAAGTCCGCCAAAGACCTTGACGGGGATGATGTTCATGAACAGCAGCACGCCGAAGCCGGCCGCCGTTGCCAGGGCGGTATTGCGAACGGGCCGGCTTACGGCGTTCATGGTCGCGATGATCGCGGCCCGCTTGTTTTTCTTCTCGCGGTACCGGAAGTAAAATTCATTATAAATGTGCATGCTGTCCGTTGCGATTGCCATCAGGAAAACGGGCGCCATGGAGCTCATTATGTGAATGGGAAACCCGAGGGCGATCAGGAGCCCCATGCTCCAGACAATGCTGATCATGGCGTCCATCATCAGGGCCATGGAGAGAAAAAGGTCCCTGAACATGAGGTATCGCACCAGCAGCATGACCATACCGGCTATGGGCGCGAACACGGCCATGAGCTTGAACATGTCCGCGCCGAAAGTATCACGCGCAACAGGGTCGCCGGCAACGTAGTATTTCTCGTCGCCCTTCTCTTTTTTGACGATCTCCCGAATTTTATCCGCGATCTCTTTTCCATTCCCGCCTTTTTCGAGAGGAACATAGATTGCGGAGGTCTTTCCGTCCTTCGAGATGATGCGGTCGATGAACAGCGGGTTTTCGAAGAGCGCCTTGCGCAGGGCGGCCAGCTCTTTGCCTGATTTCGGAACGTCCGTCATCAGCGGGGCGACCTTCAGCATTCCCTCCTCGGCGGTCACATTGGTGATCGTGGAAAACCCGTTGACATCCCGGGCGGCAACACCTTTGATCTTCAGGATTTCGTCGGTGATCCTCTGTATCTTGCCGAGCGTATCGGAATTCAGAATGCCCTTCTCGTTCTGGATGCCGAGGACGATCATGTCCTCGTAGAGGGCAAACGTCTTTTCCACTTCGTCGTTCCAGACCCGCACGTCCGACGTCGGCGGGAGCATGTTCTTGGGGTTCGTGTCCGTCCTCACTTTCGGGAACTGGGTCAGGAAAAGGAACGTGAGTATAATAGATAAAGCAACGATGAGCTTGGGGTGGTCAACCGAGAACTCTACCAGGGAAAATTTACGCATGCAGACCTCCGCTGTTATATGGAAACATCATGATATTTGCATATTATCCGCAATTTAAACCCGTTAGAGCCGTCGCTGCCTGCCCGCTCATGCCAGTACAGTGCTGTAGCTTCGAACGACGGCGGCTCAAGCGGGTTAAAAAGTCAAGTTCATGTCTGCCGTAATGACTGTTTCTTTATAATATTTTGCAGGATCAGCGACCTTCACACCGTCGATCAATTTCTGAGGCGAGATGTTGAACAACGAAATGTTCAAAGGACAGGCAAGGACAGCCCCGCCTTCGGCGATGAACATGAAGAAGAGATCCTCAATGTTCGGCAACTCCATCTCCTCCATTTTTTTCATCACCGCGTCACCCTCTTCCTTGGGCTGATCAGGCAGGCATTTAAGGTCCTTCACCTTTTCCTTGTGGACCGCGTTGATGCCCCGTGAGCCGAAAAACATGGTGACCTTGGAGCCTTCCCGCAGCAGGCTCAGCGCGGTCATGAGCGCGTTATAGACCTGACAGAGCTCGTCATGGAAACACATCACGGAAACGTTTTTCACAATTTTTGACATGGCAGCCACCGCCTTTCTTTATGGTAAATTGCTATGCCCCCTTTTCATCTTCCACAAGAAGTATTTTTCAAATCCGAGCTTCATCCATTTAGCCCAGATTGCCTTTTTCATGTAGGTGCTCTGCCTCGGCGGGAGGACCGGGTAGGCCTTCATAAAGGCGGCGGTATTCCCCATGTCCATGAGACAGACCACGCCGAGCTCGTCCGCGAGAGGCGGCGTCTTACCGGTGACCTCTGAAGCTATTGTCGCGGCGGCGGTCTTCGCCATCTTGACGGTCATGAATCCCGTTTTCGGAACTCCCGTGGGCACCGGCGTCACCTCAGGCGGCGCAATCGCTATCGCAACACCGATGGCAAAGATGTTCTTCTGTTTCGTGTGCCGGTAATTCTTATCAACAGGGATGAACCCGCGCGGATTGCCGAGCGGCATGACGGCAGGCACACCCTTGAACGGCGGCGCGATCATGGCGAGTTTGAATGGTATCTTGTTGCCATCCTTCAGCCGTATCTCTCCGGGTGCGACCTCAAGAATGGCCTGGCTCACAAGCGGTTTGATGTCCCTTTCGGCGAACTCATGCTCCATGAACGTCTTCGAGTTGCCGAGCCCGCCCACGCCCATGTGGCCGAGATACGGTTCGGAGGTGAGATAAATGATCGGAACTTTATGCCGCATCTTCCTGCGCCGGAGCTCGGCATCCATCTCGAAGGCAAGCTCGTAGGACGGGCCGAAGCAGCTCACCATCTGCGATGAGCCGAGGACTATGGGACCGGGATTTTCGAGAACGCTCTTCCACGCTTCTCCGGTCTTCATCGCATGATTGAGGGTGAAGGTGCAGGCCGTATATCCCTTGTCCGGTCCGAGTCCGGGGATTTCATCAAAGGCAAGATGCGGACCGGTTGATATTACAAGATGATCATAGAGAAGCTCTCTCCCTTTTGATGTAATAACCTTCGACGCATCTGCCTCAATCTGTTTCGCGGCGTCGTGGATGAACTCGATCCCCTTCGGTTTCAGAATCTCACTGACCTTGAGCGTAATGTCCTGCGGCCTTCGCCAGCCCATGATCAGCCACGGCAGCGACGGCAGGAACACGAACCGGTCGTCGTCGCTTACCACGGTCACATCCGCTTTTTTGCCGAGCAGCCGCTTAAGTTCAAAGGCCGCTGTCAATCCCCCAAACGAGCCCCCTAACACAACGATCCGTGACATGAGATCCTCCCTTTGTCCCTCAATACATTAGAACATCCCTACCACCTTCTCGCCTCCCGTAATAATGTCCGTTAACTTGTCGTAATCAATGGCTTTGACCCGGGGATCAAGCTCAGAATCTTTTACCCCTCTTAAGCGCTTGTCGTCATCCAGCACGTACACCGTGCCCGAAAAAGTTTCAAGCCGCTCCTTCTGTGCGAAATAGACTCCGTTTTGCAGCAGAACAAGATCGGCCCCGCCTTCCTTCGCGAGGTGCAATCCGGTTGCTCCATCCGTGGTATCCGGCGCGCTCTTGATCAGTACGAGCATGGCAGCCTCCTCTCAAAAAATCATGGTCGTTTTTGCTTCTTTAATGAAACCCGCTATCGCGGTGCCGCCGACGGTCTTAACGCCTTCAATCACACTCTCAGCCGCCACGCGCCGGTTTTTCAGGGAGATGTCGTCCGCATAAACCGCCACCCCCATATCCAAACAGTCCCTGAGTACGCCTTCCAGATTGGTGAACCCGGTCCCCGTGTCGTCCTGCCCTTTCTTCGCGAGCAGCACCCCGCCATCCATCAGGATCAGGTCAACGCCCATTTCGAACGACACCGCGCCAAGAGCGTGGCGCACGGCCTCAGCCGCATTGATGTCGCCGTAGGGAGACCTCTTCAGGATCATTGCAACAGCAGCCATGTTCACCTCCCGTGTATTTTATTTCGAATTCCAAAAAAAGCCTGTCCTGGAATTGTCGGGGGCATTCCGCGTTGTCATCATGCCCCCATATTGATCCAGATATCCGATTTGCCCATGGTCTCGAACAGCCCTTTGAGGGAGCCGACTTCCGTATTTGCAAGATAATCATCTTTCGCCGCACGGCGAAAGTTCAGGCAGCCGCCTCAGAGGTACACCTTCAACCCTTTTTGTATGAGCCGGGTAAATTCCTCTTCGGCATTGAGAATGCCTTTTGCCTTCTGTTTTGTCAGAAAACAATAGACGCCGTCAGCCGATGCGATGAGGTTGACGGTATGGCCCTTGTTCAGTGCGGATTCGGCGATGCGTACGCTCGTCAGGGTGTTCTCGTAGGAGTAGGGGGAGGTGGACAAATAGAGGGTTACGATTTTCTGCATAGTTGCCTCCTTCAAGAAATCAGAACGCTATAATCCGATCACTTTCCTTGATGATCGCGTGCATGTCTTTGAGCCCCGCAAGGGGACAGACGTCTGTCGGTCCTGCATTGCGAAGTTTCAGACAGGTGCCGCATGCGAATATCTTGCCGCCTGTTTTCACGAAATCCTTCATCTTCTGTGTAACCGCGAACTGCTCCGTATCAAGCGACTCGGCCTCTACGCCCTTGCCGATAAGAAAGACTTTGACCACATCACCTTCTTTTGCGGCAAAGTTTCCATACCTGAACGCGTTCCAGACTGTCTCGGCATCATTCGAGTGAATAATCAGACCGATCATCATTATCGTCTCCTTTCACCGGGATAGGTCCCTTTTTTCGTTACCGGGCAGCAGGCCGGCGCGGGCATGTCGTCATCATATTCTTTTTTCAGGAGATCAAGCAGGTCGGGGATGAAGGGTTCTTTAAGGAAGTAGCATTTAAGCCTGCCGTCAACGAAGAAATCGATGATTCCGTTCGTACGGAGGAGGGTCAGGTGCTGAGACACATTCGGCTGGCTAATGTCGAGGGAGTCCTCGAAGTCGCTTACGCATTTTACGCCTTGCGTGAGATCTTCGAGTATCTTGATCCGGGCGGGATGGGCGATGATCTTAAGCAATTCGGCTCTCTTCTCCAACGGTATCATCTTTTCTCCTCGCAAGCAGTAATTATCAAATTCTCACTTCCTCCGTGTCCTGCAAAACAACGTTTCATAAATACATGCAAATATTATTATATTTTAATGCAAATGTCAAGCAATGTTTATCCTTAATATTCAATTAGATAATACGGCATGAAGTATATATTCGGAAAGTTTAAGCGAGAACGTAGTTGGAAAGGACAGTCAGTTATTCAGGCTCTGTTGCAGGGACGGAGCGCTATCCGCTCCCACATGGCCTCGTCGAACTCATCGGCGTAGACGCTGACGGGAAAATCCTTGCCGCACGACGTGCAGCGTACTGATACGGCCCGTCAACTGAAATTGAGCTTTGCTTCCTTGCTGCATTCTCTGCAAGTCATATAAGGCATAGCGCATGGGTACTACACGCATAGGGCATAGAGCATGGCGCATAGAGTAAAGCCTCTACTCTCTGCGTCTCTCCTCATTCCACAATATCCAGTTTGATGGACAGGTCCCGCAACTGCGCTGCGCTCACGCGCGACGGGGCCTCGGTCATGAGACAGATGGCCTTCTGCGTCTTGGGGAAGGCGATCACGTCGCGGATCGACTGCGTCCCTGTCAGGATGGCTGTGAGCCGATCAAGCCCGAAGGCAAGACCGCCATGAGGCGGGGCGCCGTATTCGAGGGCCTCGAGCAGAAAGCCGAACTTCTTCCGCGCATCCTCCTCGGCGATCTTCAGGAGGCTGAACATACGGGACTGCACGTCGGCCCGGTGGATACGGATGCTGCCGCCGCCGATCTCGGAGCCGTTCAGTACGATGTCGTAGGCCTTGGCATGCACCTTTGCGGGGTCGCTCTCCATGAGAGGAAGGTCCTCGTCCCTGGGGCCGGTAAAGGGATGGTGCATGGCGTCAAAGCGCCCTTCCTCGTCGTTCCATTCCACGAGCGGGAAATCAGTGATCCAGAGAAAGTTGAGCTTTGTCTCGTCGATGAGGTTCCGGCGCTTTCCCACCAGCAGCCGGAGATAGCCGAGCGTGTCGGCCACGAGCTTCGGGCTGTCGGCGATAAAGAGCATGAGATCACCCGGCTTCGCTTCAAGCCGCGCAGCAATGGCCGCGATCTGGCCGTCCTTGAAAAATTTTGCAATGGGAGAATCAAAGCCGCTGTCCGTCACCTTGATCCAGGCAAGCCCCTTGGCGCCGAAGATCTTTGCTTCGTTCGTGAGATCATCCACCTCTTTCCGCGACAGGACTGCCATGCCGGGCGCGGCAAACCCCTTCACCGCCCCTCCCGGCTCAAGGGCCTGGAGAAAGACCTTGAAGTCCGTGGCCTTCGCGATGTCCGAGATGTCCTTCAATTCGAGGCCGAAGCGGGTGTCCGGCTTGTCGGAGCCATAGCGGTCCATGGCCTCGCGGAAGGTGAGGCGCGGGAACGGCAGGGCGACATTTACGCCTTTGACCTCCTTGCAGACAGCGGCGAGCAATTCTTCCATGAGGGATATGATCTCGTCCTGGTCGATGAAGGACATCTCAAGGTCGATCTGGGTGAACTCGGGCTGGCGGTCGGACCGCAGGTCCTCGTCACGGAAGCACTTTACGATCTGGTAGTACCGTTCGAACCCCGCGACCATCAGGATCTGTTTGAAGAGCTGCGGCGACTGGGGCAGCGCAAAGAACATGCCGGGGTTCACCCGGCTCGGCACCAGATAGTCCCGTGCGCCCTCGGGCGTGCTCTTGGTCAGGAACGGCGTCTCCACATCGATAAAACCGCGCTGGTCAAGGAACCGCCGCACGGTCTGCGTGATCCGGTGGCGCGTGATCAGGATCTTCTGGAGGCTCGGCCTGCGGAGATCGAGATAGCGGTACTTGAGCCGCAGGTTCTCCGCCACGTCCGTATCGTCCTCGATCATGAAAGGCAGCGCCTTTGCCGTGTTCAGGATCGTGAGCCCCGTGACATGGACCTCGATCTCGCCGGTCGGAAGCTTCGGGTTCACCGTGCCTGACGGCCGGGGCGCGACCGTGCCCGTGACGGCAAGGACGTATTCGCTTCTGATGCCGTGCGCCTCCGTATGGGCCTGGGGTGCTGTCTCGGGATTGAACACCACCTGGGTGAGGCCGGCGCGGTCCCTGAGGTCCACGAAGATCAGGCCGCCGTGGTCACGCCTCGTCTGGACCCAGCCCATGAGCGTGACTGTTGCGCCCTGGTCCTTTTTTTTGAGCTCGCCGCAGGTATGGGTCTTCTTCACGTATGCTCTGTCCTCTCGATCCATTCGGTAAGAACTCAGCCCAGCGCCTGAACAGGCGCTGGATTCTCGGTCATGCTCCGCAGAAATCAAACCGTGCGATAATAGCACCATGACCGGCGGGAAGTCAAGCGGGAGATGCCCTGAGTCGTCGATAGCGGGCTTGAAATGAGCCTGCGTAGCCAATCTTTATGGAATGGAGGGATCAGCGGCGTCCTTTCAAATGGCGTTCAAAAAACTGCCCTACCCGCTGCTCATAAACCGGGCCTGCGGCAACGAGCGTCCCGCCGTGATCAGCGCCGGGAATGACCCAAAGCTCTTTTGGCTCGCCGGCAGCCCGGTACAGCAGCCTGCCGTTCTCAGCGGGGATGAGCCTGTCGCCGTCACCAGCTATGATCAGCAGCGGCACCGGTGCAAGCCTCTTGATCTCTTCTTCCGGCGAAATGGCGCTGACGCTTGTCTGAAAATACAATTCATAGCCCAAAATGGAAAGATGCAGGAAGGGAAAGGCCGGAAGGTGGTAGAAGCCCGTAACAGCGTCGCGGGCCTGATCACGGAGACTGGTGAATGCGCTGTCCGCCACTACGGCGGCGAATCCCTTTGCACGAGCAGCACTCAGGATCGCTGCGGCTCCGCCCATGGAGAACCCATAAATGCCGATCCGACTGCTGTCGATGCCTGGCCGGGACTTGATAAAATTCAGGGCCGCGGCAATGTCCTTTTGTTCCAGATGGCCCAATGATGTGCGCCGTCCCTTGCTCTCACCGTGCGCTCGGAAATCGAAGAGCAGCACCATAAAGCCCCGCTTCACGAGCGATGCGCCGAGTTCTGAAAAGTCGGACTTATTGGCGCCCACTCCGTGGCAGATGACCACGGCAGGCATGGCCGCGTTCCCGCGAGGAGGCTCGATGATCCATCCTGCCAGAACAATGCCGTCATCGGTCGTGAAGGTCACGGACTCGTAGGCAACACCATACTCGGATGGCGGAATATGAAGAGGATAACGCGGCGGATGGGTGTTGGCGTAGACCAGAATAAAGGAAAGCGCGATGATCAGGACTATAACGGCAATAAGGATGTTCACGGCGGTCTTCATAGGATAAGAGGTCGAGAGAAAAACACAGAGACGCCCGGGGGCAAGACTGCCCGAATATGTATGACATCATGGCCTCAGGCCATACGTCACATTTTCAATTTGAAATTTCCAATATTCAATTGCGGCCAATGGCCGCGCTCTATCAATCCCACCACAGGTAAAAACCGTTCCGTTTTTTCATTTCCTCGATCAGCTTGGGCCGTGACCGCGCCCCCTGATTCACCACATCAGGCGCAAAGGCATAAATACGCCGGCTAAAGGCCTCAAGATCGCGCGGAGTCCTGGTGAACCGGGCCTCGACCCAGTTGGCCCCTGCCCCGGTGATATCAAAAGGATGCGCCCGGTGCTCTGTCCGAAGCCATTTGATGATCTTCTTGGTATCCGTTCGGTAGCTCACGCCTTCGGTCTTCTGTACGGTCAGAATGTCATACTGGCTTGTACCCTTGATGACCGTCACCACATCAGGCACCTTTCCGTAGTTGTGCTCGCTCCGGAAGACCAGGTAACCCTTGCTGCGCAGCGGCTTGACAAGATCAGCGATCACCCTGTCGGCGGCTGTCGTGCGCACACTGAATCCCACGAGGCGGTCCTTGACGGGTATCACATCGCCTTTCAGGTTGTCGCAGGGCATCAGGATCGTCTCATAGAACGGCTCCGCAGTTCCGCGCGCCGCTTTTTCTACGCTCATAATGAACTCATCGGGAAATCCCAGTTCCACCCGCTGCTCCGCCGTAAGTTTCTGCGGCCGGTGCATAAGCATCACAACAGGAGCCGGTGCTGTCGCCTCCTGATGGTCAGCCTCTCCCGATGTGCATGCCGACGCCAGCGCGCCAAACAGCGCGACCGAAATGAAGCAGTATCTATATCCCGTAGCGAACATCAAACCGCCTGAACTCTCCTGAGGATGGCTCCCACGAAACGTCCACCTTGCTTACCCTCGCTCCCGGGGGGCCTTTGCGGCACCAGGCCACGATCGCCTCGACCTTCTTCTTCTCCCCTTCGAATAAAGCTTCCACGGTGCCGTCAGGAAGGTTCCTGACCCAGCCGTTGACGCCGAGACGCACGGCTTCATCGCGCGCGCTTGCCCGGAAGAACACGCCCTGCACCACGCCATGAACAATTACGCTTGCCCGAAGAGATTCCATAGCGCGGTCTCCGACCGCAATTGCAAATTGGAAATTTCAAAGTGCATTGGCTGCGGCCGAAGGCCGGCGATGCATCGCCCTGTCGATCTCGTTACCGCGGAAACCGGCTCTTAGACTTGTTCGCGCTGCCGCTTCCCCGTACGTTCTTACGGCCTTCGGGTTTTCGGCTGCCTGGACGCGCGCTGGTTCCTTTTTGCTCATACCGCCGGGACCCCCTGTCGCTGCCCCAGTCCTTGCTCTGCTTCGCCGCAGGCGCCGAGGGCCGCGCCTGCCGAACCGGCATCTTCTGCGTGCTGCTCCTGCCCGCAGTTCCTGCCGACCCTTCAGCAAAACTCCGCGTGTTCATGCGGCCTTCGGGTTTTCGGCTGACTGGACGCGCGCTGGTTCCTTTTTGCTCGTACCGCCGGGACCCTCTATCGCCGCCCCAGTCCTTGCTCTGCTTTCCAGCAGGTGCTGAGGACCGCATCGGCGTCTTCTGCGTGCTGCTCCTGCCTACCGCCCCTGACGTTCCTTCTGCCATACGCGGCATGCTCTTGCGGCCTACGGGCTTTCGACCACTTGGCCGCGCGTCTGGTCCTGTTTGCTCCTGTCTCCAGGGCCTTCTCTCGCCGGCCCTGTCTGTGCTTTTCTTCGCTGCAGGCAACGCGAATCGCTCCTGTGAGGCCTTCAGCTTCGGCGCGCTGCTCCTGCTGGCCACTCCTGCTGTTCCTTCCGCAAGGCTCTGCAGGAGCTTCACTTCCTCCAGCGTCAGGTGGCGGTAGGTGCCTACAGGGATATCACCCAGGGACAGGCTGCCGATCTTCACGCGCTTAAGCCTGATCACGCTGTTTCCCACATGGTCGATCATGCGCCTCACCTGGCGTTTTCTGCCCTCATGAATGGTGATCTCGACCCAGGAATTCGCTGCTTCCTTGCTGATCCGCCTGACCCGTGCCGGCGCTGTCCTGCCGTCGCGCAGGTACAGGCCCGTCTCCAGACTGTTCACAGCCCTGTCGTCAAGCACGCCCTTCACCTTCACCAGGTAGGTCTTGGGCAGTTCATAGCTCGGGTGCGTTATGAGATGGGCGAAGTCTCCATCATTCGTCAGCAGCAGCATCCCCTCGGTATTATAGTCCAGCCTGCCCACGGGATAGACCCGCACTTTTATGCCCCCCATGAGGTCCTGAACTGTCTTGCGCTGCTCAGGGTCCGAAAGCGTGGTCACGTATCCCACGGGCTTGTTCAGCATGAGGTACGTCTTGGGCTGCTTTGGATTGATCAGCTTGCCGTCGACCTTGATGTGGTCGTTCTCAGGATCCGCCTTGGAGCCGAGCTCGGTCACCACCTGCCCGTTGACGCGCACCCGGCCTTCGAGGATCATATCTTCCGCCGCCCGGCGTGACGTGATCCCTGCTGCGGAAATTATTTTCTGGATTCGTTCCTGCATAAGGTGGCCATTATACCCACTACGCCGGCGAAATACAATTCATATATCTGCGAAACAGGTCGGAAAATACAGATAAAGTGGTTTTCAAGACAGCGAGACGTAGTGCCGACCTATCATTACGGCCAAAATGCACCTGATGCTCGGTGCGAACGCTGGAAAGCCAAGCCAGAACAGGCGGGGCAAAAAAACATTCATTCTTACATAAATGCTCTTTTTTAATACCTGCAATCCACCGGCAACTGGCGCGGCAAAATGGTGCTCCCGTTTTTCCCCTTCACGGTCATGCCCTTCGGCACACTGGCGTATCCGCACACCCATGAGATCGGGACCACCTGCGCCCCGCTCACCACTGCGGGCCGGATGGATAGCAGCTTGCTCTCGGCGTTCTTGTTGACCCGGTTCCCAAACATGATGTCAATGGCGCCGTCGTTCACCTGGATGCTCTTCACAAAGTTTCCGACGAACTTGTCCGCAGACGGCAGCCCCGCTTGTGCATTGTTCTTCGGCAGGCTGCCCTTAGCGCGGTAATAGTCCTGGATGTCCTTCTTGGCGACTTCCGCCATGGCCATCGCCTGTTCGACCTGGGCCCGGATGACACGGTCCTGGTAGGACGGCAATGCCATGGTGGAGAGAATGGAAAGAATGGCGATCACGATCAGCAGTTCGATCAGCGTGAATCCCTGGTTTGCGTTCTTCATCATATTCTCCCGTGCAAAATTGATATTATCCTGCAACCGCACCCACCATAAATATAGGCATATACATGGCGATGACGATAAACCCCACAACGGCCCCGAGCAGGATGATCGTGAGCGGATACAGAAGCACAACAAACCTGTTGTAGGTCTTCTCCGCATCATGCTCTACAAAGCGGGCTGATTCATGCAAGGCCTCTGAAAGGGTCCCGCTCCGTTCTCCTGCGCGAACGGCGTGACTGACCAGGGCGGGGGCCAGCCCCGCCTGCCGCAACCGGGTGACGAGATCCGCTATGGTCCGGCATTTCGGCGCAATGTCCTTCAGCCGCATAGCGTAATAATCATTCGTCACGAACGCTGCCGCTGCTGACAGGACCTGCTCCGACGGCACATCCAATTTTGTCATAAGAGCGAGATTTCTGAACAGTTCCGCGCCTGCTATCTTCCGGTTCACCGTCCGGAGGAGAGGGATTTTGTCCGCGGCCGTGTAAAGCCATATTTTCTTATACAGTAATATCAATATCAGCGCCACAACTCCGACGGGAATCAACAACGCGCCCCCTCCCCAAAATAGCCCGCTCATGGCTATCACCATGCGCGTCGGAAGCGGCAACGCCTGTCCCATATCGGAAAACATCGACGCGAGCATCGGCACGACTACGACCATCAGCAACGTGACGACAAAC
>MHDZ01000061.1:18305-41311 GCA_001805055.1 Nitrospirae bacterium GWC2_57_13
GGCCACGAGCGCAGGATATACGAAGCTGAGAGCCATAAACCTTCTAAGCGCCTGTCGCTTCTCGCTGAATTCAGCGATATCACCGAAGAAACGGGATAATGTGTTCGTGTCCTTGCTGAAGACTGTTGGCGGCAGCCCCCGGAGATGGACGAGATGGCTGGCAAGCGCCTCACCGGCCGACGTCCCTCGCTCCACGTCCTTCTGCATCGCCGTGACCAACCCCCTGACCGGAGAATCATCAGCTTCTTCGGCCAGCGTTTTTATGGCCTCTTCCACTCGCATGCCGGATGCCGTCATGGCGCCCAACTGACGGTACAGCAGGTTCAGATGGTCCGGCCTGATACCTTTCCTGAAAATCATCGGTTATCACCTCTCGATATTTTGTCGTACTGTATGCGGCAAAGTACCTGCGCTCCTGCAATGACTACCGCTTGAGCAGCCAGCCGATATATTTTTCGTCAACCGTGGTCCCGTCATCACCAACTACAGTCCAGCCAGGAGACAGGCTTCTTCCTCCCGCCACCCACTTGACCGGGCCGAATGGATCGCCTGCCAGGACAGCCGGATGGATGGTTAGGGTCTTGCCTGAAAGCCGCTTGCGCATATCCACCGTAATGGCGCCCTGCGTAATGCGAACATTTTCGGCCATGCTTAAGGTCGTGTTCTTCGCTTTTTCCGGGATCATCTGCTGAAGTTCCTCCATACTCGTCGGCCATTCTCCGTTCAGAGCATAATAGGTCGAGAGAGGCACACGGTAGATACCCAGAACCTCAGCCGACGCAGCAGCCACCTCGATCGATTTTCTGGATTCATTGATCGCGGACACAATTGCCGATAGTACCACGGAAATAACCACTATCGTGACGATAAAATCAACAGTGAAATAAAAGCCTAGTCCAGGCCTAATTTTCATCAAATCCCCCTGCTGATGCTCCAAAGCCGGTCATACCCGGCGATTCCACGTTATTGATTCCGTTCCACTGTTCTGTTCTCGCCGGCAGGAGCATACCCGTCGGGCGTCTTGTCGCTGCCCCAGAGCCAGATGATCGGGGCGCCCGGATCAACCTTCGGCAGAGCGGGACGGGCAGTCAGTACTTTATATCGTCCCATGTTCTCTGAAAAGGTGATATCGAACGCGCCGTCCTTTACCGAGATGGACTCGACAAATTTTCCGCGGAGGTGCACGGCAGACGGCAGACCAGCCTCTGCATTGTCTTTGGGGAAACGGCCGGTATGATCGTAGAATTCCTGGATGTCCTTCCTGATGTCGCCGCCGAGCACGTACCCTTCTGATGTATATGCCCGTTGCCGGTAGGCAGCGAACTGAGGGATAGCTATGGCGGCAAGGATGGCGATGATGGATATAACGGTCAATAGCTCGATCAGGGTGAAACCATTATCAGTCCTTGGCATAGCGTACCTCCCCTGGTGCTTTTTTAATAAACCTGACGGCAGTTATGTCAAATCCCATGATTCCTTGTCACGCCTTTTTTGCAATATCCATGGCACCGTGCACGATGGCTGCACTTGTGACCGCATCATCCTTGATGCTGTAAACAATCCGGTACTTATGAAAAAATATTTCCCGCAGATCGTCTCGTTCGAATTCCGGTACAACCCTGCCTATTCGCGGAAAGGCGCCGACTTTCTCAACGGAGGCGCTCAATTTATCGATAAAGATAATGGAGTAGAACGGAGAGCCTTCCGAAATGTATCGATCTATCTCCCGAAGGTGCTCTTTGGCTAAAGCCGACCAGATGATTTGCGCCATTCCCGCACCATGTTTTTGACCTGTTCGTGTGAATAAACCTGGCCTTCCTCGGCAACACGCAATCCCTCTTCCACCTGCTGCTTGAAATACAGTTCGGCCATGATCTCATCCACGGAAACGTCGTCAGGCAATTTCGCGATAAACTTGATCACGTCTTCTTTGTGCATAGTCATGCTGCTTTCCTCCCAGGAGAACTATGTTTGCTTGAAAAAGTATTGCAAAACCGATGGATTACGTCAAAGTAATAATCGCCTATAAACAAAAAACCCCGGGGGCTTAATTGCCTCCCGGGGCGTTTCCGTTTCCGTTGCCGACTCCCTGTCTCATCTTCCCCGCGTCTCCGCGTCAGCCTTTCCTCGCCAGCCATTCCTTCAGGCGCGGGCATTTGTCCTTTGCCCGGTTTCCGTCGCAGTCTCCACATATGGTCATGTCCGGGCTGCAGGGATCGAACCCATCGTGCTGGACGGCCTCGCCTGACCGCTTTTTTTTCAACTCGCGGGCCTTATGAATGCACGTTACTTTTTGCATATTAGGTTCTCATTTCGTATCGATCTGCTCCGGCCATGATATCTGCCTGCTATCCGCCTGGCATAGAGCAAAGAGCATAGGGTAAAATGCATCTTCCTTACGGCAATAGACAGCGCTGTGCGCTCTGCTCTATGCGCTCTGCTGTTCTACTCGACCCGGTAGTTCGGCGCCTCGCGCGTGATGACCACGTCGTGCACATGGGATTCACGCAGGCCCGACGGCGTGATCTTGATGAACTTCGCCTTGGTCCGCAGGTCCTTGAGTGTTGCGCAGCCGCAGTAACCCATGCCGGCGCGCAGGCCGCCCAAAAGCTGATGGACGCTCGCGGCGACAGGCCCTTTGTGGGGGACCCGGCCTTCCACGCCTTCAGGCACGAGCTTGCCCCGCTCCTCTTCATGGGACTGGAAGTAGCGGTCCTTGCTGCCTCGCTCCATGGCGCCGATGGACCCCATGCCCCGGTAAAGCTTGTAGCTCCTGCCCTGAAACAGAATGGTCTCTCCGGGGCTCTCATCGGTACCCGCGAAGAGGCCGCCGATCATGACCGAAGCGGCGCCCGCGGCGATCACCTTGGTGATGTCGCCCGAGAACTTGACGCCGCCGTCGGCGATGCAGGGAGTACCTGTTTTGTCCGCCTCGCGCGTGCAGTCCATGACCGCCGTGATCTGCGGCACACCCGCGCCCGACACCATGCGCGTCGTGCAGATGGACCCGGGCCCGATGCCTACCTTCACGGCATCAGCGCCGGCCTTGATCAGGTCGCGTGCAGCCTCGGCGGTGGCGATGTTCCCGGCCACAAGATCGAGGTCCGGATATTTCTTCTTGATAGCCTTCACCGCGTCAAGGACGCCCGTGGAATGGCCGTGCGCCGTGTCCACGACGACTATGTCAACGCCGGCCTTCAGCAACTCCGGCACGCGTTCACTGTAGTCGCCGACGCCCACAGCCGCACCGACCCTGAGCCTGCCGAAGCTGTCTTTGCAGGCATTGGGATATTTGATCTTCTTTTCGATGTCCTTGATGGTGATGAGGCCGCGCAGCATGAAGTCCTTGTCCACGATCAGGAGCTTCTCGATCTTGTATTTCTGCAGGATCTTCATGGCGTCGTCCAGGTTCGTGCCCAGCGGCGCCGTGATGAGGCGGTCCTTGGTCATCACCTCGGAGACTTTGAGATGCACCCGCTTTTCGAAACGCAGGTCGCGGTTGGTCAGGATGCCCACGAGCTTGCGCCCTTTCGTGACCGGCACGCCGGAGATGCGGTACCGCTTCATCACGTCCAGCGCTTCGGCGATCTTGGCGTCGGGAGCGATCGTAATGGGATCGATGATCATGCCGCTTTCGGACTTTTTCACCTTGTCCACTTCCCCGGCCTGGACGTCCACGGGAAGGGCCTTGTGCACGAAGCCGATCCCGCCCTCCTGGGCCAGGGCGATGGCAAGCTTCGCCTCCGTCACCGTGTCCATGGCAGCGCTCACCAGGGGAATGTTCAGACTGATGCGCTTCGTGAGCTGCGTGCGCACGTCTACGTCCTTCGGCAGCACCGATGACTTGGCGGGAACGAGCAGAACGTCATCAAAGGTAAGAGCGTCTCGGATCGGACCAACGACCATGGGGATCTCCTTGCGTTAAGAAAGATGCGTTGCCTGATGCACGATCCATGATACGGGATAAGGGGGACTGCAGTGACTGACTTAACGTGCATCGTGCATCCGGATTTACGTACTTTACCACAGTCGCCCTGAAACCTCAAGACACGAGCATTTATATGAACCCCGAAGACTCGTTCAGAAACGGATTCTCCCGCTTTTCCTCGCCCACCGTGCTGTCGGGCCCGTGGCCCGGATATACGCTGGTATCGTCGGGCAGGCCCATGATATTCGCCTTTACGGACGCAAGCAGCGTCGCCAGATCGCCGCCGGGCAAATCGGTCCTGCCGATGGACCCCTGAAAGAGCGTGTCTCCGGTGAAGACCATGCCGTCACCGGCAAGGCTGATGCCGCCGGGCGAGTGGCCGGGTGTGTGCAGCACCTTCAGCGACAGACTGCCGACGGTGATGACATCTCCCTGCTTTATGAACCGGTCCGCGTTCGGTGAAGGGGCGGCGTCCATGCCGAACATGCGGGCCTGGTTCGATGCTGACCTGAGCAGCAGTGCGTCGGCCTCGTGCAACAGGAGCTGGGCGCCTGTCGAGTCCTTCAGCTTCCCGTTCGCGCCCGTATGGTCGAAATGGGCATGGGTGTTCACGATATACCGGGCAGTCAAGCCCTTGTCTGCAAGGACGTTCAGAATCTCCTCGGCATCGTCGCCGGGATCGATCACGATCGCTTCCTTGGTGTTTTCATCAGCAACGATGTAGCAGTTCACCTGGAGCGGACCGACCACCAGTCGCATTAATATCATACAATTCGTCCTTAACCGCATGGAGCGGAATTGAACATTGGAAATGGCAAATTGTAAAGTGCAAATCTAAAAAAATACGGTGCAGCCATTATGCCGTAAATCTTTCTCCCCGTCTCCCTGTCGCCGCGTCTTAGCGGCTTCCCCTCTCCAGGTCCAGCAACTTCTTCTTCATCCCCAGCCCTCCCGAGAACCCGCCCAGCGAACCTGCCGAGCTGATCACGCGGTGTCAGGGAACGAGGATCGGAACAGGGTTGGCGCCCATAGCCTGTCCAACGGCCCGGGCAGCCTGTGGCTTGCCGATCTCCCGGGCGATCCATCCATAGGACCGTGTTTCGCCGTGTGGAATGCGAGCTGCCGCGGTCCAGACGACCCGCTGAAAGGGTGTATAATAGCCGAGATCAAGGGCAAGGTCAAATGAAACAGGCATGCCCGAGAAGTATTTCGTCAGGAGACGGACGGCCCTGTTCATCTCCACAGCCGAAGGTGCTTTCTCACTCCGCGCCTTGTCTCCCGCAAGCTCCTGCCGGACAGCGACTGCTCCTTTCCTCGGCAGCACGATCCTGCAGATCCCCTTCCGCGACATGCCTATCCCCGCCCAGCCGAATTGCGTCTCGAATATCATGAGTGCCCGCTCCTGATCCCCTGCCCGTCTGTTCTGAGATCTTCTCATCTTCTTACCTTCCCAACTTCTCAGCTTCCGATGTTCCCGCCTGCCTACTTTCCCCTCTTCATCATACCCCGCAGGAACGTCATCTCCTCGCTCTTGAGGAGCCACATAGCAACAAAGTAGAATACCGCGCTGCCCGCAATCCCTCCGGCGAGCAGTTCGATCTTGTAGAGCGTCACACCCGAAGAGCGCCAGACAGCATCGGTGCTGATCCACCAGCTGATAAGGCCCATCACTGCTGATGTGGGAACGATCCTGATGAGAGACCGGAGGATGCGTCTGCCGTCCATCCTGCCGATCTTCTTCCTGAGCTTGACCGTGAGCAGCCCAAGGTTCACCACGGCGGCCAGCGACGTTGCAAGGGCCAGCCCTCCATGGGCAAGGGGCCGCATGAGCAGGAGGCTCAGCACGATATTGACGACCAGGGCCAACACGGCTATCTTGACAGGCGTTCTGGTGTCCTGGAGCGAATAGAAGGCCTGGGACACGATACGAACACCGGCAAAGGCCCAGAGGCCGACAGCATAAAAAAGTATCGCATCCGCCGTGCCGACGGTGGATATCCAGTCGAACTCACCCCGCTCAAGCATCAGGTTCACGATAGGAATGCGCAGCGTTACCAGCCCAACCATGGCCGGGATCGTGATGAACAGCACGAGCCGGAGCCCGAGGGAGAGCGTCTCCCGGAACTCGGGCATCTCCCTGCGCACGGCCTGAGCAGCCATGGTGGGCAGGATGGCCGTGGCAATGGCAATGCCGAAGACGCCGAGGGGAAAATGGATGAACCGCATGCCATAAAAAAGATAGGTGATGCTCCCCGTGGCCAGGAAGGACGCGAGGATAGTGCTGACGAAGATATTGATCTGTGTCACCGATGAACCGAGCAGCACCGGCAGGGCGAGCCGTCCGATCTGGGCAACTCCGGGATGGGACGGCGTGAACTGGGGCCTGATCAGCATATCATGCTTCTTCAGGTGCGGCACCTGTATGAGGAGTTGCGCCATGCCGCCGGCAACGACGCCGATGCCCACGCCGAGTATGGGATCGGCGAACTGCGGTGCAAGGAAAAGCACTGCGGCGATCGTCACGAGATTGTACATTACGGGGGACGACGCAGGAGCGAGAAAGGATCGGAGGGAATTGAGCATACCCATGGCAAGGGCCGCGAGGCCGATAAAGAACAGGTAGGGAAACATGACCCGGGTGAGCGTTACCGTGAGGTCGTATTTCGTCTGGTCCGCCCGGAATCCCCAGGCAATGGCCTGCACCAGGTAGGGCGCGAAAATGATCCCCAGCGTGGTCAGCACGGCCAGCAGCACGATCAAACGGGCGAAGGTGGCCCGGGCCAGGCGCCTGGCCTCGTCTCGGGAGCCTGACGTGAGCGTCTGGGTGAACACAGGGATGAATGCCGCCGACATGGAGCCCTCGGCAAGCAGTTCGCGGAGCATGTTCGGGATGCGATAGGCCACATAAAAGGCATCAGCCGCAAGCCCGGTGCCGAAGGCCCAGGACATTACCATATCCCTCACATATCCCATGATGCGGCTGGCGAGCGTGGCTGTGCCGACGATCCCCGCGGCCCGTGCGACCTTCACCTGTTCAGACATTGATCATCTCCTCGAAACCAAAGTTCGTCTGTAGAGGGACAGTCCCCTTTTCACAGGGGGACGGTCCCTCTCCTGCCTTATTTCCTTGACAAAACCAGCTCTTTTATGTTAATTAAGTGGGTCTTTAACTTGGATCATATTTGAAGGAGGCATCAGCGTGGCAGTCATAAAAGCACCGGCACGGCACAAATCAGCTATCAAACGGAAACGGCAGGCGGAAAAGAAGCATGAGGTCAACAAGTCCGTCAAATCCATGCTCAAGACCGTCATCAAGAAGGTCGAGCAGGCCGTTGCCGCTAAAAATACGGCCCTTGCAAAGGAATCCCTCACTGCGGCCATGAAGGCCCTTGATAAGGCAGCCTCCCGCGGCATCATCCACAAGAACCTGGCATCCCGCAAGGTATCCCGTCTGTCCGCACGGGTCAGCAAGACCGGCGCGGCGTAACCTGAAGAAGACGAAGGTGAGTAAGGCGGGAAGGTAAGAAGGTGGGTGAAAAACAAGCCCCTTCTTACCTTCTTCTTGTCCTTACCTTCCTACCTTCCCAACCTCCCCATCCGCGCACCTTCTGCATTCATCCCGCCGCACAGTTCAAGGATCATTCTTCCCAGAACCAGTTCACCGCGCAGACCGCTCGACTTCAGCGCCCGGTCCGCTCCCGCCATCAGGGAGAATGCGGTCCGCAGCTCTTCCCTGCCGTAGCGGCTCATCTGCTCGCGAAACGAAGCTGTCTGCCAGAACATGACCTTCAGCTTTTTCATGATCTCGTCCTGCCCGACGCCCGCTTTTTCCATCTCCCGTGCGCGAACAAGCCGTCGCATATTCCACGCAACCATGCCGAGAAGACCAAGGGGCTGGTCCCCCTCCTGCAGCAGGCGTGAAAGCACCAGCAAAGCCTTTTCACCATCTCTCCTGCCAATGGCCTCGGCAAGATCAAAGGCCGAGAACTCGCGGAAGTCCCCCACAATGCGCTGCACATCGCTCAGCGTGATCGTCTTGCGGTCCTGAATCGCCAGTTCGACCTTCTCGAGCTCGTTGCGGATCTTCTGCAGGTCGCCGCCCACGACCTGTATGATGAACTGGACCGCATCGGCGTTGATGGCCTTGCCCCGCTCCCGTGCCCAGCCGGCGACCCACCCCGGCAGCTCCCGCTCCTGGAGCGCGTAGAATGCCGTGACTGCTCCCGCCTTTTCCACGGCCGCAAGCACCGCTTTTTTGTCATACCTTCTCTCATAGGAGACGAGGACGAGACAGGCATAGGGCGAAGGAGAAGCAAGATAGGCCTGTAGTTCTTCGAGATCAGCCGCCTTCCAGGCATCAAGATCCTTGGCGATCACGAGCCGCTTCTCGGACAGAAAGGGCATGGTCTGCGCCTGCGCCACGATCTCGCCTGCGGGCGTTTCCCTGCAGGAAAAAGAGCCGTAGCTGAAATCTTTTGCCGACGGGTCCACGACCGTCTTGACCAGAAGATCAAGGGCCTCCTGTATCAGATACTCTTCTTCACCGTAAAAGAGATAGAGCGGCAGGATCTTTCTGCGCTTGATATCGGCTATGAGTTGAGGATATTTGATCATGATATGGAACTGCGCCTGGGTAATACACGCATGGTGCATGGAGCATAGCGCATAGGGTTTGAATCTCTCTGCTCTCTGCTCTCTGCTCTCTGCTCTCTGCTCTCTGCTCTCTGCTCTCTGCGCTTCTCAGAATCCCTCCAGCACCCTGCTCCTGAGCGTCCATGCGATGTCCTGGCTCGCCTTGCGGATGGCCGTTTCTTTCGCGATCTTGGTCTCCCTGATGTTGACTAGCTTCCCGGAGGGATCGTAGGCTACAGGGTAATCGGAAATAAAAAGTGACTCGATGTTCTTCTCCTGCCAGATGACCTTCTTTGCATTCAGGTCCTCAAGAGCGGCATCAACGACAAGACGGACCTGATACTGCTGTACCAGTGCGTCCGCAGTGTAGGAGAGGGCGGAGACCTCATAGCGGGTGATCGTTCCCCGGAGAGCGAGATCCGCTTCCTGCACGTCAACGACCCGAAGCCTGCCGTCAGACAGGAACTCGTTTACCACGGCCCTCGTGACCTCCACGTCAACATAGGGCTCGCTCGTTCCGTTCAGCAGGACGGGTATGGCGATCGATCCGGCGCCCGCAGGCACAAGCCCGCCTGTGCCGGAAAGACGGTAGCCGCAGGAAGGGAGCAGAGCCGTCACGATAACCAGAAGTGCGAGATACTGTAGCTGTCTTGTATTCGGCATAAAACTCCTTATTACACCCATGAGCGGGTTACGGCTACGATGCCCGTTTCGTTTTCCGGTTACGTCGTTCGTGTTGGTGCGTGACCGTTCCACGCCGGACGATACGGGCCTCGTTACCGAATGACGTTACCGCTCACCACCGGCCTCATACCACCACATTCACCAGTTTCCCCTGGACCACGATCACCTTCTTCGGCGGTTTTCCATCCGTGTATTCCCTGACCTTGAGGTCTGCCAGCGCAGCAGCCTCGACCTCCTTGCCCGAGACCCCGGCGGGGAGCGTGATCTTGCTGCGCACCTTGCCGTTCACCTGCACCACGATGGTCACTTCCGATTCCTTGATCGCCTCGGCATCGTACTCGGGCCATGAAGCATTCGCGATGCTTCCGGCGCCGCCGATGGCCTCCCAGACCTCTTCGGCAAAATGAGGGGCAAAGGGCGCAAGCAGCAGCGTCAGCGACTCTACAACCGCGCGGATCACAGGAAGCCTCTCGTCCGGAGCGTTGTCGGCTGTCTGGGCATACATCTCGTTCACCAACTCCATCATGGCGGCGATGGCCGTATTGAACTGGAACTGCCGTTCGATGTCCTCGGTCACCTTCTTGATGGTGAGATGGGTCTTGCGAAACAGGGCGTCGCCCCGGGCCGTGTCGCTGGCAGGCTTCACGGACTTCAATGCCTCGGCATGACGGGCAACAAATGCCCATACGCGGTGCAGGAACCGGTAGGCGCCTTCAACGCCCTGGTCGCTCCACTCGAGGTCACGTTCGGGCGGTGCGGCAAAAAGGGAAAAAATCCGGGCCGTGTCGGCCCCGTACTTGTTCATGATGAAGTCCGGGTCCACCGCGTTGCCCTTGGACTTGCTCATCTTGGCGCCGTCCTTGATCACCATCCCTTGCGTGAGCAAATTATTGAACGGCTCATCACCATCGAAGAGACCCAGATCGCGGATCACCTTGGTGAAAAACCGCGCATAGAGCAGGTGAAGGACTGCGTGCTCGATGCCGCCGATATACTGGTCCACGCCCATCCAGTACGACGCGGCCTGTTTATCAAAAGGCGCCTTGCCTTCCTTCGGCGAACAATAGCGCAGAAAATACCAGGACGAATCCACAAAGGTGTCCATGGTGTCTGTTTCTCGCCGGGCAAGGCCGCCGCACGTGGGACAGGAGACCTGAACAAAGGAGGCCGCCTCGGCGAGCGGCGAGAGCCCCTTGCCCGTGAGCTCGATATCCATGGGCAGTTTCACCGGCAGGTCCTGCTCCGGCACCGGAACCATGCCGCATTCCGGGCAGTAGATGATCGGAATGGGCGTGCCCCAGTAGCGCTGGCGCGACACGCCCCAGTCGCGGAGCCGCCAGTTGACCGTACGCTTGCCGATCTTCTTTTTCTCAATATGGTCGACGACCTTTTCCTTGCCCTCGACGTTGGAAATGCCGTCAAAAGGCCCGGAATTTATCATAGTGCCGTCATTGACGTATGCCTCGTTCATCGCAGCTGCATCAAGGTTCTTCTCGGCACTCTGAATGACGACACGGATAGGGATATTGTATTTCTTGGCGAACTCAAAGTCCCGCTGGTCGTGGGCGGGCACGGCCATGATCGCGCCGGTGCCGTACTCCATCAGCACAAAGTTGGCCACCCAGATGGGCACCTTGTCGCCATTCAGGGGGTTCACGGCATAGGCGCCGGTGAAGACCCCTTCCTTCTCACGCTTCTCATCGGTGCGCTCCGCCTTGTCCTCACGCATCACGCGCTGAACGAATTCCCGCGCCGTGCCCGCCTCGCTCCTGCCCCGGATCAGGGCTTCGATCATGGGATGCTCGGGAGCGATGCTCATGAAGGTCACGCCGAAGAGCGTGTCCTGCCGGGTGGTGAAGATCGTAAGCTTCTCCCCCGTGTCGGCAACAATGAAGTCAACCTCGACTCCCACAGACTTCCCGATCCAGTTCCGCTGCATGGTGAGCACACGCTCGGGCCAGCCGGTGAGCCGGTCGCAGTCAGCGAGCAATTCCTCGGCATAGGCGGTTATCTTGAAGAACCACTGCTCCAGTTCCTTGTGCACCACCACAGCGCTGCAGCGCCAGCACAGCCCAGCCTCCACCTGCTCGTTCGCAAGAACTGTCTGGCAGGAAGGGCACCAATTGACGTAGGAACGCTTCTTGTAGGCAAGGCCGCGCTCGAACATTTTGAGAAAGATCCACTGGTTCCAGCGGTAGTACTCGGGCAGACAGGTCGCGATCTCGCGGTCCCAGTCATAGGACAGGCCCATGCGCTTGAGCTGCGTGTCGCGCATGAAGGCGATGTTCTCGAGGGTCCATTTTGAAGGATGGATGTTGTGCTTGATCGCCGCGTTCTCGGCAGGCAGGCCGAAGGCGTCCCAGCCCATGGGGTGCAGGACGTTGAAGCCCCGCATGCGCTTGTACCGCGCTATCACGTCGCCGATGGCATAGTTCCGCACATGGCCCATGTGGATCCGGCCCGAGGGGTAGGGGAACATTTCGAGGCAGTAATATTTCTTCTTCGACAGATCCTCGGTGACCCGGAAGGTTTTGCTCTCTTCCCATTTGCGCTGCCAACGGGATTCTAGGCTTTTCGGGTCGTACCGCTCGTTCAATCAAAACCTCCAGAGAATTGTAAATTGTAAATATCAAGTTGCAAAACTATTTTTGCCCTTTGCAGTCACGACTGATTTTGCGATAATGTCGTGATCTTAACGATCTCGACAGCATAAGCCAAAAAACGTTCCGAAAGCTCGTTCGCTTTATCTTCCATAACATTTACAATTTCCAATTTACAACTTGCACGTTACAATTCAGCACGCACGCGTACTGCTACTCCCGTATCCACCCCGGATAGGCTTCCGCCCTGCGGGCTTCCTCGGGAAGGTCGACCTCGAGCTTGCGCCGGCTTTGTTTCATCTTTTTTTCAAGCTGGGCCTTCTTCTTGGCAAGCTGGGTCTCACTACCCTTCTTTTTTTTCTGTCCTTTCTGCTTTTCCCGCAACTCCCGCTCCTGCTTCAGCACGAGGTCGTAGTCGTCCTGAAGGTCCCGCAGCTCGCGGCGCAGATTTGATGCCCGGTCCCTCCACCAACGCTCTCCCTTGCCGTACTTGTCCTTATGCTCCGCAACGGCAGGCCGCGGTCCGGCAGCAGGGGCGGCAGTTCCTCCCACATTCACCCGGCCGGCATCGGGCTCGACCGTCGACACCCGGGACCGATATTCAGGGGGTATCTTGGAGGGGTCGTTCGTATAGAACTGGTTCCCGTCCCGGTCAACCCAAGAATAGAAATTCGCCCGCGCATCAGGGGCGAACAACAGAAGACCTCCTACGACCAGCATAGCCAGCTTTAGCATGAAAGGCCTCCTGATCCGAAGCGGGAATGCAAAAAAATAACACAAACAGCAGGTAGGCGCAAGGGTTTTTCTTGAATTAGCGCGCTGGAACATGCTATAGTGCTGAATGCAGAGAGCATAGCGCAAAGCGCATAGCGGCCGGAGGAGGACTACTCTATGCCCTATGCTCCATGCCCTTTGCACTCATCTCTAAACCATGCAAACACCTGTTGTCGCCATAGTCGGACGGCCGAACGTAGGCAAGTCGACGCTTTTCAACCGGATCATCGGCAAGCAGCTCGCCATCGTTGAGGACGTACCCGGCGTCACGCGGGACCGCAACTACGCCAAGGCCGCCTGGGAAGAAAAGCGCTTTCTGCTCGTCGATACGGGCGGGTTCGAGCCTGATGGCGAGGACCCCATGTTCATTAAGATGCGGGAACAGACCACGCTGGCCATCGAAGAGGCTGACTTTATCATCTTTCTCTTGGACGGCCAGGAAGGGCTGCTGCCTGCAGACATTGAGGTATCGCACCGGCTGAGGGCTTCAGGCAAACCCGTGCTCTATGCCGTGAACAAGGTGGATGGAGCCCGGCACGAGGCGCTTCTCCCGGACTTTTACCGCCTCGGCGTTGATGCGCTCTTTCCGCTCTCGGCCCAGCATGGGCAGGGGATCTTCGAACTCATGGAGGCTTTGCGCGGAATCTTGCCGGAGCGCGTAGAAGAGCCGCTCCAGGAGCCGGCCGCAAGCGTACCCCGCATCGCAATTATCGGCAGGCCGAACGTGGGCAAATCATCATTCATCAACTCGCTCATGGGTGAGGGCAGGATGATCGTGAGCGACGTCCCCGGAACCACAAGGGATGCCGTTGACAGCGCCTACCGCTATTACGGCCGTGAATACGTCCTCGTGGACACCGCCGGCATCAGGAGCCGCGGAAAGATCAGCAGGGGCATAGAGAAATACAGCGTCGTGCGCGCCCTCAAAAGCCTGGAACGGGCTGACGTGGCGCTTGTCCTGATAGACGCTGCCGAGGGCATCACCGAGCAGGACGAGCGGATCGCCGGCCTGGCCCACGAGGCCGGCAAGGGCATCATTGTCGTGCTGAACAAGTGGGACCTGGTGCCGGACAAGGAAACGGCCTTCAAGGAGCACATGGAGCTTGCCCGGCAGCGCCTCAAGTTCCTTGACTATGCTCCGGTGCTTACGGTTTCGGCGCTCACCCGACAACGGGTCACAAAGGTATTCGAGGAGGTCGACAAGGTCGTCGCTGAATGCGATAAACGCATTCCCACTGCGGAACTCAACAAGCTTCTTGAAAAGCTCGTCGCCGCTCATGAACCGCCCCTGTACCGGAGCCGGCGCGTGAAATATTTCTTCACCACCCAGGCGGCAACGAAACCGCCGACCTTTATCGTCTTCGTCAACTATCCCGAAGGCGTGCACTTCTCCTACATCCGGTACCTTGAAAACGGCCTCCGAAAAGCCTTTGGGTTCCAGGGAACGCCCCTCAGGATCTTCGCGAAGTCCCGGCGGCCGGAACGAGCGCAGGCAAAGTCCGGAACCCGGCCCAAAACACGCGGAGTGAAGCGAAAGAAAAAAGAACAAAGTTCGACCCGGAAACAATAAGCGCTTAAGTATGCGAGTTAAGATAACAAGAAGGAGGCTGCCATGTGCGATCTGAAAGCCTACATGAAGACAAATGACAGGGAAGACCTGATACTCGAGGCAGTCAACCAAGTGCGGACCGAAGGAGGCGAGGTGGTCCTGAAGAACCTGTTCGGTGAAGAGAAGCGGGTAAAGGGGTCAATACGCGAGATATCGCTCGTCAAGAACCGCCTGGTGCTCGATCCGTCCTGAAAAAAAAGGGGACAGGCTACTTTTTACCTCCGTTATTGTCCTTCATTGGCCTGCCTCGCGGCCTGAGAGTTGACTCCAACCCGAGTTCCCGGCATACGGTGTCCTGCCATGTCAATGACCCGAATGGCGCCTGTCTGTTCACGCTCCTGCGCATTCGCTGCAATTCCATTCCGGTAAATGGGGTATCAACGTACTCCTGCCAGTTCTCTGGCAGCTTAACCGGGACTTCATCTGCCACAGCCCGGGGCTTTTGACCGGTCGTTTCTACATGGGACGACCACTTCCACTGAATTGCCTTCCGCACCAGACCCGACCGCGCCGGATTAGCCTCGATATACCGTGCAACGGTGATCAGGTGATGATCTTTCTGGACGATAAAGCTCTTGAATCTCCCCTGCCAGACATGTCCGCTCGTTCCATAATGCTTATGATATCGACGTACATGACTCGTCATGAGCCATTGCATCCATCTGCTCAAGTCATCGGCCTTCTGGGGCGCAACAAGGAAGTGAAAATGGTTCGGCATCAAGCAGTATGAATATATTTTAATATCGTACTGAGTTTTCGCTTCGGCAATAATATCGATAAATGCTTCGAAATCCTTCTGCTTCAGAAAAACATCATTCTTGCCGTTTCCACGATTGATCACATGATATACAAAACCGTCAACGAATCCTCTTTTCACTCGCGGCATACATTACCCCCGACCCCTCCGACCCCGATGAAAAGTAGCCTGTCCCCTTTATCGGTCAACAGGGAAATGCACGTACACCACTGTTCCCTTGCCCACGGTGCTCCTGATCTCGATGGAACCGTGGTGCTCCTCCACGATCCTGTGGGCGATGGCAAGGCCCAGGCCTGTTCCCTCGCGCATCAGGCTCTTGTGCTTGGTCGTGAAGAAGGGATCGAAGACGCGTTCGAGATTCTCCGGCGGGATGCCGCATCCGCAATCGGAGATCTCTATCTGAATGCCCTGGCGGGCGGGATGGGTCTTCGTTTTCTTGAGCGCGATCACGCGCGTACGCACACAGAGCTCGCCCCCCTCGGGATTTGCTTCGATGCCGTTCAACAGGATATCCATAACAGCATGCTTCATCCGCTCACCGTCCACCATGGCCTCGGGCAGCGATAACAACTCTTTTTTCACCTTCTGATGGCGGAGCTTAAGCTGCACTTCCACAAGTGAAAGGGCGTCCTCAACCACACTATTCACATCGGTCTTGTTGAACTCCGGCGTATAGGGCCTGGACAACTCGTCCATTTCATCAAGCACCGTCGTGATCCTGCGCAGCGATTCACGAGAGTACTTATGCAGCCGCGCGAGAAGTTCTTTGTCCGTCACCGGCTCTTCGATCGTATCCATCAGGAAGCTGATCGGCATGAGGGGATTGCGGATCTCGTGGGACACGCCCGATATGAGGGACCCCATGGCCGCGAGCCGCTGCGTCCTCTGGAGGATCTGATAGGAACGCTTGATCTCCTCGACGAGCAGCGCGTTCTGGATCGCCACGCAGGCGTTCTGGCCTATGGTGTGGAGCAGACTCAGGTCGTCGGGCGAAAAGTAGCGATCCCCTTCCCGCGGCCCCAGAAGGGCGATCCCGACCATCTTGCCGTCACGCTTGAGGGGCAGACAGACCTCTGCGCCCGCCTCTTTCATCTGCACGATCGCTTCTTCGACCCGCCTGTTCTCGCGCTCCCGGGCCATCATCTCCATCTCGCCCCGTACCAGCACGTCCTTTGCCTCGTAGGCCAGGGAAACGAGCGCGTCGCCGGACTTCCAGAGCGGGATGATGTCCATGTGATGCGCCGCGGCCATGGACGATGAGTGAAGCACCGCGGCCCCGTCATTCGCTTTCGGCTCATTCCGGAGAACGGCAAAAAGATCGCTGCTGTTGCTCAGCGGGTGCGTCAACGGGTATCTGCCGTTCAGCGGTCCGGTGAGATATATGGCCACTGACGTCACCTGCATGTTCTCGCGAAGTGTCTCGTCGAACCGCTTGAGCAGATCACGAAGATCCAACGCCGTAACCATGTCCTGCGAGAATTTACGAAGGATCTGGTAATAATTAAGCTTACTCTGAAATATCCGCCGCAGCACGATTCTTTCCGAATAAGGATGTATCTGCTTAAACAGCAATGCCATGATGACTGCAATGAAGACGATAAGTGCCAGAGGCATGGAAAATGGCAGTAACTTTCCGCCAGCGTAAAGCAAAACAGCCGCCGGCATTATGCCAAAGAAAAAAGTCAGCACATATGCGGTCCCTCGATTTATAACTGCGGCAATATCGATCACACGATATTTCACGATAGCATACGCAAATATAAAATAGAACGCGGGCGATAGATACATTACAGCAGGAGATGGGCTGATATTGTAAAGAGGCAGAAAAGTTGGAATACCTCCGAGAAAACCAAGCATCGACCCGCCGAGAAACAGCTTAATACGATTCCTGTGGTAGCCTGAACCTTTCCGATGCGCAGACAACAATAAATAGTAGGCGAAGCTTATACTGACCACGTATAGCACCAGAACAAGCACATATACCTCACCGGGGTTCTTATACTGCAAAAAATACATCTTCGGAGATACGCTTTTGATCAGCGAACCCACAATGTTCAAGAATATCAACAAGGCGCTCACCCCATAAGACAGGTGCAACGCTCTGCGATATCGCTGTCCGAGTTCAAGAAATGTCAAAACAAAATGGAGAAATACCGTTGGCAGCAAAACTACCGCAATATGCTCCAGCCTGAATAACAGCAGACTCATATTGCTATCATTAGTACTGACCGCAGACCCTAGAAAAACGCTCCACCAAAATACAACAATCGAAAAAAACAGATAAATCCTGTTGAGCTTGTTTTGTCGTCCGCCCAAAAAAACTATCAGCCCGGACATGAGGGCGCTCAGCGCCGCAACATAGCATCCAATCACAAAATAGCTAAGCATGCTGAGCCTCGGTCGTCAATGTGGTCTTTTGTGGTTTTTGCGAAGCCCCTCTGCGATTAATGTGTGCACGCACGAAATTCCCTGATGAGAATGCCGCCATTATGGCTATTTCTCCAGCAAGCAATGTCGCACCAATAATCTCGGCAAGCTTCCTCGCCTTTCCTTCTCCATAGCATCCAAGCATTTCCAGGCATTCTTTCGCCGTCTCAGTTGACGTCCCGCCACCTACTGTGCCAATAACAATATTCGGAAGCTTCAGCGTCATGCGCAAATCACCCTGCCCCGTTATTTCGCATATGTTAACTCCACTGCTTGCATTCACCGTTTGCGCAACATCCTGGCCACACGCCATAAAAACCGCGGCAAGAGCATTGGCAAAATGCCCATTAATTCCGACCATTCCTGCCTGGCAGCCGCCTAAAAACGCAATATGCCAGAAGTCATATATATCCTCGGGAGTCATTCCTAAATATTTCAACATAATATCTCGAGGAAATGTCACCTCCACCGCGACCTCTTTTCCATATCCATTTATAAAATTGAAGAACGAAACTTTTTTATCGGAAGACAAATTCGAAGCCAAATAATACTCAACAGCATCAGTTCGTTCCATAATGTAATTACAAGCCTTATCGGTAGCAATACTTACCATATTAAGACCCATGGCGTCTCCCGTGAAATACCGGAAATCGAGCATAACTCTTCGACCCAGAATATATGGCACTATTTCATTGAGCTTTCCATGCACTGTCGTACTTTCCGCAACTGCCTTGATCTCATTAAAATGACCTTTGATCCAGTTTATGAAAGTCGGCATGGACGCAAGGCTTTCCATAAAAAAAACAGGGGAAAAACTCAGAGCATCTTTAACAACACGCGTAATTGCACCTCCAGACATGGTTATTGCCATCATGCCTCGCTGATACGTTTCGACCAACGTTCCTTCTGTAGTGGCTAATGGCACATAGAAAAGTCCATTTGCATACTCACCATTGACCTTTAGAGGTCCCGCAACTCCTAGCGGTATTTGGACGGATCCAACCATATTTTCAACGCGGCTCTTGAGTCCTTCGGGGTCAATCGAATATTGGCCTACATGAAGCAAATTAGCGCCTGTTTTTTCTGCCAACCATTCCCTTCGCTTGCCGATGAACTCGTGACTGTAGTTGTCTTGCTTGTTTCTCGGGATCATATCACTTTTTTTAATAATCTTCTTTCTCTCACGGGTTTCGAAAGCATTTTGAGTATAATCGCTCTCAAGCTTGTCTAGGAACGACATTTGCTCGCTTAAAACTGACACGGTGGCAGTCGCGTGATCGTCATTATGAGTCACACCTTTCACACTCATGGCATCCCCCCCACACATTCACATTAATTTCGGCAATAAAATCCACCGCCTTGTTATGAATTAAGGCAGAAATTCGGCATGCTATACGGCAACCTCGATGATCGAAAAATGCATAAAAAAACCCCGCCGACATCACTTGCCGGCAGGGTTGTTCCTGCGATCGTTGCTTTGCTCTCGTGGCGGGCTCGACCGGCCTGTACGATCCGTTGTCTTACCGCCCCTGCTTTCCGCAATATAAACCAGTGTACCGCACGCAGATCGCGAAAAGCTCCTGCACTCCACCTGCTGTTTTTTCATTCCTGCGCCCTGCCTCCTCCGGACAACCATTGCCAGGATGAAGACGCGAACATGCACTTGCGAAGCTTTACTATGTATTTCTATAACATAGACCGGCAAGGAAGGCAAGAATTATTTTTCTGGTTCTGGGACATCGACGGCTGTCCCGGCCGGGGTCATGTGCCCCTATAGATGATATACAAGTTGATGCTGAAAAGAATGCAGATGCAGTTGACGACAAAACAAGGATGGCGCCGATGATGATGGTTCTGGCTAGATCTGTTCTGGGACAATCCCGGTAGAACCCCTCCGACAGTCGCGCCCGGGCGTGACGAGACGTCCCGATTCAACGCGATATCACGCAGTCCTGCTAAGCGCGTGGTCAAAAACCTAGCTCGCAAAGAACGTAAGTACCCTGGAAAGAGCTGCGTGCATCTCCTTCCGCGGAACGATCATGTCCACCATGCCGTGTTGGAGCAGGAATTCAGAACGCTGGAATCCGGCGGGAAGCTGCTGCTTGATCGTCTGTTCGATCACGCGCGGCCCGGCGAAGCCGATGAGGCTTTTTGGCTCGGCAATGATAATATCGCCGAGCATGGCCCAGCTTGCCGTCACTCCGCCGAAGGTCGGGTCCGTGAGGACCGCGATGAAAGGCAGACCCGCCTCGCCCAGACGAGCGATGGCAGCCGACGTCTTCGCCATCTGCATAAGTGACAGGATCCCTTCCTGCATCCGGGCGCCGCCTGACGCCGAGATCGCAATAAAGGGTGTCTTCTTCTCGATAGCCCGTTCCACGGCGCGGGCGATCTTTTCACCCACCACCGATCCCATGCTGCCGCCCATGAAGTTGAAATCCATGACAACGATCGACACCGGCATTCCGCCGACGCGGGCGTTGCCGGAGATGATCGCGTCCTTCAGGCCCGTTTTTTTCCTGTTGCTCTTGAGCTTGTCCTTGTAGTCCTTGAACCCCAGGAAATCCTTGGGAGACAGACCATCCTCCACCTCGAGAAAGCTGCCCTCGTCGACGAGGTACGGCAGCCGCTCCGATGCGGAAATGCGGAAATGATAGTCGCACTTCGGGCAGACCTTATAGTTCTTATCCACCTCTTTCCGGTAGATGATCTCCTTGCAGTTGTCGCACTTGATCCAGAGCCCCTCGGGCACTTTGACCTTCTTGTCCGGGGCGTCCGGGGAGACCTTCTCGGGTCGCTCTTTTCTAAACCAGGCCATAGTTCTCCTTTACGAAAAACACGAATACGCCAAGCACCAGATCTCACACCTCAAATACCAAAAAACCGAACAGTCTATAGTGCTACTCTCTCAATGCTTATTTGTGCTTTGTCGCTTGAGATCAGCCAGTTACAAATCAATATCTGCTCAACCTGGTAAAAAAATTTCTTTGACGCTGATTTACGCCGATTGAATTTATGAAGTATACTGATTTTCTAAGTTGTTTATCCACCCTTATCTGTGTCAAAGGCTTTGACTTTTTTTGGTTCTGACTTGTCCGGGTTAGAAATTTCAAAACCGATAGGTCTTCCCTTCCTGCAGCACCTTCACGTTCTTCCTGCCCATGGCGCGGAGGTCGCGAAGCACCTTGGCCTCGTAGGCGGGCTTGATGTGATAGATATAGATCGGCACTCCCCGGTTGACCCCGGCCTTCTCCATGTCGCGGTGAAGCTGGAGCGGCGTGAAATGGCCGCTTACGTCAGCAAGCGCGTGAAAGGAATCAGGGAACGACGTATCCACGATGACCGCTTTCAGATTCTTTGCCTTGCGCGCCTCGGCCCAGAGCAGCTCGTTCGGCCCGGTATCTGCGCTATAAAGGACCGAGGACTTTCCATCGCCCACCAGAAACCCCACAGCAGGTACAGGATGGTTCATGGGCACGGCTTTGACCGAGAGCCCCGCAATGCGCATGGACTCACCAGCCCGGAAAGACTTATAGGCAAGCACAGGGTTTTTGGCATCGGGTATTTTTGTGAAATCCGGCCAGATGATATTGTTCATAAGATGCCGACGGATCGCTTCGATCACCTCGGGCAGAGCGCGTATGTTGACCGGCTTGCTGGTCCTGCCAATGACGTTGTCTGCGAGGAACAGCGCCCCCTTCACGTGGTCGAGGTGCGGGTGGCTGATGAGCACGTCGGAGATCTTTGTCTGCGCTTCGAGGTTAAGGGCCGCCGAGATGGTGCCGGCGTCGAGCATCAACACATCGTTCACCAGGAACCCCGGCGTGTTATGGCCTATCGCTTCCGAGCCGGAACATCCGAGCACTTTGATCTTCATCTGAACTCCTTGAGAATCAAACTCCAAACACCAAATACCCAATCCCAAATACTATGAAAATTTAAATTGTGAATGACCGAAACGCCTGGAACGTGACGCCATACCTATTGGAACTTATTTGAACTATGGTGCTTGTTATTTGGCGCTTCCTTTTATTCCTTCACTCCCACCAGATCATAGATCACAACGGGCCGCTCTTTGCCTTTCACCGTCACAGACCCGAGTTCGTTCACCTGCACGATGTCTTTCACTTTCTCGTACGTGAACTCGGTGATAATAATATGACTATTATACTGCCTTGTCAAGCTCTCGACACGCGCCCCGAGGTTCACGTGGTCGCCGATGACGGTGTAGTCCATCTTCTTCCCTTCGGCGCCCATGTTGCCCACGACCATTTCTCCCGTGTTGATCCCGATGCCCGTGTCGAGCACTGCCTTCCCCTCGGCGGCCCATTTTGCCTGGAGCTCCCCGAGCTTGCTGCGCATGGCAAGCGCGCACCGGACCGCCCGCTGGGTATGGTCGGGCTGCCCCACCGGCGCGCCCCAAAGCGCCATGATGGCGTCACCTACGAACTTATCGAGCGTGCCGTCATACTGGAAGATAATGTCCGTCATGGCGCCGAGATACTCGTTCAGCATGGACACGACCTCCTCAGGCTCATGTTTTTCCGAAAAGGACGTAAACCCCCGGATGTCTGAGAAAAGGACGGTGATCTCCTTCCGCTCTCCCCCGAGCTTTGCTTTGGCCGGGTCCCTGATCAGTTCATCGACAATGCGCTTGGACACGTAGCTTGAGAACATCTTCCGTATGTCCCGGGCCCGCCGTTCTTCCGTGAAGAAGCGGTAGGCCGTCTGGCTCGTATGCGCCAGCACAAGCGCCGCAGCAGGATAGATAAAATTGATCCACGTACCCGCGACGAAGAAAAAATACACAACCACGACATAACTGCCGAGGAGGCCGAGGAAGAGCGCCGCACCGGCCTTTGCGCCGAGCCGCGGGATAGCCACGCCCAAGATGCCGGCGAAGAGAAAGACGAGAGGGATCACGGTCAGTTCCGTACGCCTGATAAAGTCGCCGCGCAGGATATTGTCCACCACGCTGGCGTGCTTCTCGATCCCCGCCATGTTCGGAGAAAAGGGTGTGACACGAAGATCGAAGATGCCCTGGGCTGTTGCTCCGATGAGCGCCACGGTGTTGTTGAACGCTCCTTTCGGCGTTTTACGGTCCAGAATGTCGGAAACGGAATACATCGGAAAGGTCCCGTTGGGTCCCCGGTAGTTGATCAGCATGCGTCCGAACTGGTCGGTGGGGACCACTGTATCGCCCAGCCGCACAGCCCCCTTGAAGTCGAGTGCGAGATCACGCTCCTTCAATCCCATGTAGAGCCGGGCCGCCTGGAGCCCGATGGGGGCATAATAGTCTCCCTGGTACTTCACGGCAAGCAGCTCCCACCGGAGCGTCCCGTCCACATCGGGATTCATATTGATGTGCGCAAGCACACTGGCAAAGGCAGAAAAACGCTTAAGCGTAGGCAGGACCATCTTGGCCTCAGGAGGCGAAAATAGCAGGTCCGTGTTGCGCATGACCGTATAGGCGGACGGTGTCATGAAATCGGGTACGTTCGAAACAAAGCCGGATTCCCGGTAGCCCTCTTCGGAAAAAGCAAAGACCACGGGAAGGATCACGCGGCCGCTCCGCATAACGGCGCGCTGGAAGAG
>MHDZ01000062.1 GCA_001805055.1 Nitrospirae bacterium GWC2_57_13
CCTATCATGCAGGGGAGTATGGCGTGAAGGAGGAAGGTGAGAGGTTGAGAGGGTAAGAAGTTGAGAGCAGATCAGGGCGGAAAACAACAATCACGGCTCTTGCTGTTTTTCCCCGATTCCGCCCGCCTTCGTAATCAGCAAGCGATTCCACTAACCACAAGGAGGTCACTATGTCGTACACAGCTAAGGATTTCAATTCACTGATCGGCATGAAGGGTTTCAGTGAGACGCTTCTGAAGAACCATTTTACGCTCTATCAGGGCTACGTGACGAACACGAACAAGGTCGCCGACATCCTTGCCCAGATGCTGAAGGAAGGCAAGACCGGCGCGCCCGAGTATGCCGAGCTGAAGCGCCGCTTCGGCTGGGAGTTCAACGGCATGCGGCTTCATGAGCTCTATTTCGGCAACCTCGGCGGCAGCGGCATGGACAAGTCCGGGAAGCTGGCCAAGAAGCTCGAGAAGTCCTTCGGCGGTTACGATGCCTGGGAAAAGGACTTCCGGGCCACGGGCGCCATGCGCGGCATCGGCTGGGTTACCCTCTATCACGATGTCGAAGGCGACCACCTCTTTAACGTCTGGATCAACGAACACGATGTGGCGCACCTGGCAGGCTGCACGCCGCTTTTGATCATGGACGTCTTTGAACATGCCTTCATCACCGACTACCAGCTCAAGAAGGTCGACTACATAGAAACTTTCTTTACGAACATCAACGGCAAAGCTGTTGAGGCTCGGATAAAGTAGGCAGCGGATAGGGAGCAGGGAGATTCACGCACCATGCGCTTTGCCATCTGCGCATAGTTCACAGCCGTAACAGGCCTCGTCATCGTTGCTGTACTGTAAAGCACCCAATTGAATGAGTAAAGATAAAGGTCTGGTCATAGTCTTCACCGGCGACGGTAAAGGCAAAACGAGCGCTGCGCTGGGGATGGCACTGCGCGCTGCTGGCCACGGCATGCGCATCTCCATGGTCCAGTTCATCAAGAGCCGCTCCGATACGGGCGAGGCCATGGCAGCTGATCTTCTTAAACCGGCCTTCGAGCTCGTGACCGTGGGGAAAGGATTCGTCATGGGGAAGCAGGGGGCGCCTGCTTTTCCGGAACATGTTCAGGCGGCACAGCATGCTCTGGAACTGGCCCGGCTGCGGTCAACGTCGGGATACTGGGACCTTCTGGTCCTCGACGAGATCAATAATGCTGTCGCTCTCGGACTCGTGGCTATCAACGATGTGCTGGACCTCATCAAGAGCCGATCTCAGAAGCTCCATATCGTACTGACCGGACGCGATGCCCATCGGGACCTTGTTGCTCTTGCGGATATGGTGACTGAAATGCGGGCTGTCAAGCATCCCTATGAGCGGGGCATTCCGGCGGTCAAGGGAATCGATTTTTAGCTTTTGAGGCGCATTACTGATATGCCATGCGGCCGGCATCCCTCTCGCTTGGACGCGCATTCGCGCTAAACGAGTGTCGCCCATCAGTCTGCCGAAGGCAGCCAACAGAATCGTTTTCGTTATTCACGCATTGATCCGGCGCTCCCGGGCGCGACCTTCGCTCAAGGGACGCCGGCTCGGCCATTGCATATTATCTGTGAGGTCTTTAAGAACTCGGGAGATAGCGAATGTTCGCTCAGGGATCAAGTGAGCATGACGCGCTGCGTCACCATGTCATGTTCGGCAAGCTCGATGAGGCCGTGGGGTGGGCAAGGAAGCTGTCCATCTGGCCCTTCACCTTCGGCCTTGCCTGCTGTTCCATCGAGATGATGTCCATTGTTATGCCCCGCTACGATCTTGCGCGCTTCGGCGGCGAGGTGTTCCGCAGTTCACCCCGGCAGGCGGACCTGATGATCGTGGCCGGCCGTCTGTGCCAGAAGATGGTCCCCGTGATCAAACGTCTGCACGATCAGATGCCCGAACCCAAATGGGTCATCTCCATGGGCGCCTGCGCCAGCTCCGGAGGCGTGTTCAACAACTATGCCGTGGTCCAGGGCGTGGATCGGGTCATTCCCGTGGACGTTTATGTGCCAGGGTGTCCGCCAAGCCCTGATGCGCTCTTCCACGGGATATTAAAGCTCCAGGAAAAGATCGCCAAAAGCCCCATGAGGGGATGAGCCCCGGAGGATTGACCGCGTGTTGTTGTCACCCGTGATCTCGGAGATCGAGGAACGTTTTCCTGACGCCGTTCTTTCGGCGGAACTGCGCTTTGGTGATCCTTGGGTCTTCGTAAAAAAGCAGCATCTTCCGGGCCTGCTCTTTTTTCTCCGCTCCGCGCCCACACTGCGTTATGACCTGCTCTTTGACGTGACCTGCATCGATTACCTTCCCCAGTTGCCCCGGTTCGTCGTTCTCTATCATCTTGTTTCGACCAGCAATGGTTCAAAACTGATGCTCGCTGTTCCCGTGGCAGAAGAGGATCCGGTGCTTCCGACAGCAACGGAGGTCTTCCGGACCGCGGACTGGCTCGAACGGGAGATCTACGACCAGTTCGGGATCACCTTTACCGGCCATAAAGACCTGAGGCGCATCCTGAATCCCGACCACTGGACGGTCCATCCGCTCCGCCGTGACTTTCCGCTGGGCGGCGAGGACGTGGCATTCACGCACAACCAGGATACGCTCAGGCTTCAAGCCGACACCTGGACCGAGCCGCAGCGCGAGATGAACGTGCAGGATTACCTCGGACTGACAGGCGAGGCAAAAGAGGGGACCATGATCATCAACATCGGTCCCCAGCACCCAAGCACCCACGGTGTGCTGCGCGTCGCACTCCAGATAGAGGGCGAGACAGTGCTCAGGGCCGTGCCGCATATCGGCTATCTTCATACGGGCATCGAGAAGTCGGCAGAGCACCTGATCTACCAGCAGGCCGTGACCGTCACGGACCGGCTGGATTACCTTGCGCCGCTTTCGAACAATCTGGGCTACGCGCTGGCCGTGGAGCAGCTGCTGCAGTTGGACATCCCGCTCCGTGCCCAGTACGTCCGGGTGATCCTTGCCGAACTGACCAGGATAGCAAGCCATCTCGTCTGGCTCGGCACCCACGCCTTCGAACTCGGCGCCTTCAGCGTGATCCAGTACGCATTCCGCGAACGCGAGATCATCCTCGATATCTTCGAAGAGCTCTCGGGCGTGCGCATGATGACGAGTTTCATTAATATCGGCGGCATCCGCACAGACCTGACGCCAGAGTTCGGGACGCGAGTCCGCGGATTTTTGGCCCTGTTCCCGGAAAAGCTCGCCGAGTATGAAAATATGCTGACGGACAACAAGATATGGATCGAGCGAACCCGCGGCATCGGAAGGATATCGGCCGAAGAGGCGCTGAATCTCGGCGTGACCGGCCCGGTCCTCAGAAGCACGGGCGTAAAGTTCGATGTGCGCAGAACTTTCCCCTACAGCGGGTACGAGCGGTTCGAGTTCGACGTTCCCACGGGAACAAGCGGCGACGTTTATGACCGTTACCTGCTGCGCATAGAAGAGATGCGCCAGTCCCTCAGGATCATCGAGCAGGCACTGGAAGGGCTTCCGTCAGGTCCTTTTCGGACAGATAACCGGAAGGTGACGCTCCCTCCGCGGGAGGAGATGGAAGCCGTCATGGAGCAGCTGATCCATCATTTTCTGCTCGTGAGCAGGGGATTTCCCGTGCCCGAAGGCGAGGCCTGCTCCCTTGTTGAAAGCCCCCGGGGCGCCCTCGGCTTCCTGGTATCGAGCGACGGCTCTCCCCGTCCACGCCGGATGCGCGTGCGCGCGCCCTCCTTCGTGAACCTCCAGGCCCTGGAGACCATGTGCAAGGGCGGGCTCGTCGCCGACGTCATTTCGATCATTGCGGGACTGGATCCGCTCATGGGGGAGGTTGATCGATGAGCGGCAGCAGGGAGCAGAGGACGATAACGGCGGTCATCGACGGCAGGGAAGTGACGGTTCCCGAGGGAACCACCATCCTGAAGGCGGCTGAATCCGCGGGGATCACCATCCCCGTGTTCTGTTACCACAAGCATTTGTCCATCTCGGGTTCCTGCAGGATGTGCCTCGTTGAGGTAAAAGGCGGAAAGAAGCCTGTCACGGCCTGTTCCACGGAGCTGGCTCAGGACGTTGTGGTGCATACCACCAGCCCCGGAGCACTGCAGGCGCGCCGTGACATGATGATGCACCTCCTGATCAATCATCCTCTTGACTGCCCCGTCTGCGACAAGGGCGGAGAATGTCTGCTGCAGGATAATTCTTATGATTGGGGCGCCGGAACGTCACCGTTCCAAGAAGAGAAGCGCCGTTTCGAGAAGCCTGTTGCCCTTTCGGACCGCATACTGCTCGACCGGGAGCGCTGCATTCTCTGCACGCGCTGCGTCCGGTTCTGCGATGAGATATCGGACCACCGGCAGCTGGCGATCATCGGCAGGGGCGGGGCCTCCTTTATCGATACTGCTCCGGGTGCGACCTTCGAATCACAATTTTCCGGCAACACTACCGAGATCTGCCCTGTGGGAGCGCTCACTGCAAAATCCTTCCGCTTCAAAGCCCGGCCCTGGGAAATGGAGAGCACGCCGAGCATCTGCCCCTTCTGCAGCTGCGGTTGCAACATCTTCATCAATACCCGCTCCGGAAAGATCATGCGCTTCATGTCCCGTGAGAACCCCGACGTGGACGTGGGCTGGCTCTGCGACCGCGGCAGATACGGCTTTGAGCGCATAAACAGTGCTGAACGGCTTGTTGTTCCGCTGCTCCGGAAGAAGGGACAACTCACTGAAGTCTCGTGGGACGAGGCGATCTCTGCGGCAGTCTCGGGGCTGCAACAGGGAAAGAAGATCCATGGCCAGGGTGTTATCGCCGGGCTCGGCTCTGCCTGGGCACTGAACGAGGAGAATACCCTGCTCAACAGGCTTATCAGCGACTCACTGGGGTCCTCCCATATCGACCTTGCTCCTGGTGATGAAGGCGTTGCAGCGGGGCAGGCCCTTGCGGAAGGGGTAGGAGCATTTGCCCTGATGGACATCATCAAAGCCGATTCGCTCATCCTGCTCGGAGCGGATCCCAGTGAACGCCAGCCCATCGTGGACCTGTGGCTCAAAAAAGCCGTTCTGCAGCAGGGGGCGGAACTGCTTCTTCTGCACCCGCAGAGGACCGAGATGGCCCGGTACGCAGCGCAGACGCTGGCTTACACTGCCGGCTCGGAAGATCCGCTTCTGCGGCTGCTCACCTCCCTGCTGATGAAGGACCGACGGTATGACGGCCAGGAAGGTGACCTTGCGGCAGCGGGCCTGTTGAAAGCGGACCTGGAACGGGCCTGCGCCTGGGCAGCATCGGGACGCGCCAGGCTGGTGCTGGTAGATGCTTCTTTTTTTACGAGTGAAGTGAGGGTCTATCTGCTGAAAGAGTTTATGGCTGCTTTGGGGAACAATGCAACATCGGGAGTGCTTTTTGCCAGCCCCAACGGCTATGGAGCGGCCTTGTACTCAAGGGATGCTGCCAAAGGGAAGAAGGGGGCGGAGAGGGGGTTGTCCGGTGAGGAGATCCTTCTGGCGGCAGAAGAGGGCCGGATAAAGGATCTGTATATCCTGAACCTTGACCGGATGGCTGAAGAGACTGCAGAACGAGCGAAGAAGGGGGCGGACCTGATCCTGGGTCATGCACTTTTCCTGAAAGGCGCAGCCCGTCATGCTGACATCCTGTTCCCGTCTGCCGCATTCTCAGAAAAAACGGGGAGCATGACGAATACCTCAGGTCTGACCCAGGATCTGCACAAGGCCCTAGATCCGCCAGGAGCGGCCCGGCCTGAAGCCCAGGTGCTCCAGCGCATGCTCGATCTGCTGGGGATGTCAAAAGCGTAATGCATGTTTATGGGCTGCTCACAGGACACCATGCAGAGAGCGAGTCAGCTTATTCACCGGAATCATTAGTGCAAAGCAATTATGCAGAAACAACCACGCGTTTTATTGGTTATTGCGCTATGGTGTACAGCGCAGTGAAAAGGATATTGTTAGATTAACTAAAACATGAGATAATACTGTGAACTTATTGATTATCATTGAGCTTTTACGACATTAGATTTCCGGGAGGCGCAGGGCATGCTGAATACGCTGAAGGGCCTGCTTGTGACGTTCCGGCAGATGTTCCAGAAGCCCGTCACGATACCCTATCCCCAGGTGAAGCGCGAGACCTTTCCCACGGCCCGGTGGCGACATAAACTCATGCGCTATGACGACGGGCTGGAACGGTGCATCGGCTGCGCCCTCTGCGCCGCCAATTGCCCGGCCCGCTGCATTTATGTCGTTGCCGGAGAGAATACCGGTGAACTGCGCTTTTCGCCGGGAGAGCGCTATGCCGCGATCTATGAGATCAATATGAGCCGGTGCATCTTCTGCGGATATTGCGAGGACGCCTGTCCCACAAAGGCGATCGTGCTGGGTGAGGAGTTCGAACTTTCCGGTTATGACCGAAGGCGCCAGATTTATACCAAGGACATGCTGCTCGTCAGGAAATAGGGCGCTACGCGCAGGATATTCCCCGATTGACATCGTATTTTCAACGTGTTAGTATTACATCGTGTCTGGCAAGCTACACGTTCCGGGCACCGAGCATGAAAACCACGGCAGCACGCCTACTACTGAAAAACGAACGATCGCTCCCCAGCCTCTTCGGCGATCTGGACAAGAACCTCCGGCTGATCGAGAGCTCCTACGGGGTGATCGTGAGCGCCCGGGGCAACCGCATCCAGATCGAAGGCGAGGAAAAGGGTGTTGCCAGAGCGGAGCATCTGCTGACGCAGCTGGATGATATGCTGGCCGCAGGGATGATATCCGAAAAAGACGAGGTACACACCGCCATCCGCGCCTTCACCTCCAATCCAACCGCCTCGCTGAAAGAAGTCTTTCAGGAGGGTATCGCTGTTTCCAGCAGAAAGCGTCCTGTCTCACCGAAGAACGAGACCCAGCGAAAATACATCGAGGCCATAAAAAAGTACGACGTTGTCTTCGGGATCGGGCCTGCCGGCACAGGCAAGACCTATCTGGCCATGGCCACGGCAGTGTCGGCGCTGCTGCGGCGCGAGGTGAGCCGTATCATCCTGGTCCGGCCTGCTGTCGAGGCGGGAGAGCGCCTTGGATTCCTGCCCGGCGACCTCTACGAGAAGGTGCATCCTTATCTCCGGCCGCTCTACGACGCGCTCTACGACATGATCGAGACGGAAAAAGCGAACAAGCTCGTGGAGCGGGGCGACATCGAGATCGCGCCGCTCGCCTTCATGCGTGGCAGAACACTGAACGATTCCTTCATCATTCTGGACGAAGCCCAGAACACCACGCCGGAACAGATGAAGATGTTCCTGACGCGCCTGGGATTTAATTCCAAGACCGTCGTGACCGGCGACGTGACCCAGATCGACCTGCCCGGGGGACGGAATTCCGGACTGATCGAAGTGCAGACCATTTTGAAGGATATCGCGGACATCAAATTCGTCTATTTCACGAACAAGGACGTCGTACGCCACAAGCTGGTCCAGCAGATCGTCAAGGCGTACGAGGAACACGAGGCGCCAGATGGATAGTAAGACCGACACGCTTCTGAGGCTGCTGCCGAAAAAGAAGTTGAAGGAAGCGGACCGGGAAGATCAGCCTGCGGAATTCTCGGGACATCTCCGCCTCTTCACCATCGTGCTCGCCCTGGTCACGGCGCTGCTGCTGGCCTTCGTGCTGCTTCCGCGGGTCCCGGTCATGAACAAAGGCACCGTGGCAACGCGTGATGTCATCGCGGCCTACACATTCTATGTCGAGTACCCGGGCCCGGACCAGACCATCATCTCCTATCGCGTCAACAAGGATGAGTTGATCGTGTCGGCGGGGAAAAGGGTGTCCGAACGGGCGGCCCGGATCATGGAGGAAATGGTCCGTCGCGAAGGCATCGGCAACCGGCTTTACGCGTATTTCGGGCTCACTCTGCTGCTGCTGCTGTTGTTCTATGTGTTTTATCGTGATATCAAGCGCTATCAGCCCGCTTTTTTTCAGGAACCGAGAAAGCTTTTCCTGCTGGCCTTCCTGTTCCTCGGCACCATGGTCATCTCGCAGTCGTCGAAGTTTATCCTTACTCACGTGGCGGACACCTTCGGCATTGACCCGGCCACGATCGCCTTTGCGCTGCCCGTGGCGGCCGGCGCCATGCTCGTAAGCCTGCTTTTTGATTTCCATCTGGCCCTCGGTTTTTCCTTCCTCGTCAGCGTGACCATGGGGCTGCTGTTCCCCGGCGACCCCTTCATGCCGATCTATTTTTTTCTCGGCAGCCTTACGGCCGCCTTGTCGGTCATCCAGTGCAAAAAACGGACGGCCGTGCTTCGCGCCGGTTTCCTGACAGGACTGGTGAGCATGCTCGCGATCGCGGCGATCGATCTCTATCGGGGCGAGATCATGACGCGCGGGCTCTATGACGCCAGCGCAGGGTTCCTCGGCGCCTTTGCCGTGGCCATGCTCGTCTCGGTTTCGCTGCCCTTCTTCGAAAGCACCTTCGACATCGCCACGGACATCAAGCTGCTGGAGCTGCTCGACCCGAACCAGCCGCTTCTGAAAGAGCTCGTCTACAAGAGCCCAGGGACCTACCATCACAGCATCGTCATCGGCAATCTTGCCGAGGCGGCGGCCGAAGCGATCGGGGAGAATCCGCTCCTGGCCCGTGTCGGCGCCTACTACCACGACGTAGGCAAGGTTCGCAAGCCCGAGTACTTCATCGAGAACCAGCGGCCTTCGGAGAACAAACACGACCGCCTCATGCCCTCCATGAGCAGCCTGATCATCGCGTCCCATGTGAAGGACGGCGTGGAGCTCGCCCGGGAATATAGTCTGCCATCGGCGGTAATGGACATCATCCAGCAGCATCATGGCACGTCGCTCATCACGTATTTTTATCAGAAAGCGAAGGAGTTGCAGCCCTTTGCGAAGATCACCGAAGACGACTACCGGTACCAGGGCCCCCGTCCGCGAACGAAGGTCGCCGCCATCGTCATGCTCTCCGACGCCGTGGAAGCGGCATCGAGGACCCTCGATGAGCCGACGCCGCAGCGAATCCAGGCCCTCACCAACAGCGTGATAACCCGCATCTTTCTTGATGACCAGCTCAGCAAGTGCGAACTTACGCTGAAGGACCTGCGCGTGATCGCCAAATGCTTTAATCTCATTCTGAGCGGCATATTCCATCATCGGATAGACTATCCCGGCATGGGACTTCCCGGAGACAAGAAACGCAGTGATCATCAGGATAAAAAACAGCCAGAAGAAGGCAAAACTGAAGACGAATGGAATAAGGAAAAGGCTCAGAATATTGCTGGAAAGTCTGGGACTGCCTGACGCAGAACTGAGCGTGTCCTTCGTCGGCGACTCCTTCATGCGGACCCTCAACAGGACCTATCGCAGGATCGACCGCCCCACCGATGTGCTTTCCTTCTCGATGCAGGAAGGGGCCTTTCCCCGTATTCAGCCCGACGTTCTGGGCGATATCGTCATCGCTGTTTCCGTTGCCGCCCGGCAGGCGTCTGCCGCCGGCCATGACCTGCATTGCGAGATAGACCTGCTGCTCATCCACGGCCTGCTCCATCTCCTCGGCTACGATCATGAGCGCGGCAGGCGCGAGGACATCAGCATGAAACGGAAGGAGCGGGCGCTTCTCGCCCGGCTTTCTGCATGAAACCAAAGGGCTGGATCCAGAGCGCCAATCTCGCGATAGAGGGGATCATCTACTCCGTCAAGACCCAGCGTCACATGCGCTGGCATCTCTTTGCGGCGGTTGTTGCACTGGTGCTCAGCCTCGTTTTGAATGTTTCGCGGATAGAATTCATCCTGCTCTCCATTGCAATCGTGATCGTGCTCGTGGCGGAACTGGTGAACACGGCCATTGAGGTCACGGTGGACATGATCTCGGAAGAGTACCATCCGCTCGCCAAGATCGCGAAGGACGTGGGGGCGGGAGTCGTGCTCCTGGCCTCGGTTGGCGCGCTGACCCTGGCCTATCTCATCCTCTATCCGGCCCTCAGGACAGCATTAGCCCGGGGGCTCTGGACCGTTAAAAAAGCGCCGGGCGATGTGGTGGCCTTCGTTGCCCTTGCCGTTGTGGTCATCGCGGTCATCAGCATCAAGGCCGCCGTGGGCAGGGGGGAACCGCTTCGGGGAGGCATGCCAAGCGGTCATGCGGCCATTTCATTCTCCCTATGGGTCGCCGCGATCCATATGTCCGGTTCGCTGCCTGTCGCGGCATTGACCTTCGTGCTGGCCTTGGTGGTGAGCTGGAGCCGTTGGTCGTCAGGCATTCATCGTCCCCGTGAGGTCGCTGCCGGGGCCTTGCTGGGCGCGGGAGTGACGCTGCTGTTCTTCAGGATATTCAGTTGATATTGAAAAAAGCTTTTGGACATGGATCAAGTCGAATAACTGCGGATAAAGACTGAAGGAACTATGCTCAGTGGGTGAAGCAAAGACTCGCCCATTTGGCCAATCGGTTTTCCACTCAAGCTTCTAGTTTATCGGAGAACATCCGCGTTTATCTGCGTCTAAATGCCATTTTTGAAATGATCCCATCAGAATTATTTAGGGGGAATTCTTGATACAGAAGATCGTGGAAGACCTGGTTACTTCGGTGCGAGGTGGTCAGGCGGCGATATTTATTGACGGCGACGGCGAGTCAATCGCCCATACCGGTTCAACGATCGTCGACCTGAAATTGATCGGAGCATGGAAAGAGATCCATTTTGACCAGATCAAAGAGATCACCGAACGGCTCAGCCTGGGGAAGGTCCATGCGGTCCTGTTTTCGCAGGACGAAGGAAATGTCCTGGTCGCGCCCGTCGCGGAGGAGTATTGCCTGATGCTGTTTATTTCTTCCCTGGCCGATGTTCGAGAGGCCATGGTCAATATTGAGCGCGCGACAATGCAGTTGAAGCGCGATATCGACGAATAGCAAGTCCGCCGCTACAGTTCGTCGTACTGCCCCAGTTTACGGAACTTCTCATAGCGCAAACGCACCAGGTCGTCAAGAGGCATCTGCGTCAGTTCGCTCATATTCCTGATGACGGCATCCTTCAGCAATTCCGCCGCCCGCCGAGGGTCCCGGTGCGCCCCCCCCACGGGCTCTTCCACCACTTCATCGATCACGTTCATCTGGAACAGATCGTGTGCAGTGATCTTCAGCAGCTCCGCAGCCTCGTTCGCCTTGGCGCCGTTGTTCCACAAGATCGCGGCGCACCCTTCAGGCGAGATCACCGAATAGGTCGAATGCTCCAGCATCAGCACCCTGTCGGCCACTCCCAGTGCGAGCGCGCCGCCGCTGCCGCCTTCGCCGATGACTATGGATACAACAGGGGTCCTGAGAGCAGACATGACATAGAGGTTCCGGGCGATCGATTCGCCCTGGCCGCGCTCCTCGGCGCCGATGCCGGGATAGGCGCCTGGCGTGTCGATGAAGGCGACAATGGGCTTGCGGAACTTCTCGGCAAAGCGCATGGCGCGAAGGGCCTTTCGGTAACCCTCGGGGTTCGGCATGCCGAAGTTGCGTGTGATCTTGTCCTTTGTGGACCTTCCTTTTTGATGCCCGATGACCACGACGGAAGAGCCCTCCAGCCGCGCGATGCCGCATACGATGGCCGGATCGTCGGCGAAGGCGCGGTCGCCGTGCATCTCGATGAAGTCCGTTGTCATGGCCTCGATATAATCGAGCGTGTAGGGCCGGTTCGGATGGCGGGATATCTGGGCCTTCTGCCAGGGTGTGAGCTTGGAATAGATCTCAGCGCGCAGCTGATCGGCCTTTTTATGCAGCTTCAGGACCTCTTCCTCGAGGTCGACCTTGCCGTTGGACGTAAAGAGAGTGAGCTCCTCGATCTTTTTCTCCAGTTCGGCGATCGGTTTTTCAAATTCAAGATATTCCTGCGGCACTAGCGTAACTCCTTACCTGATCATGGGAACTGCGGGGGAAGGGCGGCCTGCTGTCAGCGCCGCGCATGAATCTGTGCGGCATATTATCGGACATTAGTCCTTTATTGTCAAGGATTTGTTCGTGCTGTGTCAAGCCGCAGAAAGAGGGAGAAGAGGGAGAGGAGACGGCTGCCTCCCGGTCAGGGGATGTGATGAGCAAGGACCACGTCGGTGCGATATCAGGAAGAGAAAAGACCTGTGAAGGCAGGAATGATCGTTGTGAACAATGATCTGGACGATGCGTACAGGACTTTCGTTATCATGACATCTTTTACTCGTTCATTTTGGGTTATGGTGCCGCTGCCCGGGAGATCTCACGCGCTTCGCTTCACGAAGGGGCCGGCCCCCTCGTGTGCTCCCCCGAGACTTGGGGGAACTCCTTCCCCCATACCCCCTTGTTCGCTCCCGGTCATCGAAATAACATGAATGAAAGAATTTGGTGCCGCTGCCCGGGATCGAACCGGGATGACGGTTGCCCGTCGAGGGATTTTAAGTCCCTTGCGTCTGCCAGTTCCGCCACAGCGGCAGCTAAATACTATTTGTGTATTAAAGTAAAAACTGACTTCAATGTCAAGAATTAATATAGTTGAGCGTTCAGGAGGGCCTATCGGAGACCTGAAAGGTAGTCTGCAAGATGCCCGATATCCTGTTCGGGTAGATGGGCAAAGGACGGCATGATCGAGTTTGGATTATGGGCCTTCGGGTTCCTGATCTGCTCAATCATGAAATCCCGTGATCGTTTCCTGCCCACAGCAGTGAGGTCAGGACCGACACCGCCGCCTTCACCCCTGATGGTGTGGCAGTCTATGCATCGTTCTCTCCGAAAGAGAGCTGCCCCTTCCGGATGGCTCTGACAAGCTGCATTGAGAGCAGCAATGCCGGCAACAATGATGATCAATATCCGAACGCTGATTTCTGCCATTACAGGAAATCCTGAACAGGCAAGGAATGCGACCCCGCATGACGGCGAGATCGCGGAAGCCCGCGGGAAAATCGGTGGTGGACTGTCAGTCCGTCGGCCAGGGAAGCGCTACTCCAAAATGATCGCCGTTACCGGGCAGCTGTCAGCAGCCTGTTGGCAGTCGCAGGTCCCGCAGCCTTTCGGATCCGTGACCCATGCCTTTTCATCCCGCAGCTCGAAAACCTTGGGGCACAGCTCGGAGCAGAGACCGCAGCCGATGCAAAGTTCCATGTCTACTGATGGGGTCGCCATGATGCTATATCCTTTCTCCTGTGCCTCTGTTCACGTCGGCGGTTCCAGCCGCAACGCAGGGACGTGCGGAATGCAGGCAATACTACACATTTCAGCGCTTTTTTGCAAGCGCATTTGTGCGCCGCCGCCGCATGGTGACGCTCGGAGCGCCAGGGCGAAAAATATCTTTACAAAAACAGGGCTTTTGCATATAATATGCCGAAAATGAACATACAGAAGATCCTATTTTTCAAGCCCGGGGCGATCGGAGATTTCCTCCATACGCTTCCCGCCCTCGCGCAGCTCAGGAAACAGTTTCCCGCCGCACTTGTCACAGTTGTCATATCATCGGGCCAGGAAGCGCTCATCGAGGGAACGGCGATCGCAGACGAGATCATCGTTTTCGATAAAAGTGCGCTCAAGAAGCAATTTAGAGCATTTTTTGATCTCGCTTTACGGCTGAGACAGGAACATTACGATCTGTTTGTTGACCTGCAGCCGTCTCTGCGATCGCGGTTCCTGCGCATGATGGCCGGCGCTCGACATTCCCTGGTATACCGGAAGCAGAAGTGGGTTCGGAAGGGCGGCCGGAGGCTCCATGCCGTCGAGAATTTTCTCGAGACCCTGGCTCCGCTGGGCGTGACGCCGGAGGATACGGAGATCCGGCTGCCGCTCAGGCCGGAAGCGCAGGATGTTGCCGAGGCTTTTTTGTCCCGCGTCGGGGCATCCGGGAGCCGTCCGATCATCGCTTTGAACTGCAGCGTCGGCGCCGCGCGTCCTGCGAGGAACTGGTCACCCGTGCGGTTCACGGAGCTCGCCAACCGTCTGATCAAAGAACTGGGAGCGACTGTCGTGTTCGTCGGGGGGAGAGAGGACCGATCCCTGGTGCAGAGCGTCATGGCGAAAATGAAGGAAACAGCACAGTCTGCCGCAGGCGAACTTTCACTTCCTGAGACTGCTGCGCTGCTGGCCCGCTGTAGGTGTCTCGTGAGTTCCGATACAGGTCCGCTCCATCTTTCAACAGCTGTCGGTACGCCTGTTGTTGGATTATTCGGCTCAACGGATCCCAGGCGCACAGGTCCGGTGGGAAGGGGACACAGCGTGCTTACCGCTTCCTTGTCCTGCATTCCCTGTGAAGAAAAGGCCTGTCCTGCCGGAACGCGAGCATGCATGGATGCCATTACCGTGGACAGCGTCGTTGCCACGGTCAGGGATATACTCCTATGCGAATGATCTTTCTGGTTGCCCTGTTCTGCTCGGCAGCCATCAATGCAGGGGCAGGCGAAGGGACGGCGCCGAATTCGGCCAATAATGTCCGAACCATTAACCGGGCCTTTGCGCCGGGCGAACGGCTGCAGTACGCCGTCAGCTGGTCACGGATCCTCGATGCCGGAGTTGCTTCCATGGAGGTACGACAGGAGCAGGCTCCTGACGGCAAGAAGGCCCTCCGGATAGTTTCCACGGCCAGGTCAACGGGCCTTGCCGGGAAGATCTATCCTGTCATGGACACTGTCGAGAGCTTGATGGATGCCGAGGAAATGTACAGTCTCTTCTACGACGTGGACCAGAAGCACGGCAGGCGCAGGAAAAAACGGACCGCCATATTCGACCAGACTGCCCATACAGCCCGGCTGACCACGGATGGTGTGGAGGAAACCTATGAGGTGCCGCCGCGCATTCAGGACCCGCTCTCGTCGCTCTACTATATCCGGACTCTGACAGACTTTACGCCGGGAACTCCGATCATCGTCGATATCCACGAAAAAGGGAAGAACTGGTCCGTTGAAGTACAGGTGCTGGGTAAGGAGAAGATCGAGACCCCCCTGGGTAACTTCGACACGGTGAAGATCAAGACCTTTCCCAAATTCGAAGGCGTGTTCATGCACAAGGGAGAAATATTCGTCTGGCTGACCGACGATGAACGCAGGATTCCCGTCATGATGAAAAGCACGATAACCATCGGTTCCATTGTGGCCGTTCTAACCAATATGAAGACTGGAGAACAAGTGAAGTGACCGTACAATCCGACCGTACACGACTGCTCAAGCTCATCGGTTCCTTTCCCAAATGCCGCGTCCTGGTCGTCGGCGACGTCATGCTGGACCATTACATCTGGGGTGCTGTGTCCCGCATATCTCCCGAAGCGCCTGTCCCCGTCGTGAACGTGACCCGCGAGAACCTGCTGTTGGGCGCCGCCACGAACGTAGTGCATAACATCGCCTCCCTGGGCGGAGACGTCCGTGTCTGCGGGGTGATCGGCCATGACGATGCCGGCCGCCAGCTCGGGAGTCTGCTGCGCGCAAAAGGCGTCAAAACCGACGGTCTAATCGTGGACGAAGGAAGGCCCACAACGATCAAGACCCGCATCATCGCCCACAGCCAGCAGGTGGTCCGGTTCGATCGGGAATCAAAGGACGGGCTCGCTCGGAGCACGCGGAAGAAGATCTTTGAACAGGTGCAGCGCCAGATCGACGAGGGCATCGAGGCAATCATCATTTCCGATTACAGCAAGGGCGTGGTGACGCGGGAGTTGGTGCGGGACACGGTGAAGCTGGCGAAAAAGAAAAGCATCATCGTCTCTGTGGATCCGAAGGTGAACCATTTCGGCATTTACCGCGGCGTGTCCATCCTGACACCGAACACGAAAGAGGCGTCCCTGGGCGCGAAGATCGATATCGAGGACGACAAGAGCCTGCTGAAGGCGGGCGCTGCGCTGCTCAGCCGCCTCAAATGCGACGCTGTCCTGATCACGCGCGGCGAACACGGCATGAGCCTCTTCGAGCGCAATCGAAAGGTGACCCATATCCCCACGGTGGCACAGGAGGTCTTTGACGTCACCGGAGCCGGCGATACGGTGATCAGCGTGCTCACCATGGCCATGGCTACGGGAGCGAAGCTCGTTGACGCCGCGAGCCTTTCAAACTATGCCGCAGGCATCGTGGTCGGCGTTGTGGGAACGGCAACAGTGACGCCGGAAGAGTTGAAGCAGAAGATCATGGCGGGGTGATTGAGCAGAGAGCAGAGGGCAAAAGCAACACCGCTTCGTGCATAGAGTAAAAGATGTAAACCCCATGCTCATGCGCAGACGTATGACAGGGACAGTCCCCCTGGAACCAAAGGGGACTGTCCCTCTTTATCGGTCGCTCGACGAAACGGGCATCCTAACCGTGGCCAGCTGTATTTGCGAGGTATATCCATGAAAGGCATCATCCTGGCAGGCGGCAGCGGCACAAGGCTCTACCCTGTAACGCGCGGGGTCTGCAAGCAGCTCCTGCCGATCTATGACAAGCCGATGATCTATTATCCTCTATCCGTGCTGATGCTAGCCGGCATCCGGGACATCCTGATCATCTCGACGCCTGTTGACCTGCCGCGCTTTCGTGACATATTCGGCGACGGCAGCGATCTCGGCCTGCGGTTCACTTACAAGGAACAGGCGCATCCCAACGGTCTTGCCGAGGCTTTCCGCATCGGCGAGGAATTCATCGGGATGGACACTGTCTGCCTCGTCCTGGGCGACAACATCTTCTACGGCCACGGACTGACGCAGATGTTGCACAAGGCAGTCGCTGACGTTGAAACCGCGGGCGGCGCAACGGTCTTCGGCTACTATGTGAACGACCCCGAGCGCTACGGGATCATCGAATTCGACGGTAACGGCAAGGTACTGTCCATAGAAGAGAAACCGAAGAAGCCCAGATCTCGGTATGCCGTGACAGGCCTCTATTTTTACGACAGCAGCGTCGTCTCTATCGCAAAGGCGATAAGTCCTTCGGCGCGCGGCGAACTGGAGATCACCGATGTCAACAATGAATATCTGAAGCGCAGTCAACTGCGCGTGGAGCTCATGGGACGGGGATATGCCTGGCTCGACACGGGCACCCATGAAAGCCTGCTGGACGCTGGCGAGTTCATCGCCACCATCGAGCGGCGCCAGGGGCTCAAGATGGCCTGCATCGAGGAGATCGCCTTTGCGCTGGGGTACATCGACAAGGCCGCACTGCTGAGGGCCGCCGACAGCCACAGCAAAAACAGCTACGGAGACTATCTCAGGCGGATAGCGGAATCCCGCCCGGAGGGACGGGATGCCTTTTGATTTCGAAGAATTCATGATTTCCGGCCTTGTCCTGGTCAGGCCGAAGCGCTTTCAGGACAGCCGCGGCTTCTTCGTCGAGACCTACAAACACAGTGAATTCGCGTCGCGTGGCATCAACGAGCAGTTCGTCCAGGACAATTATTCTTCATCCCAGCAGGGAACCCTGCGGGGACTCCATTACCAAAAGGCCCCGGCAGCCCAGGGCAAACTGGTCACGTGCCTGCGCGGCCGGATCTACGATGTTGCGGTGGACATCAGACGGGGATCACCATTCTTCGGGAAATGGGCCGGTGTCGAACTGACTGATGAGAACGGCCTGCTGCTCTATGTCCCGCCTGGTTTTGCCCATGGTTTTCTGGTGTTGAGCGACCGCGCCGAGGTTCTGTATAAATGCACGCAGGAATATTCTCCTGACCATGAGCGTGGCATCATCTGGAACGATCCCGAGATCGGGATCCAATGGCAGAATTCGGCCCCCATGCTTTCCCCGAAGGATAAAGAATTACCCTTTCTCCGGGAAGCAGATATGAACTTCAGCTATTCCGGGTAAGGTCTTGGTTCCCATGAAATTTCTGATCGCAGGAAAAAACGGCCAGTTGGCCCGGGCGTTCATTCAGCGCTTCGAGTCCGGGATCCGCGAATTTTACGCGCCTGACGAGGCGGGATTCAATATTACCGACGCCTCCGCAGTAGATGCCGTTGTCGGTTCCCTCAGACCTGACGTCATTATCAACTGCGCTGCATACAACCTTGTGGACCAGGCTGAACAGAACCGACAGAAAGCCAATGCGGTGAACGCCCTTGGCCCGAAGATCCTTGCGGAAGCGGCAGCGAAATACGGCGCTTATCTTGTGCACTTCAGTTCCGATTACGTTTTCGATGGATCGAAAGAGCATGCATTATATTCTGAAGACGATCCTGTGCATCCGCTGAATGAATACGGCCGGAGCAAACTGGCCGGGGAGCGGGCCGTACAGGAAACGTTTAGCCGCCATTTGATCTGCAGGCTGAGCTGGGTCTTTGGCGAAGGGAAGCAGAATTTCATCTTCAAACTTGGAGAATGGGCAAGGGGCAGCGAGTTCCTGAAGATCGCCTGTGATGAGTTCTCTGTTCCTACCTGGACCGAGACCATTGTCGACGCGGTCTTGCAGGCCGTTGACAATGAAATGACGGGACTTTATCACCTGACGAATTCGGGCTACTGCTCGCGCTACGAATGGGCGAAGTTCATTCTGCGGCAACAGGGGATCGCAAAATTCATCCGGCCCGTGCCCATGGACAGCTTCAACCTTTCGGCAAAGCGGCCGAAATTCTCGGCTATGAGCAACGCCCGGTTGTCAGAACGGCTCGGCAACACTATCCCGTCCTGGGAAGAGGCTGTTAGTGATTTTTTGAAGAAACAATCTTGAGATTTTCAGGTGAATCGTCCATGAGCCTCCGGCTCGCAAAGGAAGATGAAGATTTCCCGATGTGTAGGGGCGGGCATGCCCGCCCATTGGGCGACCATGGTCGCCCCTACGAGCTTTTTACAGGCTGCCCTTTTTGACAAAACAACCGGATGCAAGATCATTTTCAGGCGAAAGAACAATGAACGTGGAAATAGTAACTAACTAAGGAATCAAAAGTTTCTCAAAATGGGTTGAATATTTTCAATAAGATCATAAATGGCCTGTAAATAAAGGATGAAACGGCTATTTTTGAGCCGCCGTTTTCCGCAAATTTGCACTTTCCACTTTCCAATTTACAATTTTCAATTCCGCTTTTATGCGGGTTAGGGATTGGTAGTCTGAATGGAAAACAGCAAAGTGAAAAATATTCTGGTGACCGGCGGCGCGGGATTCATCGGGTCGAACTTTATCCGGTACGTGCTGGGCCGGAAGGAGTTCAAAGGCCGGATCATCAACTTCGACAAGCTTACCTACGCGAGCAATCTGCTGAACCTGGCCGATGTGGAAAAGAACTTCGGCGGCAAGCAGTACTTCTTTGAGCAGGGAGACATCTGCGACTATGGCCGGGTGGAGTCAGTGCTCACGCAATATGACGTATCGGTCATCGTCCATTTCGCCGCTGAGAGCCACGTGGACCGCTCCATTTTCGGACCAAAGCAGTTCGTCGAAACGAATGTGAACGGCACCTTCACTCTTCTGGAGGCGGCGCGTCACCACTGGCAGGGGCGCAATGACTTCAGGTTCCATCACATCAGCACAGACGAGGTCTACGGTTCACTTGGCGAATCGGGACAATTCTTCGAAACGACCCCCTATGACCCCAGGAGCCCCTATTCGGCGTCCAAGGCTTCATCGGACCATCTGGTACGAGCCTATCATCACACCTACGGCCTGCCAATGACCTTGTCTAACTGCTCGAACAATTACGGACCATACCATTTTCCCGAAAAGCTCATACCCCTGGCCATCCTGAACGCCCTGGAAGGAAAACCGCTGCCCGTGTACGGGGACGGACAGAATGTGCGCGACTGGCTGTATGTTGAAGACCACTGCGAAGCGATCTGGCTCATCCTCCAGGCGGGAAGAGCGGGAGAAACTTACAACATCGGCGGCGAATGCGAGAAAAAAAATATCGAGGTGGTAAACGCAATCTGTGATGTGCTGGAAATGCTTTCTTCTTCAAAGGACAATCCCGCACTCCGCACTCCCCCGGCCCGCGTCCTCTCTCTATCGGAACCGGGGCGGGCGCAGTCAACAGTCCGGACGTACAAGGACCTCATTACCTTTGTTGCCGACCGGCCCGGCCACGACCGCCGGTATGCCATCAATTGCGATAAGATCAAGCAGCAACTGGGATGGAGGCCACGCCATGATTTCCTGCAGGGATTGCACCAGACCGTTGCGTGGTACCTTTCCCATCCTGACTGGGTTGCGCAGGTGCGGAGTGGTGAGTACAGGGCATGGATGGAAAAGAATTACGGTGGTAGAGGGAAGAGCGCATAAAGCAGATGGCAGAGGGCAGAGGGGTTGAACCCTATGCGCCATGCGCTATGCTGTTGTCGTTATGCATTTTGAGGGAGGATCATGAAACTGTCAGTGATAGGCACCGGCTATGTAGGCCTGGTTACAGGGACTTGTTTCGCCGAAAGCGGCAACACAGTCATCTGCATGGACATCGACGAAGGGAAGATCTCACTGCTTCGGGCAGGCAGCGTTCCCATTTATGAGCCGGGGCTGGAGGAACTCATCAAAAAGAACACCGCCCACGGGCGCCTGTCCTTTACCACGGACATGAGCGATGCGGTCCGCAGCTCTGACGTGATTTTCATTGCCGTGGGAACACCGCCCGGCGAGGACGGCTCAGCGGACCTGAAGTATGTCATCGCGGCGGCAACGCAGATCGGGAAGTTCATGAATGGCCACAAGGTCATCGTGAACAAAAGCACTGTTCCTGTCGGCACCGGCGAGAGGGTGCGCGCTGCTGTTGCAAAGAAGACAAAGCATTCCTTCGACGTGGTCTCGAACCCCGAGTTCCTGAAGGAAGGGTCCGCCATCGATGATTTCATGAAGCCCGACCGCGTGGTTGTGGGCGCCGACAGCCAGAAGGCTGCTGCGGTCATGCAGGAACTCTACGCACCTTTCGTCCGGACCGGCAAACCCGTACTCGTCATGGACATCAGAAGCTCGGAAATGACGAAGTATGTTGCCAATGCAATGCTTGCCACGAAGATCTCGTTCATCAACGAGATGGCGAACATCTGCGCGTCCCTGGGAGCGGACATAGACAATGTCCGGAAAGGTATCGGCTATGACCGCCGGATCGGGTTCGAGTTCCTGTTCCCCGGCGTCGGATACGGAGGGTCCTGCTTCCCGAAGGATGTGCAGGCCCTGATGCGCACCGCCGCTGAAAAGGGCATAGACGCAAAGCTTCTGAAGGGCGTTGAGGCCGTAAACGAACGGCAGAAAGCCGTCATTCCCGCCATGGTGGTGAACCATTTCCTGAAAACGGGAACGGGAAAGGGCGGCAGTCCGAAAAAAGCGCTGCAAGGCAGGAAGATCGCCCTTTGGGGTCTTTCGTTCAAACCTAGAACCGATGACATGCGCGAGGCCCCGTCGATCGTCATCGTGAAAAAGTTACTGCAGCAAGGCGCGTCTGTCATGGCCCATGATCCTGTTGCCATGGAAGAGGCAAAAAAGATCTTCGGCCGCAGGATCTCTTATGCCGAAGACGCCTACGAGGCACTGCGCGGCGTTGATGCGCTTGCAATCGTGACGGAATGGAACGAGTTTCGTATGCCTGATTTCCAGAGAATGAAGAAGCTCATGAAGCATCCCGTCATCTTCGACGGCAGGAATATCCTGAACCTCGACGAGGTCAGAAAAGCGGGATTCACTTATTACGGGATAGGTAAAAAGTAGCGCAGAGAGCAGAGGGCAGAGGGCAGAGTGTTTGAACCCTATGCGCCATGCGCTATGCTCCATGCCCCAAACACCATGCCCCATGCGCTATGCACCATGCAAGACCATAAGGAGATCACATGCGAATACTCGTCACCGGCGGAGCAGGGTTCCTCGGCTCCCAGCTCTGCGAACGGCTGCTCACGGAAGGGCACGAAGTTCTCTGCCTCGACAATTTTTTCACGGGTAGAAAACAAAACATCCAGGACTTTTTCGGGAACCATCGTTTTGAGCTGGTCAGACACGATGTGATCGAGCCGATCATGCTCGAAGTGGACCAGATCTATCACCTTGCCTGCCCGGCATCTCCCATCCATTACCAGTACAACGCCATCAAGACCATCAAGACCAACGTGCTCGGCACACACAACATGCTTGGGCTCGCAAAGCGCGTGAAGGCCCGTTTCCTGCTCGCCTCCACCTCCGAGGTCTACGGAGACCCGGTTGAGCATCCTCAGACGGAGTCCTACTGGGGCAATGTGAATCCCATCGGCATCAGAAGCTGCTATGACGAGGGGAAGCGCGTTGCCGAGACCTTCACCATGGACTACCATCGCCAGAATGGCGTGGATGTCAGGATCGTGCGCATCTTTAACACCTACGGCCCCCGCATGCTGGCCGATGACGGCAGGGTCGTGAGCAACTTTATCGTCCAGTCCCTCCAGGGTAAGGACCTGACGGTCTACGGCGAGGGGCAGCAGACGCGCTCCTTCTGCTATGCCGACGATCTCATCGACGGCATGGTGCGCATGATGAACAATCCGGACTTCATCGGTCCTGTCAATATCGGCAATCCCTCGGAGTACACGATTCGCGATTTTGCCGAGAAGATCATCGCCATGACCGGAACGAGTTCGAAGATCGCTTACGAACCCCTTCCATCCGATGATCCGCGCCAGCGCTGCCCCGACATAACCCTGGCCGGTGAGAAGCTCGGTTGGAAACCTCTTGTTTCCGTGGACGATGGGTTGAAAAGGACGATCGAGTACTTTAAAAAAGAGCTAAGCGCATAGTGCAAAGAGCATGGGGTAAAGAACATAGGGTAGAGAGGATTAAACCCTCTGCGCCATGCACCATGCTCTATGCTCTACACCATGATCAGAATGCCCACGTACTTCGCGAATTTGACTGAGTAATTCTGAAAAGATCATTTTGCCGCGGATAAAATCTGATAAGAGCGGATAAAAAACAGACAAAAAACTCTTTTTTCTATTGAAAAAGAATCACCTTTTGGGTGAAGGCTTTTTCAGACTCCATGCCTGGTTTTTATCAACGAAAATTCGCATTTATCTGCGTCCAACTACCGTTTCCAGTGTAATAGGTTTGGCATATCATGAAAGATACTAAGTCAACAATCATCGCCGTCATTCCCGCCCGCTACGGGTCCACGCGTTTTCCCGGCAAGTCCCTGGCCATGATCAAGGGCAAAACAATGATCCAGCGGGTCTGTGAACGCGCCAAGCAGTCCCGGCTCGTTGACCGCGTGATCGTGGCCACAGACGATGAGCGCATCCTGCAGGCCGTCACAAACTTCGGCGGCGAGGCGATCATGACCTCAAAGGACCATGCCACGGGCACGGACCGGATCGCCGAGGTGGCCCGAGGCCTCGACTGCAGCCTCGTGGTGAACGTGCAGGGCGACGAACCATTGATCCACCCCGCGATGATCGACGCGGCAGTGGCCCCCCTTGCCCAGGATCCCTCCATCGTTATGGGCACGGTCTGCAGAAGGATCGAATACCGGGCCGAGGCCTTTGACCCCAATGTGGTGAAGGTTGTCGTGGACCAGCAGGGTTTCGCCCTCTATTTTTCCCGCGCGCCGATCCCCTGGGACCGCGACAACTGGGCAGGGAAGGACCGCTTGAGCGAGCTCAACCTCACCGTGCCGCTGTATAAGCACGTCGGTCTGTATGTGTATCGAAGGGATTTCCTGCTCTCCTATGCCAGGCTTCCGCAGACCCCGCTCGAGAACATCGAGAAGCTCGAACAGCTCCGCGTGCTGGAGCAGGGGCACCGGATACGGGTCGTCGAGACCGAGCACGAGTCCTTTGGTGTTGACATCCCGGGGGATTTGAGTAAAATACTTCAGCGACTTGACGAAAGTGGGGAATAGAGAGCTATGGCAGGGAAGAAAGGACCAGCGAAATATATTTTCGTCACCGGCGGCGTGGTGTCGTCGCTCGGCAAAGGCCTGGCAGCCGCTTCGACCGGCGCTCTGCTCGAAAGCAGGGGGCTGAAGGTCTCCTTCCTGAAGCTCGATCCCTACATCAACGTTGATCCCGGCACCATGAGTCCCTATCAGCACGGCGAGGTCTTTGTGACCGATGACGGCGCCGAAACGGACCTGGACCTGGGCCATTATGAACGCTATACCAGCGTCACCATGGGCCAGAAGAACAATTTCACCTCCGGCCGCATTTACAATAATGTGATCGGCAAGGAACGGCGGGGCGACTACCTCGGCGGAACCGTGCAGGTGGTCCCGCACATTACCGATGAGATCAAGAAGGCGATCACGGACCTGGCGAATGATGAGGACGTGATCATCGTCGAGATCGGCGGGACCGTCGGCGATATCGAAAGCCTTCCCTTTCTCGAAGCGATCCGGCAGCTCCGGTTCGACCTCGGTAGGGAGAACGTTCTCTACATGCACCTGACCCTTGTGCCCTACATCCAGGCGGCCGACGAGCTCAAGACAAAGCCGACGCAGCACAGCGTGAAGGAGCTCAGGGCCATCGGTATCCAGCCGAACGTCCTGCTCTGCAGGAGCGACCGGGCCATTCCCGAGGACATGAAGAAAAAGATCGCCCTCTTCTGCAACGTGGAGAAGAACAGCGTGATCACGGCCCAGGACGTGGGAACCATCTACGAGGTCCCCCTGCGGCTGCGCGAAGAAGGGCTTGATGACCGCATCGTCGAATTACTGGACCTCAAGGCGCCGAAAAGGGACCTGACCACCTGGGAAAACATCGTCCGCATGATCAAGGCGCCTTCCCGGGAGACGTCCATCGCCCTGGTGGGCAAGTACATCGAGTTGAAGGAGGCCTATAAGAGCCTCTGTGAGGCGCTGGGCCACGGCGGCATCGCCAATGATGCACGGGTAAAGATATTCTGGGTTGATTCCGAGGACATCGAGAACAAGGGCGCTGCAGAGATGCTGGCGAATATGGACGGCATCCTCGTGCCCGGCGGTTTCGGGATCCGGGGGATCGAAGGCAAGATCGCGGCGGTCACCCATGCGAGGGAGGGAAAGATCCCTTATTTCGGCATCTGCCTCGGCATGCAATGCGCCGTGATCGAATCGGCCCGGAACCTTGCTGGGCTCAAGGCCGCGAACAGCTCCGAATTCGACCAGCAGACGCCCTATCCCGTCATCTATCTTCTGGAACAGTGGTATGATTATCGGTCAAAGGCCGTGCAGAAACGCGACATGACCTGCGACAAGGGCGGCAGCATGCGCCTCGGCGCCTATCCCTGCAAGCTCGAGAAGGATACCCTTGCCAGCAGGGCCTACAATACCGCTGAGATATCGGAGCGACATCGACACCGGTACGAGTTCAACAACGCTTTTCGGAAGCAGCTTACCGCAGCCGGCCTGGTGATCAGCGGCCTGTCTCCTGACGGCGAGCTTGTTGAGATCATCGAGCGGAAGGACCATCCCTGGTTCCTGGGCTGCCAGTTCCATCCTGAATTCAAGTCCACGCCGCGCGAACCCCATCCGCTCTTCACGGCCTTCATCGGCGCGGCATTGGCGAATAAAAAGCGCGTCAGCGGGTAGGATCTAGCAGAGAGCAGAGGGCATGGCGCATGGTGTAGCGCATAGCTCGTAATTCAGAAAGCCGTCAGCTATTAACGGTCTCAAAATAGACTGAACATGCTTCGTTAAATCTCCCCTCGCCCCTCTTTTCCAAAGAGGGGTAAATTCCTCCCTTTGGCAAAGGGAGGTTAGGAGGGATTTTCGATATGATGTCGATATTATTATGAGACCGTTAATAATTGACGCCTGCGTGACCCGGTTGGAGTAAAAACGTGACAAAAGCGATCCAGATAGAAGACATTAAACTCGGAGGCGACGCGCCTCTGGTGCTGATTGCCGGGCCCTGCGTGATCGAATCCGAGCAGGCGGCAATGGATGCCGCAGAACGCCTCAAGCGGATCACTGCGGATCTCGGAATCCCCTTCATCTTTAAATCGTCCTATGACAAAGCGAACAGAAGTTCCGTAAAATCTTATCGTGGCCCCGGACTGAAGCAGGGACTGCGGATCCTTTCAAAGATCGCGCAGGACCTGGACCTGCCGATTCTGTCCGACATCCACCGTTTCGAGGAAATCGCTCCGGCAGCAGAGGTGCTTGATGTCATTCAGATCCCGGCGTTCCTTTCGCGCCAGACCGATCTACTGCTCGAGACAGCCAGGACCGGCAGGGTGGTTAACATCAAAAAAGGCCAGTTTCTGGCGCCCTGGGACATGAAGAACGCCGTGGAAAAAGCGGCATCTACGGGGAACGACCGCATCTGTGTGACCGAACGCGGTGTGTCCTTCGGCTACAATAATCTCGTCGTGGACATGCGAAGCCTGCCGGTGATGCGCGGATTCGGAGTACCCGTCATTTTTGACGCCACCCATTCGGTCCAGCTCCCTGGAGGGGCCGGACATGCATCGTCAGGCGACCGGAGGTTCGTGCCGCACCTGACGCGGGCCGCAGTCGCCGCGGGCATCGACGGATTGTTCATGGAGGTTCATCCCTGTCCTGACGAAGCACTGTGCGACGGCCCGAACATGATGAGCCTCGACGAGCTACCATCGCTTCTGAAGCAGGTGATGGAGATAGACGGGATCGTGAAGAGGTAAATATGGACCGAGCCGACCGTGTCGGCGTAAAGAACGGCCACACGCCCCGCCCCGTTTCCAAATGGTAGAGGACGCGGGACGGGGGTTGCCTTGGTCCAAAAAGTAATCATGGTAAAAGAACAGGCAAAACGAGTACTGCGCATCGAAGCCGACGCCATTGCCGCGCTGATCGAGAGGATAGACGAACGGTTCGAACAGGCCGTTGACCTTATCCTGAACTGCAGCGGCAGGGTTGTTGTCTCGGGCATGGGCAAATCGGGCCTTATCGGCAAGAAGATCGCCTCCACCTTCGCCTCCACAGGCACGCCGGCGCTCTTCCTGCATCCGGCCGAGGGCGTGCACGGCGACCTCGGCATGGTAACGCGGGGCGATCTGGTGATAGCGATCTCGAACAGCGGTGAGACCGAAGAGATCGCGCGTATGCTGCCGTCCTTTAAGCGTCTGGATATCAGGCTCATTGCGCTCACCGGAAATAGCAGATCCACCCTTGCCAAAAACAGCGACGTGGTGCTGGATGTAGGCGTTGCGGAAGAAGCCTGCCCCCTGGGGCTCGCGCCGACAGCCAGCACAACGGCCACACTGGCAATGGGTGATGCCCTGGCAGTTGCGCTGCTGGACAAACGCGGCTTCAAAAAAGAGGATTTTGCCTTTTTTCACCCGGGCGGAAGCTTGGGGAAACGCCTGCTTCTGCATGTCCGCGATTTGATGCACATCGACGCCGACGTACCGGCAGTGTCCGAGGACACGCTGATCAAGGACGCCATTTACGAGATCTCATCCAAAAAGATGGGTGTCACCGCCGTACTGAACGGGAAGGGCGCTCTCTCGGGCATCATCTCCGATGGAGACCTCCGGCGCTGGATGGAAAAGACCGAGAAAAGCGGCGAGAACCTGCTGAACAAGAAAGCGGGGGCTATCATGACGAAGAACCCCAAGACCATCTCACAGAACGCCCTGGCTGCCGAGGCTGTGGCAATCATGGAAAAATATTCTATCACGTCGCTCTTTGTCATGGAGCAGGGCGGAGCTCCCGACGGCATCATCCATCTCCATGACATGCTGAAGGCGGGGGTGGTTTAATTTGAAAAAAAGCAACCAGACCATCCAATCTCGTGCAAAAAAAATAAAACTCCTTCTGCTCGACGTTGACGGAGTGCTGACAGACGGACGGATCATTCTGGACAACCAGGGAAACGAGTTGAAGGCCTTCAACGTCCGCGATGGACACGGCATCAAGCTCGCCCAGCGAGCAGGCATCGTTATCGGCATCATCACCGGCCGGTCATCGGAGGTCGTGAACATCCGTGCCCGCGAACTGGGCATCCAGGAAGTGCACCAGGGCGCCCACGACAAGCTCCTGGTCTACGACACGATACTGGCAAAACACGGTATCACTGACGAAGAAACAGCCTTTATCGGCGATGATATCGTTGATGTGCCCATTTTTCATCGCGTGGGCCTTGCCGTGACCGTGGCAGACGCTGATCCTTCCGTAAAACCCTTCGTGCACATGACCACCATGGCCGCCGGCGGTCGCGGCGCAGTGCGTGAGTTCATCAATTTTACCCTGAAACAACAGGGCAAGCAGCCGTCACCATGAGCAGCCGGACAGTGCGAGCGCGCAAGACCTTCAACCGGCTGTCCCTCCAGGCGGTCATTCAGTCGATCCGGCTCATTTCCTGGGTTCTGCCCTATTGGCTGGCTGTCCGGTTAGGCGCTGCGCTCGGTTTGTGCGCATACTTCCTTCTGCCTCGGGACCGCAACCGAGCGATCAGTCATCTTGGCATGGTCTATCAGGACCAGGGCGCTGCATGGATCCGGCGGACAGCGAGAAGGAACTTCATACACCTGGGCAGATCCCTGCTCGAACTGATGGTCATGACGCCGCGCAGACTTGAGCGATCGGTCAGGTTCGAAGGCCTCGACAATCTCGAGCACGCCCTTCAGCAGGGCAAGGGCGCGTTGTTTTACACGGGCCACATCGGCAACTGGGAACTGCTGGGCGCTGCCGTGGGCAGGAGTTTCCCGCTCAGCGCCGTAGCCGTTCCCATTGTTCCGGAAAATGTGAACGATCTGCTCCTGGAGCTGCGTGCACGCTTTGGCATCAAGACCATTCTGCGCGGCAGGCCGGGGGCATCGCGCGAGCTGATCCGCATTTTTCGGGAAAACAGGATACTGGGAATGCTTATTGATCAGGACACGGATGTGGAGAGCGCCTTCGTGGACTTCATGGGCAGGCCTGCCTGGACGCCCACGGCCGCGGCGTCCATAGCGCTCAAGTTCGGCGCCGCAGTGCTCTTCGGATACATCCGCCGGGATCAGGACGGGCATCACGTCGTTACGATCGAGGGCCCCCTGGTGCTGACGCGCACCGGGAACGAGGAACAGGACATCGTGACAAACACAGCGCAGTTCACCAGAAAGATCGAAGAGGCCGTACGACGCTACCCGGAACAGTGGGTATGGATGCACCGCCGATGGAGACGACAACCGTGAACATTCCGAATCTGCTTTCGATCAGCAGGATCCTTGCCGTGCCTGTTTTCATCCTGCTGATGATCGACCCCACGCCCCTCAGGGCGCTGATGGCCGGCATGGTCTTCTCCGTGGCCTCGGCAACGGACTGGCTCGACGGATTCCTTGCCAGGCGCTGGGGCCAGATCACCAAGCTCGGCAAGCTGCTGGACCCCATTGCCGACAAAATCCTGATCACCTCGGCGCTGATCATGCTGATCGACATCGAGGGGATCAGAGTGCCTGCATGGATCGCCATCGTCATCATCAGCAGGGAATTCGCGGTCACGGGGCTTCGGGCCATCGCATCAAGCGATGGCATCGTCATCCCCGCCGAGACCATGGGCAAGTACAAGACTGGTGCCCAGATCACGGCGGTCATTGCCCTGCTGCTTGATTACCACCTCGGCACCGGATGGATCAACGCGCTGGGATGGGCCGCCCTCTGGGCTGCTATGGTCCTGGCGGTCTATTCCGGTGTGCAGTATTTTATGAGTTACTGGAAGCAGCTCAACAAAACCTAGGATCAAGGGTGTATCCTGTATACAGCATGCAGTATACTGAATGCTCGTAGACCAAAATCATGGACATTTATTTGATCATAGTAGTTATCGCAAGTGCCTATCTCATCGGCGCCATTCCTTTCGGGCTGCTCTTCTCGAAGATGTTCCTGGGCATCGACGTTCGGTCCGTGGGCAGCGGCAATATCGGGGCCACGAACGTGCTGCGCGCCGGCGGCAAGACTGCCGCGCTCCTGACGCTGCTGGCTGATGGGTTGAAGGGCGCGCTTCCCGTGCTCGCTGTACGGTACCTCTTCCCTGCGGAACACCTAATTGCCGTTGCGGGGGCCGCTGCTGTAATCGGCCACAACTTCCCGGTCTACCTCGGCTTCAAGGGAGGGAAGGGGGCTGCCACGGGCTTCGGCGTGATCCTTGCCGTCTCGCCCCTCATCGGCGTCATCTGCCTGCTCACCTGGCTCGGGGCTGCCCTGCTCTGGAAATACTCGTCACTGGCTGCCTTAACAGCCTTTGCCGCGTATCCGGCGCTGACCTTCTCCCTTGCTCCGGACAGCAACCCCCTCAGCTCGCTTTCCCTTTTTATTGCAGGGCTGATCTACATTCGCCACCGGGAGAACATAAAACGTCTGCTGGCCGGAAAAGAACCGAAGATAGGGGAGAAGTAGCGCAGAGAGCAGAGCGCAAAGAGTGGATACTAACCCCTATGCCCCATGCTCAATGCCCATACACTACGAACTCTTTTACTATGAACTACGAGCTGCGAACTATGAACTATAAAAAACTGCTCTGGTGGATTCCCACTATCGTCTGTATCGTTGCCATTATATTCATGGCAACGCAGCCTGTGCCGAGACTGCCGGCTAAACAGCTTGATAAGGTCGTCCACGTTGCGCTCTACGGCGTACTGGCGTTCCTGCTGTATCTTTCACTGCATTATACCGGAGTAAAAAGAACACTCCTCATCGCCATTCTTATTGCTGTTCTGGTCGGAGCAGTAGATGAATCACTGCAGGCTCTCACCAAAAGCCGACACTCCAGTATTGACGATTTTTTCGCAGATCTTGTCGGCGCAGCAGCAGGAGGAATGATCTGCCGGAAACTGATTTCTCCCCGGAACATATCCTTTTTTTTCGCTGTGCTCCTCATCACCGCTTTCTTCCGGCCTTATCCGGCACAAGCCGATGAACTCGATGTATTGAATCGTCCAGTGAATGTATCAGGGCTCACAGGCATGCTGGTCACAACGTCACCTTATACAACGCCTCAAGGCGTAGTTGAGCTGGGTATTTCCGGCCTGGACGAAAGCAGCATCAAACCTGTCTATTCTCAGAGCGAATTCCCCCTGACAATTACCGTCGGCCTTACCGAGAGATCGGAACTTGCGCTGCGGGGATCCTATTGGCATGTAGAGGACGAAGACAAGAAAAAAAGCCGAGGGGCTGGGGACGCTGAGCTGTCGTGGAAATGGAATTTTATTACTGCCGAAGAGTACTCGACCAAACCTGCCGTGGCGCTGATCATCGCAGGTATTTTCCCGACCGCTGAACAGGTGGGGGGATTCAGCAGTGTTGTGCACTGGGGCGCCCGGGCAGGTCTTTCAGGCGGAATAGAAATTACCTGGGAAGAACATGTTATGGCAATCTATGCCGATGTCCAACTCTCCGTCCAGGATCTTTCCGACGAAGCGCTGCGCGATCGGTATCACACAGCAAATGCCGGCCTGCTCTTTCCCGTGAGCAAACACCGGAACATCCAGCTCATACTTGAATACAACATTGTAAGTGGAAAGGATCAGGATTCCATCTACGGTCTCGATCATACCGCCGTAACTCCCGGGATACGGCTTGTTTCTGAAGGGTTCAACTTTTCCATGGGAATGCAGTTCCTTCGCAAAGAACGCTCCGACGAGGACAATTCGACCCGGGTGATCGGCACGACGAGCATAAAGTTCTGATGTGATTTGGGCAAGGAGCATGGCGCTAAGGGCAGAGAGTTTAGTTGAGAGTCCATCCTGAATAAAGCATTTGGAAGCGGATAAAAGCTGGAACAGAAGTTCATGGTGTAGGTATGGCAGCGCAGCGCGAAATTGCTGTGGTCCACAGAAAGCAGGCCTTAGTAGTTTGGGGCCTTTTATATCAGATCCTTGATTTGACATAATATACATTATCAGACAATATTCAAAGCAAGAAAATGGTTGATATGTTAGCGTTTAACCATTTGAATTTTAATTCATTTTTGCATAAACGGACGATACGCTGGCAGGTTAAACAACTACTTGAATTTTAGCATGAGCGGTCAGTGATCAGTCATCAGCAGTCAGTGATCAGCTATGGGCTGTGAGCTAAGAACTACGAGCCATCAGTATTCAGCTATCAGCTACGATCTATGAGCTATTTTACTCTATGCTCTCTGCGCTCTGCACTATGCGATACCGGCAATCAGCTATGAGCCTTCTGTTCCCAATTCCAGGCCGTTCTGATGATATATTCGAGGTCATCGTGACGGGGCTTCCAATTCAGTTGTTTTCGCATCTTTGCGCTGTCAGCGACGAGCAATGGCGGATCGCCTGTTCGGCGGCCGGAGACGTCCACCTTAAAATCGAACCCCGTGACCTTTTTAGCCATTTCCAGGACTTCCTTGACTGAATAGCCGTGTCCATACCCGCAATTGAAAATATCGCTTCCTGAGCCTTCTGCGAGGTATTCCAGAGCTAGGATATGGGCCGCTGCAAGGTCATCGACATGGATGTAGTCCCTGATGCAGGTGTTGTCAGGCGTGGGATAGTCCGTTCCGTATATAGAAATGCTTTCCCGTACCCCTTTTGCCGTCTTGAGGGTGAGGGGAATGAGGTGGCTCTCGGGCTCATGCCGCTCCCCTATCCTGCCCTGCTCATCAGCGCCTGCGGCATTGAAATACCGCAGTGAAATGTACTTCAGGCCCTGAGAGGCTGAAAGGTCCTGCAGGGCCTCTTCGACAAAGAATTTTGACCGACCGTAAGGATTGATCGGCTTGAGAGGGGCAGTTTCAGGTATGGGGACCGATCCAGGCGTTCCGTAAACTGCTGCAGTTGAGGAAAAAATAAAGGTCCTGACATCATGCCTGAGAATGGACTCCAAGAGCGCCAAGGTGTTGCCCGTGTTGTTCCGGTAATATTTTGCCGGCTCCCGGACCGATTCTGCTACCTCGATGAAGGCTGCAAAGTGCATGACCGCATCAGGCCGGAAATCAACAAATGTCTGATCAAGGGTCTGAGCGTCGGCCAGGTCTGCAATGACGAGCCGGCCGTGCAGGACCGCATTGCGATGGCCCTTTGAAAGGTTATCATAGACGAGGATGTCGTGGCCATACTCGCCGAGCTGCTTGACCACGTGGCTGCCTATGTACCCTGCCCCGCCGGTGACGAGGATCTTCACGCTTTCTTATCCTTATTTATCACAGGTATCGATATTGCTACACAAAATGGAAAACCAGGTGAACCGTGAACAGCTCTTATCCTCATATCAAGGCCGCCACGGCCTGTGAGAAGCGGCGGAGATCTTCAAGATCATTGTGAAGTATTTCGTATACGGCGCCATAATCGATCTTCCAGTACATATGAACGAGCAGATTTCTGAATCGTGCCGTCTTCTGCAGTTTTTCTGATAGTTCTCGATTTATGATACCAGCTTCGGAAAGGATGGTAAAGCATTCCGCATACTCTTCGGGAACCCGCTTGAGCTGCTTTGCCGCAATGTGATAGCAAAGACCGAGCGCCGCTTCGATGGCAACTAAGAGGCGATAGGAGGCAATATCCTGCAGGTCTCGGTCCGTGAGGAATTTTTCTTTTGCTGATGCCTTTATCCTTTCAAGTCGCTCAAGGGAATCCTCGATCTCCTGGCATCGGGTACGGACGAGTTCCTCATTGATCATCATGAAGCGAATGCCTCCTTGGTGCTTCGCCGAAGGATCGGGCGTATGTCGAGATATCGCCTGACAGTATCTTCAACGACCTGGGTATATACTTCCTCGTCCCGTATGAACAGCAGCCTTCCTTTGATCACATGATAAAGAAACGACGACGGAGCGCCGTTTAACACCGTCACCTCAACGGGGATGTGCACCTGCCTGCTCAGGTTATCCGATAAATCCAGAGCGTAGAGCAAAGCCGGGCTTTTCCTCGCATCGGACAGATAAACGCCCACGTCGACATCATGAATGGGAAGGTCATCAGTAAACGATCCGAACACATAGGCAAAGGCGATCTCTGGCCGAGCCTGCAGGACGAAGGAAATACTTTTCGTCACGTCGTCTTTGCGGTTATTCGAAAGGTGAAAGGTTTTCAGTTTCATGCGCGAACCTGTTTTTTTCTAGCGCCGGTCTCCGGAGAGTGCCTTTTCAATCTGGACGAGGAATTTTTCGACCTCATCAAGCTTCGTCAGAGTTTGTTCACAGATCGATCGAGCGTCGATTCGATCATAATCGTGAGCAAGAAAATTACGGAACCCGGCTATCTTGGCAAACTCAAAAGCAAACCGTGGCTCCAGTACCCCGCTTTCGCCAAGTATATCAAACGTTTCCTGATATGAATGGGGCATCCTGAGCCTTCTGAGTTTTATGGCCATCTCCGCAAGTACGATACATGCATCCGCCATGAGATACAGGTAGTGGAGCGGGCCGCCGCGGTAAAGAGGATCAACGGCAAATCGGTCAAGGCAGTCGCCCTTTATCGAATGGATGAATGCAACATGTTCCCGGATTTTTCCGATCTTATACGATCTTATAAAGGATTCGTTCCATCAGACACCCATCATCGCAAGACGCTGTGTCTTGAAATCAATTGTCTGGTGAAGAATTTTCAGCTCGTATTCCTCTCTTGCATCTGGATTGGCATCGTAGATGACCACGCCGTGGCGCACGATTTCATCCAGGAGCATGAGGTTTATTGTTGTGTTCAATACCAATGCATCCACGTCGTTTCGCTTCAATGCCCTGCACATGTCGGCGTGCAAGGAGAGCTTTATATCGAAAGCCGATCTGCACCCTTTTGGTGAAAGGAAAACGGCTATATCGATATCACCCGATGGATACGTCGTACTCCGCACCGTGGAGCCGAAGAGATACGCAAAGGTGACGACATCACCGTATTTCTCAAATACAGGGGGCAGAACGTTTTTAATTTTGTTGATGTCCTTAGCGGTCATATGCACTTACCGTGCGCTCATGAATAGATTCTTCGGAGCCTTTTTTGATTTTCATCGGTCGTTTTCCAGGTCTGTTCCGCGAGCGCGAACGCCGACCGGTTCGTTATGGAATCCTAGCGTACCAAGACTGTTACAATAGGTTGATAATACCCGATTTCATTCGGAATGTAAAGAATCGGGAGGTCGAAATTTGGAGGAAGCGAGGAACAGGGGATTGAGGACAGAGGGTTTGAACTGTGCACCATGCTCTCTGCACTATGCATTCATTACCTGTCCCCACATGCGCTCTGCGCCAGGCAGACTACAGCGTCCTGACCACATTGCTCCCGAGATATCCTGCCCCGCCGGTCGAGTACCGCCGGCAGCCTGCAGTGCAATCGACAGCGCGAGACCCGGCTGTCCGGTATAAGTAGGACGAAGACGGGGTGACGAGGATATTCAATGTCGTATCTCCCTGGGGTGGATAGACGCTGACAGCATTCCCTCCACTTCAGTGATGACCTCTTCCACGGTTACTTTAGAAAAACATTCAGGCTTTCCTCCGCTCCTGTCGTAGCAGTCTCCAACGTGGCAGGCGGGACAGGTGTCCCTGATGATCGTCCTGACCAACGGTGCAAGCGGGTACCATTCACGCGTAACGTGGTAGCCGATGATCAGCGTCCTGGCACCAACGGCTCCGGCAATATGGCCCAGGCCGCTGTCGTTCCCGAGGAACAGGGCGCTCTTTTGTATTGCTACGGCCGTTTCGAGGACGCGCAAGCTCCCCACAAGATCGATGATATTTGGATGGCCAGGAGGAGGCTCTTTTTGTAGAGCAGCCCAATCCTGACGTGAACCAAGCAGAATGACTTTTTTACCTTTTTGTGCGAAGTGATGGGCAACCTGCCAGAAGCGCCCGGGACCCCAGGTCCTTCGCATATCAGCGGCAAAGGGGGCGAGCGCTAGGATCTGGTCTCCCGGTCCTATCCCCTGATCGGCATACTGTTTTTCAACAGCGATCCTTTCAGCTTCAGAGACGTACATCTCGATCCAGGGATCATGGACCTGCATGCCGTCAAGGACCAGAAGGTCGAGAAAACGCTCAGCGATATTTTTCTGAACGGGTTCACTACCGGTCTTCGTAAGCAGGAAGCCGCGAAAATGATTTGCATATCCCACACGTTTCCGAGCACCGGTCAGAAAGGCAAACACGGCATGCCGGAACTTAGTTCCGAGAACATAAATGGTATCGTAATGCATGCTTCTGAAGCGACTGATGAATCTGGCCTTATCGAGGCAGCCATAAGCTCCGCCGATCTTCAGATAATCCATGTCCAGGAGATGGATGTCCCTGATATGCGGATCATGCTTGAATATTTCAGCACCGATGGGGCTGAAGGCCCCCACGTCGATGGCTGCATCGGGACGGTTCCGAGCAAGGTTTTTAATAAAGGAGGTGCAGGAAACGTGGTCCCCTATCCCCTTGGCCCCAAAGGTCATAACGAGAAAGGAATGCTTTGCAGTATGCGGGCTATTAGTCTTCATGTAAGCTGTCAGCAATCAGCGGTCAGTAATGAAAATGAGCTACGAACTATCAGCTGTAAGTATTCAGCTATCAGCTTATTCACACCATGCCCCATGCGCTATGCACTGTGCGATTTTGCTGCTACCCCATTGGCAGGAACTTGATCGCCAGCGGATACCACATCCCTATATATTGCTTCTTCCTGCTGTTAAAAGGCGTAGTCGCCCTTCCATAGGCGTTCTCGCACCGCAGAGGGCTTGATTCGATACGTTCGGGATAGAAGCGCGTGAAACCGGAAACCAACCGGTTCATGGTCCTCGTGGTGAGCTGATGCTCGAAATAATGGATCACGGGATGGAATTCGAAAGTAGTGACAAAGGTCTTCCCGCTGAAATGCCCGTTAACAGACCGTATGATCTCGTCTCGGACCTCTTCGGGCACATGTTCGAATACCGATATGCACGAAATATGCGTGATTTCTTTTGTAATAACCCTGGGGAGCGTGTCGGCGGTCGCGTGCTGCCGTATGCATTCGACATTGGGAATCCGGGCGGTATCCTCGGACTGGTCCTCGTCCAGGATGACCACCTTCTTCACAAAAGGGGCGATCAGCTTGGCGAAGAACCCCTTCCCTCCCCCGATATCCAGGACAACGGCATCAGGCGTCAGCTCCAGCATCTCCGCTGCCATGAGGTACTCCCAGAACCGCTGGCTGATCTTTCCTCCCCCGAACACGTTTCCATCCCATTCGGCCGGATGCTCTCGTGATCCGTACATGGTCCAGAGTCTCTTTTTTATAGCGGCCGTCTGCATTCTTCCTCCCACGTGCTACATTATCCTTTACCCTGGGCCGACAATTTTGCTACTGCCTCGTTTACGTGCTGTTCCATCAGCCTCCTGATAGCACCGAGTGATCCCTGGTCCTGTGCTTCGAACCTGAGGACCAGAACGGGCTGCGTGTTCGAAGCACGGACGAGCCCCCAGCCCTTCTCGAAGACAGCCCTTACACCGTCAACCGTTATGATATCCTTCGGCTTCAGCAGCAGACTATCACCTCTGAGAAAAACTTTCTTCACGGACTCAACAACGGAAAATTTCACGGCATCCGGACAGGCCACACGGATCTCAGGGGTGTTCAGCATCTGCGGAAGTTTCTCGCCCAGGGAGCTGAGCGTCACGGCAGGATCACGGACTTTTTCCTTTTTGAGCAATTCCACGAGGCGGCAAGCGGCATAAATGGCGTCGTCGAAGCCGAAGAAGCGGTCCGCGAAGAACAGATGGCCGCTCATCTCGCCTGCCAGAACTGCGCCCGTCTCCTTCATCTTTGCCTTGATCAGCGAGTGGCCCGTTTTCCACATGATGGCGTTTCCGCCGTGCGCGCGAATGTCGTCATACATGGCCTGCGAGCACTTGACCTCCGAGACGAAGGTCGCGCCGGGACGTTCCTTTAAGATGTCCCTGGCGAACAGGATCATCAGCTGGTCGCCCCACAGGATATTCCCGTTCCCGTCCACAACACCGATCCGGTCGGCATCCCCGTCAAAAGCCATTCCCACGTCGGCCTTGTGCTGCTGAACCGTCGCGATCAGCGTCTCAAGATTCTCCGGCTCCGTTGGATCAGGATGGTGGTTCGGAAACGTGCCGTCGGGCTCTGAGAAGAGTTCTATCACCTCACAGCCCATTGCACGAATGGCCTCAGGAGCTGCCAGTCCAGCGGTGGCGTTTCCTGCATCCAGGACGACCTTAAGCGGAACCTCATGATGCTGGGTGAAGGCCTTCTTCAAGCACGATATATATTCCGGCATGATGGGGCGCGATACAGCACGCAGCTCATCGTCTTTAGCTTCACTACCTGTACCCCACGAGCTACGATTTGTATTTGCTCTTTCTTCCGCTATCCTTTTAATATTCTGTATCTCTTCACCGTAGATTGTGCTGGTGCCTACGCAGAGCTTGAAGCCGTTGAATTCGGAGGGATTATGGCTTGCGGTAATCATCACACCCGCATCCGGCTTAAGGTGAAAGAGCGAAAAATAAAGCGCCGGAGTCGGGCAGAGCCCGATGTCGATGACCTCAATACCCGATTCCACGAGGCCTTTTGCGAACGCATCTCGGATGCGGGGAGAACTCAGCCGCATATCATACCCGACGGTAACGGTCCTGGCCTTGAACGGCTTGAGGTATTCACCAAATGCCCGGGCAATGGCCAGAACAGAGGGATCTGCCAGGTCTGTATCGGCAATGCCGCGGATGTCGTATTCGCGGAAGATGTCAGGATTGAAGATTCGGCTCATAGCTCGTAGCTCGTAGTACAGATCCGCTCATAGCTCATGGCGCATAGTGAAAACCAGCTATCAGCTACGGGCTGCATGCTATGAGATTCCCTTCTTTAATGGAATTTATTAAGCTGGAAATCATTTTTCCGATTACACCGCCGTCTATCTTAATCCTCTGAATATCTTCCATGGAGATCCATTCGTTTTTGTGAAAGATGATGAGCTGAGTGATAGACTCATACAAGGAGCCCCGGGCAATGTAAAGAAAATGGACGAACTCCTTCTTTGAATATCGTCCCTTGCCTTCTGCAATATTCGCAGCGATGGAACTGGCAGCAGATTCACAGTTTTCAATCAGTCTATAATGTTTACGGTCGGTTTCAATCTTTTCTGTTAAGCGAATGACGTTACTGGCAAATTCAACCGCTTTTTTCCAAACCTCCAGGTCCTCAAAGCTGAATTTTGCTTCCTGCATCTGTTCTCCTTTTTGCTTCGACCCACGAGCTATGAGCCATCAACTATGAGTTACGAGATGTCCCCCATGAGCTATCAGCTATGAACTATGAGCTTTTCTTGACCTCCGGCAACGGTCTCCGTTTGTTGTTCTCGTGCCGCTTATAATCATCATCAAAGCGCACGATGTCGTCCTCTCCAAGATACTCGCCATTCTGGACCTCGATGATCTGGAGTGGAACTTTACCCGGATTTTCGAGCCGATGCTTTGCTGATATGGGAATATAGGTGCTCTCGTTCGTATGGACGTTGTATATCTTATCTCCGCTCGTGACCCGCGCGGTACCTGCAACGACCACCCAGTGCTCGCTCCGATGATGGTGCATCTGATGTGACAGCTTGGCTCCGGGATGCACCACGATCCTCTTTATCTTGTAGCGGTCCCCTGTTTCCAGCACCGTATAAGAACCCCATTGCCGATGGACCGTACGGTGGGTCAGATGCTCTTCGGCATTCTTTTTTTTCAGCTCAGCAACGACGGCTTTGACTTCCTGCGCCTGTTCTTTCGGGCAGACAAGCGTTGCATCAGGCGTATCTACGACGACCATGTCCTTCAGGCCGATAGCTGCGACAAGTCTTTTTTCCGCATAAATAATGGAATCACTGCACCCCATGTCAATAACATTGCCCGTTTTAATGTTTCCGGAACGATCACGTACAACAACATCGTCCAGCGCCGTCCAACTTCCTACATCGGACCAGCCGATGTCCGCAGGGATCACGGCTGCCCGACCGGTCTTTTCCATCACCGCGTAATCAATGGAAAGAGGCTGTAGTTTCTTAAAAACCTCTCGAACAGTGTCTGATTCCCTGTCAGTGCCGATGTTGTTTCGTATTTCGACCAAGCCGTTATGAAGCGCTGGCGCGTGCTTTTCGATCTCCTGAAGAAGCGTCTTCGTTTTCCATACGAACATGCCGCTGTTCCAGAAATAACCGCCCTTTGCCAGATACGTCTCCGCTGTGGCCCGGTCCGGTTTTTCCACGAATGCGTCAACGCGGTATACCCCGCCATGTGCCGTCGGCTTTGAGCCATTAGTCGTCTGCGAAGAGCTACGAGCTATGAGCTCTTTTCCCGCCTTGATATATCCATACCCCGTTTCCGGCCTGGTCGGCACAATACCCAGGGTCACTAGGTAGTCGTTTTGAGCAGTTTCCCCGGCCATCCGCAGCAGATCAAGGAACGCCTCTCCTCGCTGTATGGCGTGGTCCGCGGAAAGTACCGCCATGGTGCTGTCCGGATCAATGCGCTCAAAATGAAGCGCGGCCAAGCCGATAGCCAGCGCTGTGTTCCTGGCTTCCGGCTCGATAATGAAGCTATTGTCCCAGGAACCGCCGAATTTTTCCTTAAGCTGGGAGTTGATATCATCAGCAAGTGCCTGATTGGTCACGATAAATACATTATCACGGTCGATCAGGGGCAGAATGCGGCCAACGGTCTGCTGGATAAGCGTATCATCTCCGCAGATGTTCAAGAGCTGTTTCGGCATTTTTTCCCGGGACAGGGGCCAGAACCGTGTGCCCGAGCCCCCTGCCATGATAATGGCAAACATATATGAATCCTCCGGAGTCAGCTTTTAAGGCGACTGGTAGCTGGTAGTTTAAATTGTAACTACGAGCTACGAGCAATGACCTATGAGCTACGAATTATCAACTATGCCCTTCTGCTCTTACCATGATATCTTGTCATTTTATGAAGCCTGTGCTATAGTCCTTGAATTCAACCTGCGAATCAAAGATTGCCGTAATTCATATAGGTAAGTGAGGTGTTGCCACACATGAACCATGGAAGACGCAGATTGGGCATGATTATACTGTTTTTGTCCGATATTGTCATTCTTTTTTTGGTCCTTCTCCTGGCTCTTCAGATCAGGTCGCTCCTTCCTCTCGTTACGCCGGCCTTTACAGAATTTTCCGGCAGTGTTCGCAGCTTTATATGGTTCCTTCCTATCTGGATATTCATCCTCGCCTACGAAGGGGCCTATACCCGCAAGTACACGTTATGGGATGAAGTCAAACTGCTTTGGAAAACGACGGTCTTTTCAACGATCACGCTTTTTTCCGTTCTTTTTCTCTCCTAGATGAGCGCGGGAGTTTCGAGAACAGTCGTCGTACTCATGGCTGTCCTATCGGCTGCGATCTTCCCGGTCCTTCGAATAACCGTTAAGCGCCTGCTTGTCTCATCGGGCCTGCTCAAGACGAGAGTGTTGATCGTAGGTGCAGGTTCCAAGGGCAGAAAGGTTCTCGATGCGCTCAGAAGAGAGCCCAATCTCGGCTATGAGGTCGCGGGATTCATTGCTGACACTGCAGAAAAGAAACGCTCTCTGCAGGGGATTAAAATATACAATCGCCTTGAACAGGTGGAGCGCTTTATCAAACCCGGCGATATTCAGGACGTCGTGATCGCGCTTTCCGGCACGGACAAAGAGCGGCTCTCCCGGTTTGTCAACAAACTTCAGCACAAAGTGAGGAACGTACTGTATATTCCCGACATATCCGGGCTGGCCGTCGTCGGCACCGAACTGCGCCATTTTTTCCAGGATCAGCTTTTTGCTATTGAGATAAAGAACAGCCTTGCACAGCCCGTCAACTATTTCGTCAAAAGGTTGTCAGATTATCTGATCGGAATCGCGCTTTTCTTTGTTCTGGCCATCCCTTTGCTTATCATAGCCATTGCCATACGCATGACATCGGCCGGTCCTGGCATTTTTAAACAGGAACGTATCGGCAGGCGCGGAAAGCCTTTCTTGTGTTATAAATTTCGGACAATGCATAAGGACGCAGAAGAGCGTTTGCAGACCATCCTTGAATCCAATCCCTCTGCGAAGACTGAATGGGATACTCACTGGAAGCTTCGTAATGATCCTCGAGTAACTTCGATCGGAAGTTTCTTGCGAAAAACATCACTCGATGAACTGCCTCAGATCTTTAACGTTCTGAAGGGTGACATGAGCCTTGTAGGGCCGAGGCCATATCTTCCGAGTGAGTGGGATGCGATCAAAGAGTACAGTGAACTTATTCACAGTGTGCCGCCTGGCATAACGGGACTATGGCAGGTGAGCGGACGAAGCAATTCTTCATACGAACAAAGGCTGAATTATGATTCCTGGTATGTCCGGAACTGGAACATGTGGCTGGATATGGTGATCATGATGAAGACAGTAAAGGTGGTCCTAAAAAAAGAAGGTGCTAGGTGAGTCAGCGCATAGATCATAGCCCGTAGCTGATAGTTTATTTGACATTCTTGAAAATAGAAGGCATGAACTATGAGCTGCCGATGATCTCGCGGAGTTGCCGCTCGAAATCTTGCAATATCACGTCTTTCGCAAGATGTTTCACGGCAAAGTTTCTGGCCTTTCGATTAAAGCGCTCAGTTAGATCAAGCATCCTTGCAATCGATTTTATGAATGCATCCTTATTTTCAGGCTCAACCAGTTCTGCGATGCCAGGGTTGTTCCAGACCAGCCTTCCCAGCTCCGTATCCGCATCTGCGGTGATAATAGAATAGCCTCCAGCCGCGAGAATACCCGTTAACTTTGACGGCATGACAGCATCTGCGGCCCCCCGCTTCTGAATTACCAGGTGAATGTCAGCCATTGCCAGCATTGCAGGAAGGTCAGCGAGAGGCTGCAGGGGTTTAAAGATGATATTGCTTAGAGCCCTTCTTTTCACAGCATAGATCAGCTCTTCCTTTACAGGTCCGTTCCCTGCCAGCAGAAAAATAGCATGAGGATGCGTCTTCGACAGTGCTTCAGCTGCATCCAGGATGAGCTCAAGACCTTGTTTCTTCCCTATATTGCCGGCATAGAGGATGATCTTATGGTGTGGCAAAAATTCCCATTCAGTGCGCATATCGCGCCCTTCGGGGTTCGGACGGATAAGGTTGATATCGACCCAGTTAGGATAGAGATATGCTTTTTTTGTAGGGATATGCAGGCTGACCAGCCTGTTAAGCATGGACTGAGAAATTGTAGAGACTCTATCAAATCGCCGCATAATACATGTTTCGAGATCCGTCAGGATTCTTTTAAGCGTTACCGAGGAACCAAAGCCCAGCCCGAAAAAAGCCTCTATTTCAAAATCCTGCACGTGCATCCAGCATTTTGCGCCTGAAAGACGGGCTGTAATCCATGCCGTCGGAGCGCACAACAATGGAGGTTCTATCGAAATAACGATATCTGGTCGCCAGACGACCTGCCGAAGCATCATTGGGAAACTGCTGAATGTGAAGCTCAGCAGGTGCATGAGGCGGGTGATAGCAGCAGGTTTCGCCGGCACCCAAAGCGGGCAGCGCCAGACATCCACACCAGAGATATGCTCTCTTTGATATTGCCAGGAAGAATGTCCTTTAGAAACCTTCCATGCAGGATAGTACGGAGGGGCAGTAACCATACGGACCTCGTGGCCACGCTGAGCGAGCCATTCGGCCATTTCCGCGGTATATTTCCCTATCCCTATTTGCTCAGGGGCATAGTTAATGCCATGGATAAGAACGCGCACAAATCACCTTTTCTTAGCGGTAACTACCAGGCAGTCTCCCCTGCCCAGTCTGTTGCCAAGCCAAAGAATAGGAAATAAGAATACCCTGATGAAAAGCATAAGCCCAGCTACTAAGAATGGATTGCGCAGCTGCGCTGTTGGCTTTCCACGACGAGCAAATAATCTGGCTATGATTGAGTGAGCAACCCAGAGCGCGGGAGTTTCATGACGCATTTCAACGATCACAAAGCCGGCTTCTTCGAGGAGTTGGCGAAGACCGTCTGGAGAAAAATGAACAATGTGAAAAGGTACATGCCAGTTGATCCAATATCGACCGAACAGCGACCGTAGCCAGCTCCTGTTATTGGGACAGCTTATCCAGAGCTGTCCGCCTGATTTCAATATAGTCTTTACATGCGATAGCATTATCTTCTGGTCAAGCGAATGCTCCAACACATTCGAGAGGAGAACGACATCATAAGGCCGGTCGGGATAAAACTTATGAATAGTATCTGTATATATCGTAAATCCTTCAGCTCGGGCTATTGAAGCAGCTGCTTGATTGATTTCAAGTCCTTCTGCGTCAAAACCGTTCTTACGATATATGCTCAGCCCTCTGCCTTCATTGCAACCGATATCGATAAGCCTGCCTTTTCCGCGAAGTCCATGAAATGAACAATCACCGTCAATTTTCATCCATAGTCTATATAATGCAGATAAAAGAAATTTGTGTCTCAGATGAACATAAATCGTTCCCTTTTCTCCGCTGTAGTTGTAATACGTTTTGTATAGATGGTCTAATTCTACCTCGGACGGCGCGGGATTCGTGAATTCCAAGGTACAATATGCACATGATATTATTCCGTATATCGAAGCTAGTCCAAACCTCGTATCGAAAACAATAAAATTCTGCTTTCTGATCAACGATTCTCCACAAGCAATACAAGACTGGTCACCCATTATCGCCTCAACTCCTCGGATTGTTGAAACGTTGATAAAACATGCTGTCCGCCTGATATATTGCGCGACAATTGAACAAGTACCAGCGAGAGTATAAAGCTAAAGCTCAGCATTTTATATGTGGGCTGAAATAAGAGAGCAATCACAATAGTAGCAGCACCAGGAAGAGCAACAAGAAGACCGTCGGCGGAAAAAAGAAGTTTTTTGTTAATTCCGATAAATTTCATGAATAGCGTATAGTACAACGTAAATATGGAGAGCCCTATAACGCCTGATTTCAATAAAAGAAATGACAGCAGTGAATGGGTAAATCTGGTGTTGTCTGCTACTACCGGATTCAAAAAAACGCCACCCCATCCAATGCCTCCGAATAACGCGCCTTTTGTAATAGAAATTTCCTTTACTACCGCAACCCACTCGTTCAATTTGCCGTTGGTTCCTGTCGCAACTTGTTTGGCAATCATCATCAACAACTCATCGTGCGTGAAAAATGCCATGATTGCAAAAGCACCAAGTCCCATGGAAATTATCTTTGTTTTTTTGATTCCGCGTTTTATAGAGATATAGACCGCATAAGTCACTACTGAAACAATTATACTTGCAACATGCGCTCGCAACCCCATAATAAAATAACAATATGCGCAGATCGAACCAGCAGAAAGCGCAACGATGTTCCGAAACACTTTCCCATTACGCATAATAGTATCTCGCAGGCCTCTGTTGAGACAGTAAACCGCCGAGAATAAGATGGCTGGGTCATAGACCTTCAAAAATAAAACAATTTGGTCCTCTCGCGAAACTGATACTCCTTGCGACGAACTACTAATGTCGTGTCCGTGAATTTGAATAAAATAACTTGACCATGCAGATACGAATCGACCCGGAGACCCATATAAGTACATAACGCGATAAAGAAACTCAACAGCGCTGATGACGCCCACCGACAGGACAGCTGCTAAAATTGCTTTCGATACGGGTTCCTTCATACTTGTTTTTGTCGAGAGTGCGAATTCTAGCGGGATTACGATTAAGAACATTATCGGCAATAAATCTCTCGCAATATTGTTCACACCATGCTGAATGATTATGCCATTTAAAAAGGGCACAATGATGATAAATAATGCAAGCGCGGTGATTATGCTTGCATCAAGTGGATTTTTTTTTGCGGATGAGTATAGTGCGGGAATCAGGAACAATGAGCCGACTATCAAACCAAACCCCATCAGAAGCTCCACTGCTCCTATGCGCATAGGCATCGGCTGACTGGCGACAATGAACGAGTATGCAACAAGCAATATAATATGCCCTTTTAATAATCCAATAAAGGGGCGAAGGCGAATATGTATGTTATTGAAAAATTTTTCCATTATCTGTGGTCCTGTAGCCTATATGGTTTCCTAACACTACCTGACTGCTTTCTGCAAAATAATAATAAAGGCATCATAGTGATTCTCGGGTATGATCAAATTCACTACTTTTAAAAAAATTTTGACCAGTCCTTTAATGGAAAATGATGCTTCCAGATCGAGACTGTACATGTTTACCGATACAATAGAGGCCTGCTGATTCACATGACAGTATTTTTCAAAAACCCGAGGTGTAAAGTGATAATGATGTTGCACTACTTGCCATCCGTACCACAGCATTGGCAGGTACCGGGGAATGAATCCGGCATGATTGGTCTGGAACAAAATGAGATAACCGCCCGGTGCAAGTTTTGATGAAATTAAGTTATCCAGCAGGGCCTTCGCATCGCCGATATGCTCCAGGACATGGCCCAGGATAACCATGTCGACCCGATCGATTGCATCCAAAGATCTGATGACGGTTTTCCCCTGTCTCTCAAGCCGCTTCGCAAGCATTTGGTTCAATTCCAAATGATAGTAATTTTTGACCTCGATCTTCTTGGTAAGCAATTCCGACATAAAACCATACCCAGGCCCGATTTCAAGGATGTTGAACGGCATCTGCTGGTCCCTGGCAGTGGACTCCAGAGCCGCATTTAACATGCCCGTTGACCGTTGGGCAAAGCGATAATACTTTGCGAGCGTTTTCTCATCGAGCGGCAACGTAAGTTCGTTTTCATAGTCAACTTCCCTGTGGCGTTCATCAAAGCCCAACTCGCAATTACAGCAAATAAGGATGGAGTTCAAGCGCCAGTCAATCGTTTTTGACCTATAGTGAGAGCTGCCGCAGAAAGGACAAGTTATCTGCATAATTTAAAATTTACACTCCTGCTCAGCAATGTAAGACTTTGTGCTATAAATTAAATCGCAACTCAATAGTAATGGTGCTCAAGTTGAAACAATTACTGCTGATGGGAAAAGCGCATCTTTTGTATCAAATTGAAAATCCGCCTGAAATCGATAGCAAGCAGAACAACAACGTATGCCACATAGCTGGCGAGTGTCAAGAAAGCCAATCTGCCAATTGAGTACGTTTCACCCGTCGTATACAGGGAAAGTACTTTAACCATGGCAAAACTGACCAGAAATGCAAGAACAGGCTTTATGATCTTGACATAGTATGGAAACATGCCGATCTCAGCTTTAATTCGTGTCCGAAGCCAATGAATGCCGCCCCACATCACAAGCGCCGCTATTCCAACGCCCTGTATTCCCCAGAAAAGAGTAAAAGGGACCATAAGCAACCATGATATGATGAATGCGATCAGATTGAACTTTGATATCAAATCGGATCTTCCAATGCCATTTGCCGCCGGATAGAGCGTTCCCGCCAGCGCGCCAAAAATAACGTTTCCCGCTATAAGCCAGTACAGTAACGGCAACATGGGCAGCCATTGCTCCCCAAACACAAGCATGACAATTTCACGAGCAAACAGCGCCAAGGGCAGAAACATGAATTTATCCAGAATTGAGCTTGCATAAATGGAATTGCCGAGAAAGACCCTCAAATTCTCCCTTGACTGCTGTATCCTCGCGATAAAGGGAAACATCGTCTTCTTTTGAACCGCGAGTATTATGGATAAAGGTGCGCTTGCGAAATACAGTGATCGCTCTACCAGGCCACCGGCATGAAATCCAAAGACCGGAATGATAAAAAGAGGAATTATTGATACGCGCGCCATATTGATTAGTTGCGCCGCCTGATAGTGCATGCCGAATCGAAAACCATCACGCAGTTCCTGATCCCACAGGACGGGTACTATTCTTAAACGGAATCGGCCGAGAAGACTTGCAGCAGCGCTTCCCACCAGTGCCTTGAAAATCATGGCAATGACGACACTCCAGGCGCCGGCCCCGTAATTGGCAAAAAAAATCGCGGCAACGGCGAATGTCCCCTCTTCGAGGAGTTCAACTCGGACAGTCTTGTTGATTTGAACCGAACGTTCCAGCAGCAAAAGCGACATGCCCCGGATGACCAGAAAAGGCAGAGAAACGGACGCGACAGCGACCATCCATGCAAGCTGTACGCTCCCATACAGGGCTGATACCGTTACGGCGATCATGAAGCAGAACGACGTGAGTAAACACGAAAAATAAAGTTGAACGGTTGCAACCCGCGCAAGGTCATTGTCATTCACTTCAGCGCGCCGCTGGATTAAATACACGCCGAAACCGCCGTCAGCCAGCAACACAGCAACATTGACCACGATCATTATGACGGCCACTTTTCCGAATTCTGCCGGCAGCAGAAAGCGGGTCAGAATAATATTATAACCGAACGTCAGGAGTATGACGAAGATCTGCCGGACGCCGTAGCTGATCACAGAAGCCTTGAATCGCTCTGTTAGAGATGGGAGATGTAAACGAGTTGCGTCGTCAGGTTCCGGAGGCATACTATGATCAACAACCTTTATCTTTCTGAGAAAGCGCCAACGTGTGCCAGAGTTGCCGACTTTTTTCTCTCGAATGCTCTATCGTCATGCCCGAGCGATCTTCCCATCCTAACCAATAAATCAGGGTATGCATTACCATCCTCGCCCATACTTCTCGCAGCGAGATCATATTCCAATGTGTCGGTCCGATATGCAGAAAACGGAGAACCTCTCGTAAGAAAAGCTCTGCCAATTTCGGACAGGTCAATGTCCGTTCCCTGCTTTTCCGATGTTGCGCCTCAACACGAGCATATTCCGTCATCTTTTTGATATGAGACTCAGCATCAAAATCGCGGAGATGTGCAATAACGTACTGACGGTCTCGCGGCAATTTTAAGAGGCGATTTTCCTGCAACGGTGTGAAGTGTCCATGAATAACTATCTTGTCGAAATCCAGACCTTTTCGGTTAAAAAATCGTTCGATTCGCGCCTCTATCGCGGCAAATTTACCTCCCCAGAGAGGTATCAGCTCGCCGCAGGTGTAGCTGTCCCTAACGCAAGACACCACATCCGCTGATCGTTTCGTTGCGATTTCATTGAACTTCTGCAAAAGCGCTGCCGGAATAAACTCAGAACAGGAGAGCATCAGGAAATAGTCAGTAATGACCAGTGACGCTATGTGTCGCATCCACTCAGGGGTCTGGATGGTCCCCGGATTTTTGTACTGGATAACCTTTACGCCGAGCTCCCGCGCGATCTCTGCCGTGCTGTCCGAGCTAAAGTTATCGATGACGATTATCGGGGCAAAGGCCTGATAATACTCAATGACCCTTCTCACGCGCGCTTGTTCATTATAGGTGGGAAGGACCATCGTATAGCTGTCATAAAGATATGTTCGCATGGCTACCGGGAGTCCGTTCTGGTTCATGGGATGGCAGTCTCAGTTCGCGACTTCATGGTACTGTATATCGTCAAGTTTGAACTTCTTGCGCAGGAAAGACTGGCTTCCCACGACGTGGCAGAATTCATCCGGTATCGCGACGCGTGTGAATCTAATGCCCTTGCCGCTTTCCGCAATCACCTCCGCCACCGCGGAGCCCAGACCGCCGATTATGTTATGTTCTTCCAACGTAACGATCGGGGTTCCGTTCTGGATGAGGATGTCGATGGCTCCGTGGTCCAGCGGCTTGATCGTCGGCATGCTCACGAATGATACGCTTTTCCGCTGCCCCACCCATTTGTCGGTGAGGACTTTTCCTGATTCCAGCATGTTGCTTGTCGCCACAACGGCAACATCCGTGCCTTCTCGAAGCCAGACTGCTTGGCCGATTTCTATCCGAGTCTCCTCGCCATGGATCCGGGGTTCGCCGTTCTTGGCCAGACGGAAGTACATGGGTCCCTCATGGTAAAAGCTCCGCCGTACTAGTTCCCGCGTCTCGACCGGATCTCCGGGGCAGCAGACGGTCATATTGGGCAATGCCCGCATGATAGCGATATCTTCGATGGCGTGGTGCGACGCGCCTGCCGGGCCGTAGGAGAATCCCGCACCGACTCCAACCAAACGGACATTCGTTCTCATGTATGCTACGTCCATTCTTACTTGTTCGAAGCATCTCATGGTGATAAAGGGTATAATACTGTATACGTACACAACTTTGCCGGATAAGGCCAATCCGGCAGCAACCCCGACGGCATTCTGCTCTGCGATCCCCACGTTCAGAAAACGGTCCGGAAATTCATCCCGGAATTTTTCTAAGACCGAAAAACCCATATCGGGGGTTATCAGGAACACGCGATCATCCTTGCGTGCTTGCTCGATCAGGCAGTTCACAAACATCGTTCTCAATGTTTTCTCTCCAGCTCGTCAAGCGCCTGACGGCACTGTTCATCATCGGGCGACTTGTAGTGCCATTCGAGCCTGTCTTCCATGAAGCATACGCCCTTCCCCTTGATCGTATCGGCGATGATAACCCGGGGCCGCTTAGGAGAGCCGCGCAGGGCGCGGTCAAGATCGTCGATATTATGGCCGTCCACCGCCTGGACCTCCCACCCAAAGGAGCGCCAGCGGTCAGCCATGTTCGACTGGTCTATGACGGCATTCGTTCGGCCGAATCCCTGCAGCTTATTCATGTCTACAATGGCCGTGAGATTGCGTAATCGCAGCGTCGACGCGAGCATGATGGCCTCCCACACCGAGCCCTCGTTGCACTCGCCGTCCCCGAGCAGTACGAATATTCTTCCCGTATTCCCCGTTTGGCGGTTCGCAAGCGCCATGCCGACGCCGAGAGAAAGTCCATGTCCAAGAGAGCCGGCCGACACCTCGACGCCGGGAACCGCGTCCATATCCAGATGTCCGGGAAGAAGCCCGTCGTCGACGTAAAACCGATCAAGGTACTCCCCTGGGAAAAACCCCCGTTCCGCGAGCGTCGCGTACAGAGCGGCGCTTGCATGCGCCTTGCTCAGGATAAACTTGTCACGGTCCGGCTTCTTGTGGTCTTGCGGGTCAATATTCAGAATCTTGAAATACAGAACGTACAGGATATCACAGGCCGAGAGACAACTCCCGACATGAGATGATCTTGATCGGTGGGTCATCCGGATAATCGATTGCCTGATATTCGCGACGTGATCCCGTGCCATGTCAGTTCCCTACCGCGTCCTGTCCAGCTTCATGGTGATGAAATACCGCTCTACGTTCTGGTACGGCTGGCCGATCACCTCGATCCAGCGCGTGACGGGTCCCTCTTCCACCTTCATGAGCGGAACCCTCTGGACTTCATGAAATCCGAGTCCTTGATACAGATGCAAGGCCCGCTGATTGTTTGAAACGACACGAAGGTATACCCGTTCAAGGTCAAGCGAGGTAAAGGCCCAGTCCAGCAACGTTGAGCACGCCAACGACATGCCGCCGGGCAGCGTTGCGCCGACTCCTCGTACAATGTTGTCGAGTTCGCATGATCTGTTCTGATAATCAAATCGGAAGAGCCCCACATGGCCGAAGGAGGCGCCATTCTTGTCTTCTGCCATGAACAGGATTCGGTCGTCTTTTCCCAAAACCTGTTTTTCCAGCCATGACCGGGTGCCGGGCAGTGTTACGGGGAATTGAGCGGGGAACCATTGCTGGGAGGCCTCGCGCCAGTCAGCCAGGAACCGGATCTCCTGCTGGTCGTCGAGCGAGGCGGCGGTGAGCGGGCGCAATCTACCCACACGAAGACCGTTCCGGTTCAAGGGCAGGGAACTCGCGCTCAGGCTCTCGCGAGAGGCGGATTTCAGGTCACGCAGAGCTTTGTTGACTGCGTCACGGTACGCCAGCCATCCGGTGGGTTGTGATGTGCTGGAGGTCCCGGGACGAACGCCGAGAATATCCCTGATGTGCGCGCAAATATAATCAATCTCTTCCTCAGTCCGTTCATGGCCGCTCGGAAGGTTAACGGCGCGAAACGGAAGATCATACGACACCGGGTTGTCGACGGTTACGCCCTTGAACATGGGAAACGAACTGATGGGATAGAAAAAAGGCCTCGTGTCGATATTCCGTTCCCGGAGTTTCCGCATGAACGTATCGCGGTCGAACCCCAGGGTCTTGTCGAGGACCAGCGAACTCATCCAGTAGATGCTGCGAGCCCACGGACGCTCCGCATTCAGCCCGATCCCGTTCACGTCTCCAAGCCGCTGCCGGTACCATGAGAATATCTCGCGTTTCTTTGCAACGATCTCCTCGGCTCGCTGAACCTGGGCCAGACCGAGCGCCGCCTGGAGATTGGACATCTTGTATTTATAGCCAATCTCGATATTGTACAGAGCGCGGCTCGGATCACGGCCGTGGTCGCCCAGGAACCGGGCACGTTCCATGAGTGCCTTGTCGCTGGAAACCAGCATGCCGCCCTCACCGGTCACGAGCGCCTTGGCGCCCTGAAAACTGAATGCGGCGCAATGGCCGAGACTTCCGGTTTTTCTGCCTTTGTATTCGGCGCCGATCGACGGTGCGGCGTCTTCCAGAACGCGAATACCGTGCGTTTCGGCCGTACGCATAATGGCCTCCATGTCAACAGGATGGCCGTAGAGATGCACCGGGATAATCACTTTGGTCTTCGGGGTGATTCGCCGCGCCACGCTTACCGGATCCATGACCCAACTATCCCGTTCTATATCGACGAACACCGGTGTGGCACCGACATAGGTGACGGCGCTTACCGTGGCGATCCAGGTGATCTCGGGAACGATGACCTCATCGCCAGGCCCTACTCCCATGGCAAGCAGGGCCAAGTGCAGAGCGCCGGTGCAACTGGATGTCGCCATCGCATAGGTTGCGCCCACATACTCGGCAAACGTATCCTCGAATTTTTTGATATAGTCGCTATGATGAAAATTCCACCCATTGACGACCGCATCGGTAACATACTCGATCTCTTTGTGGGAGATCGTAGGGCCTGCAGTCAGGATAACGTGGTCGGTCACATTCAGCATTGTTTGCTCTTTCTCGCTTTCACTGTCCAGGGTGTGCTTAGTGCATGCGCAAGTTTTCATCTTATCCCGGCGTTTTGGATCAGGATGTAACAACAAAGGAAGATTACTTTACACGCGGTTTTTGCACGAAGTCCCTGATCGAATGGATGATAAACCCGATCATCTCCGCGGTCATCCCTGGATACACCCCTACCCAAAACGTCTGATTCATGATCAGGTCGGTATTCCGAAGATCGCCAACCACCCTGAAGCCATCACCTTTCATCCTCATTTCGTCAAAACAGGGATGTTTCATCAGGTTTCCGGCAAAGAGCATCCGTGTCTGGGTGCCGTTCTTTTCGAGATGGCCAACGATATCGTCTCGCGAAAAAGTAGCATCGCCGTTCACGGTCATCAAGAATCCGAACCAGCTTGGGTCAGAATTTTTCGTCGGCTCTGGTAGTATAAATATATCCGAGAGATCGCTCAAGCCGTCCCGCAGCTGGACCCAATTTTTTTTTCTAGCTTCGACAAAACCAGGCAGTTTCTCCAACTGGGCGCAGCCGATAGCCGCCTGCATGTCGGTTACCTTGAGATTATAACCAAAATGAGAATATACATATTTGTGGTCATAACCTTTGAGAAGCTCTCCAAACTGCTGGTTGAACCGCTGACTGCAAGTATTGTCTTTTCCCGAAGGGCACCAGCAATCCCTGCCCCAGTCACGAAATGACTCTACAATGCGCCTCAATTGAGTGTCATTGGTATATACTGCGCCGCCCTCACCCATGGTCATGTGATGGGGCGGATAAAAGCTGGATGTACCAATGTGTCCGATGGTTCCCGTATATTTCCATTGCCCATTATACATATATTTAGAGCCCAGGGCATCACAATTATCCTCAATGAGCCACAGGTCATGTTTGTCGCAGAACGCCTTCACTGCCTGCAGATCAAAAGGATTCCCGAGAGTGTGGGCGAGCATGATAGCTTTTGTTTTATCCGATAAGGCCATCTCCAGTTGTGCAGTATCGACGTTATATGTCGGCAGCGTCACGTCGACGAACACCGGCACTGCGCCGTACTGGATTATCGGTGCGACAGTCGTAGGAAAAGCTGCCGCGACGGTAATGA
>MHDZ01000063.1 GCA_001805055.1 Nitrospirae bacterium GWC2_57_13
TGGACAAAGAGCTCCGGTTCGCCATCCGCGAGGGCGGCCGCACCGTGGGCGCAGGGGTCATCACCGAAGTTATCGAATAGCGGCAGTGCGTAATCCCGCGGGGCGCGGGGCACTGCGAATTTGAACAGAGAGAGGCAAGAGGCAATGCGGGAAATCATTTTGCTCCAGTGCAGCGAGTGCAAGCGGAAGAACTATTCCACGATGAAGAACAAGCGGAACACTCCGGACAAGCTCACCTTGGAGAAGTACTGCAAGTTCTGCAGGGCGCACAAGTCCCACAAAGAGACCAAGGCGTAAGTCTGCTGTTGTCCGTAAGGGAACGGCATTCAGGCCAGTAGCTCTAATGGTAGAGCTCCGGACTCCAAATCCGGCTGCTGGGGGTTCGAGTCCCTCCTGGCCTGCCAAACATTCTTACCGAGAGGTAACGCGCGATGTTCAGGAAAATAGCAGAATTCTTCCAGGAAGTGAAGCTTGAGCTGAAGAAGGTCGTGTTCCCGACACGCAAAGAGGTCATCGGGTCCACCTGGGTCGTGATCATCTCGGTGCTCATATCCGCCCTGTTCCTGGGCATCGTGGACATGGGGCTGTCGAGGTTCATCAGCCTCGCCTTCAAGTAGAGCAGAGAGAGCGGATAAGTGATTATGAAAAACTGGTATGCTGTACATACCTACGCGGGCTTTGAGAACAAGGTCAGGGCAGGGATCCTGGAGACGGTTTCCAAGCTCGGACTGCAGGACAGGTTCGGGCAGATCCTTGTTCCCACCGAAGAAGTGCTGACGCTCAAAGGCGGGAAAAAGCGCAAGTCGCAGAGGAAGTTCTTCCCCGGCTATATCCTTGTGGAAATGGAACTCGACGACTCCACCTGGCATATCGTGAAGGAAACGCCGAAGGTCACGGGATTTGTGGGGGGCACGACGGACCCCACGCCGCTGTCCGAGGAAGAGGTCGGCCGCATTCTGAAACAGACGGAAGAGGGTGCGGTGGCGCCGGTACAGCCGAAGGATGCCTACCAGAAGGGCGACCGTGTCCGCGTGATCGACGGTCCTTTCAGCAGCTTCATCGGTACCGTGGAGGACGTCAGTCCGACCCACGGCAGGCTCCGGGTCATGGTCAGCATCTTCGGGCGGTCCACGCCGGTGGAACTGGAATTCTTGCAGGTGGAGCGGGAAATAAGCTAAAACGGCGCGGATAAGATAATATCGCGAGCAGAATGAGGCAACCAAAATCCCTCCCCCCGCTCCGTGTCATACATCTTATTGATGCGGGACGGAGACGGAGGAAGACTCGAAGTCGCGAAGAAAGACGATAAGCAGGTTTCACGATTTGCGAAATAATTACTTCATGCCTTAGCGCCTTTGTGGCAAGCATTGGTTTACTAAGCGCGCAAACAGGTCAGGCTCTAGAGAAATACTATAAACGTCAGGAGTAACGCACACATGGCAAAGGAAATCACAGCGAAGATCAAACTGCAGGTCCCCGCAGGGAAGGCGAATCCCGCCCCCCCGGTCGGTCCCGCGCTCGGTCAGCACGGCGTGAACATCATGGAATTCTGCAAGTCCTTCAATGCGCAGACGCAGAAGCTGGGCGAGACGATCATTCCCGTCATCATCACGGTCTACGCCGATCGGTCCTTCACCTTCATCACCAAGACGCCGCCTGCAGGCGAGCTGCTGAAGAAGGCCGCCGGCATCATCAAGGGCTCCGGGGTGCCGAACAAGGACAAGGTGGGCAAGGTGACGCGCGCCCAGGTGCGCGAGATCGCCCAGCAGAAACTGCCTGACCTCAACACCCTTGACGTCGAGGCGGCGATGCGCACCATCGAGGGGTCGGCGCGCAGTATGGGGCTTGAGATCGCGGACTAATTGTAAATTGCAGATTGTAAATTGGAAATTGTAAAGGTGCAGCGTCAAATTTTCAATTTGACATTTATAATTTTCGATTTCCAATGATTTTATCGTTACCATTGCGGGAGGCCGCGCCGCAGGCGCGACCGTTCGGACCGCGAGGAGGAACCATGGTAGGCAAGAGATACAAGGCAGCGGCAGCGATGGTAGATCAGGCAAAAGAATACAGCCTCGAAGAGGCCATCGGTCTCGCAAAGAAGGCGGCAAAAACAAAGTTCGACGAATCCGTTGATCTAGCCGTCAAGCTCGGCGTCGATCCCAAGCAGGCCGATCAGATGGTGCGGGGGACGGTAGTGCTCCCTCATGGCACGGGCAAAACCGTCCGGGTCCTGGTCTTCGCAAAGGGAGAGAAGGACAAGGAAGCGCGGGACGCGGGCGCCGATCATGTGGGCGCCGAAGACCTTGCCGAAAAGATCCAGAAGGGCTGGATGGAATTTGATACCGTCGTGGCGACGCCCGACATCATGGCGCTCGTGGGCAAGCTCGGGAAAGTGCTTGGCCCCCGCGGCATGATGCCCAATCCCAAGACCGGTACGGTCACCTTCGATGTCGCAAAGGCGATCAAGGATATCCGGGCGGGAAAAGTGGAGTACCGCGTTGAGAAGGCCGGCATCGTTCATGTGCCCGTGGGTAAGGCGTCCTTTGACGAGAGCAAGCTGGTCGAAAATGCCCGCTCGGTCATGGGATCGATCCTGAAGGCCAAACCGTCGTCAAGCAAGGGCAAGTACCTTCAGACAGCTTCCCTCTCGACTACGATGGGGCCGGGGCTCAAGCTTGATACGGATCAGTTCGAGACGCTTGCAGAGTAACGAAGGGCAAACCCGAAATTCAAAGTACGAAACGCCAAACGTTTAGGATTTCGGATTTAGGATATTGATTCAGTTGTAAACAAAAAGGTCGACCCCCGCCAACGGGGGGTGGTCCGAGACAGCAGGCACAGAGGAGCAGGGCACAGCAGTCGGCATCCTCTGTTTAATCCTTTCGCGGGGCCTGCCGAGACCCGGGTGAATCACCGAGGAAATCCCGCTTAGAGCGGGACTCTTTCTTTCAGGATTCCCGGGCAGCGTCATCGGGAATTCATGGAAGAAAGGAGGGCAGTGTGAATAAAGAAGAGAAGAAAGTGCAGATCGACGAGCTGCACGACAAGTTTTCCCGAGCCAAGACGGCGGTCATTGCCGGCTATTCGGGGATCAACGTCGAGCAGATCACCGAGCTCCGCACCAAGCTTCGCCGGGAGAAGGTGGAGTTCCGCGTGGTGAAGAACACGCTGGCGCGGAAGGCTGCGGAAGGCACGTCGCTTGAAGCGTTGAAGGAGCATTTCGTCGGGCCTGTGGGTATCGCCTTGGGGTATGACGACCCTATTGCTCCCGCAAGGATCCTTTTTGATTTTCATAAGGTCCAGGCAAAGCTCGACCTGAAGGTCGGCGTACTCGACGGCAGGCTGCTGAAGCAGACTGAGATCAGGGCGCTGGCGACCCTGCCTCCCCTCGACAGCCTCCGGGCGAAGATCGTGGGTCTGCTGCAGGCTCCCGCATCGCGGCTGGTCGGTGTGCTTGCCGCACCGGGCGGCCAGATCGCCCGGGTGCTCAAGGCCAGGGCGGACAAGGGCTAGGAAGGGACCCGGCCGCAGGTCGTCACGGGCAGGTAGGGTGATGACAGGGACGGCATCGGGTCATGAGCTGCGAAGAAGCAGCTCATGGATTGACGACAACAACCGAATATTCTTCAGGAGGAATGAATCACATGGCAGATCTGACAAAGATAGTTGACGAACTGAGCGGCTTGACCGTTATTGAGGCCGCTGAGTTGAGCAAGATGCTTGAAGAGAAGTGGGGCGTGTCGGCTGCTGCTCCCGTGGCTGTTGCCGCGGTCGGCGCCGGCGGTGCCGCCGCTGCCGAAGAAAAGACTGCCTTTGACGTTGTTTTGACCGCGGCAGGCGATAAGAAGATCCAGGTGATCAAAGTGGTGCGGGAACTGACCGGTCTGGGCCTGAAAGAGGCGAAGGACCTGGTCGAGGGCGCGCCCAAGGCCGTCAAGACCGGCGTCACCAAAGAGGAAGCGGAGAGCATGAAGGCGAAGCTCCTCGAATCAGGTGGAGCTGTCGAGATCAAGTAGGCGGTAGAACTGCACAGTGGCTCAAGTCCTTGCCCTCCGGGTGCGCCGGAGGGCAGAGGACTTTTTTGCGTTTTTGGAGTGGCCGTGGTCCTGCTGTTCCGGCAGCGGGCGAATCACGGAAAATTGCATTGTGCGAAGTAAAAAGTGCGCACCACGGCCCGGCGGACCGGGTAGGGTGTATTTTTTATTTTGCATTCTGAATGCGCGAGGTGATTGTACATGTCGAAGCAGAGAAGAGAGCAGGTACGCGTAAGGAAGGATTTCTCGAACATACCGGCCATCCTTGAGATTCCCGACCTGATCGAGATCCAGAAAAGGTCCTACGACAATTTCCTCCAGAAAGAGATTGCATCGGACAAACGGAAGGAGCAGGGACTGCAGGCGGCCTTCAAGAGTGTCTTTCCCATACATGACTTCAACGAGACGGCGATGGTGGAATACCTAGGCTTTTCGCTCGGGGACCCGAAATATTCGGTCTGGGAATGTCTGCAGCGCGGCGCCACGTATGCGGCTCCGCTCAAAATCAAGACGCGCCTGGTGTTCTTCGAAAAGGACGAGCAGGCAGAGACGAAGCGGGTCAAGGACATCAGGGACCAGGAGGTCTACGTCGGCGATCTGCCTCTCATGACCGATACGGGAACCTTTATCGTGAACGGCACGGAGCGCGTCGTCGTGAGCCAGCTTCACCGGTCGCCGGGCGCCTTTTTCACCCACGACAAGGGGCGGACGCACACGAGCGGCAAGGTCATTTATTCCGCCCGGATCATCCCGTACCGCGGGTCCTGGCTCGATTTCGAATTCGATGTGAAAGACATCGTCTACGTCAGGATCGACCGGCGGAGAAAGATCCCCGCCACCATTCTTCTGAAGGCCTTCGGTTATTCGAACGAAGACCTGCTGCGGCTGTACTATCCCATTGAGAATATCCGGGTCACCAAGGACGGATTCATGCGCGGCGTGAATGCGGACGTTCTTACCGGCATGAAGGCGCCGGTCACCATCACCGAAAAGGGGTCGCGCGAGGTGATCGTGAAGGAGGGCGCGAAGATCACCCGCATGGTGATCAAGAAAATGGAGTCCGCGGGCATCACGGAGATACCCATTGCCGCCGAGGACCTGATCGACCGCGTGGCGCTTCGCGACGTGATCGACGCCGAGACGGGCGAGGTGCTTGTGCCGGCGAACGAGAAGATCACCGAGGCCGTCATCGAGAAGCTACCCGGCGCCAAGGTCGAGAAGATGGAAGTCATCTACATGGACGGCATCCACGTCATCTCGGCCATGCGCGATACGCTCATGTCCGACAAGGTGCAGTCTTCGGACGAAGCGCTGCTCGAGATCTATCGCAAGATGCGGCCGGGTGAGCCGCCTACGGTCGAGATGTCCCGGACCCTTTTTCAGGGACTGTTCTTCAACGCAAAGCGATACGACCTGTCGCCTGTGGGCCGGCTTAAGCTGAATAAAAAACTGAACCTTGATGTTTCGCTCGAGAAAACTACCCTCACGCCTCAGGACGTGGTGGAGGTGATCCGCTACCTGGTCAACCTGCGCACCGGCAGGGGCGAGGTGGACGATATCGACCATCTCGGCAACCGCCGCGTGCGTTCCGTGGGCGAGCTGCTCGAGAACCAGATCCGCGTGGGACTGGCGAGGATGGAGCGGGCCATCAAGGAGCGCATGAGCCTGCAGGACGTGGACGCACTCATGCCGCACGACGTCATCAATCCCAAGCCGGCCATCGCGGCGATCAAGGAATTCTTCGGATCCAGCCAGCTGTCGCAGTTCATGGACCAGACGAATCCGCTGGCCGAGATCACGCACAAGCGGAGGCTCTCGGCCCTGGGACCCGGCGGTCTCACCCGGGAGCGCGCGGGTTTTGAGGTGCGGGACGTGCATCCCACCCACTACGGCAGGATCTGCCCCATCGAGACGCCGGAAGGTCCGAACATCGGCCTCATCGTCTCCCTGGCCACCTACGCCCGCGTGAACGATTACGGGTTCATCGAAGCGCCGTACCGCGAGATGAAAGAGAGCAAGGTGACCGACAAGATCGAGTATCTGTCGGCCATTGAGGGCGAGCATTTCGTCATCGCCCAGGCGAACACGCCGGTGGACGGCCGCGGCAAGATATCGGCCGCTACCGTCTCGGCCCGCGTGGGCGGCGAGTTCAAAATGGTGACGCCGGAAGAAGTGCAGTATATGGACGTGTCGCCCAAACAGATCGTGTCCGTGTCCGCGGCGCTCATCCCCTTCCTGGAAAATGATGACGCGAACCGCGCCCTCATGGGATCGAACATGCAGCGCCAGGCAGTGCCGCTCCTGCGCCCCGAGGCGCCGGTGGTCGGGACGGGCATGGAGCGTGTTGCGGCCCGCGATTCGGGCGCCATTGTTCTGGCAAAGCGGGACGGAGTGGTGGAGGCCGTGGATTCGACGCGGATTGTGGTGAAGGGCGAGGACGCCCGTGGCCGCACCGTCGTGGACACCTATCAGCTCACCAAGTTTCACCGTTCGAACCAGAACACCTGCCTCAACCAGAAACCGATCCATCGCATCGGCGAGAAGGTGAAGAAGGGGGTGGTTATCGCCGACGGGCCCGCCACCGATTCGGGAGAGCTGGCCCTGGGGCAGAATGTGCTCGTGGCCTTCATGCCCTGGAGCGGCTATAACTTCGAGGACGCCATCATCATCAGTGAGAAGCTGGTGAAGGAGGACCGCTACACATCGATCCACATCGAGGAGTTCGAGATCGAGGCCCGGGACACCAAGCTCGGCAAGGAAGACATCACACGGGACATCCCGAACCTCGGCGAGGACACGCTTCGGAACCTCGATGAGAACGGGATCATCCGCATCGGCGCCGAGGTGCTGTCTGGCGACATCCTCGTTGGCAAGGTGACGCCCAAGGGCGAGACGCAGCTCACGCCCGAAGAGAAGCTGCTGCGGGCCATCTTCGGTGAGAAGGCCGGCGACGTGCGCGACGCGTCGCTCTACGCACCGCCGGGCATCGAGGGCACGGTCATTGACGTAAAGGTCTTTTCGCGCAGGGGCGAGGACAAGAACGAGCGGCTCAAGACCCAGGAGGGCGAGGAGATCGCCCGGCTGCAGAAGGAATATGCGGAAGAGAAAAAGGCGGTCCAGGAGGACAAGTTCAAGCGGATCCGCCGGATCCTGCTCGGCAAGACCACTGCAGACAAGGTGGTGAGCGCCAAGACGGGCAGGACCGACATAGCCAAGGGGAAGAAACTGACGGCCGACATGCTCGATAAAGTGCCGGAGAAGGAACTCCCCAAGATCAAGGTGGATTCGGTCGAGTATCCCGCCAAGCTGCAGGAGGTGCTGGACGGCTCCGAGAACCAGTTGTCCATCCTGGAGACCATATACGACGAAAAGATCGGGCGTCTGAAGCGGGGGGACGACCTTCCGCCCGGCGTGATCAAGCTCGTGAAGATCTATGTGGCCATGAAGCGCAAGCTCTCCGTGGGCGACAAGATGGCGGGCCGCCATGGGAACAAGGGTGTTGTGTCCCGGATCGTTCCCGAGGAGGACATGCCCTACCTTCCCGACGGCACGCCCGTCGAGATCGTACTCAACCCCCTCGGTGTTCCGTCCCGTATGAACGTAGGCCAGATCCTCGAAACGCACCTCGGCTGGGCAGCGAAGGCGCTGGGTCTGCACGTGGCAACGCCGGTCTTCGACGGTGCCACAGAGGACCGGATCCGCAGTCTGCTGAAGGACGCGAAGCTCCCTGTCACAGGCCAGACCATCCTGCACGACGGCAGGACGGGTGATCCCTTTGACAAGCCTGTGACCGTAGGCTACATGTATATGCTGAAGCTGCACCACCTCGTCGACGACAAGCTGCATGCGCGGTCCATCGGCCCCTATTCGCTCGTCACGCAGCAGCCGCTCGGCGGAAAAGCGCAGTTCGGCGGCCAGCGGTTGGGCGAGATGGAAGTCTGGGCGCTCCAGGCCTACGGCGCCGCCTACTGCCTCCAGGAATTCCTGACCGTGAAGTCCGACGATGTGGCGGGTCGCGCCAAGATTTACGAAGCGATCGTGAAGGGCGAGAGCACGCTCGAGCCCGGGCTGCCTGAATCGTTCTACGTGCTCGTGAAGGAACTCCAGAGCCTCTGTCTCGACGTGGAGCTGTTGGAGCGGAAAGAGGGCAAGGAGCGCGTCATCACTCTTGACAAGACAGGCGCTGCGGCGGCGAAATAAACCGCTGCCGCTTTATCGGGATGGAGGTTCACTGTGGAAGAGAAACGCGGGGTAGAGAGTAAGGCTCGGCTTGACGCCTTGAGCCTGTTCGAAAAGCCCAAGGATATTAATTTCGATGCCATTCGCATCCGGATTGCGTCTCCGGAGCGCATCCGGGAGTGGTCCTACGGCGAAGTGAAGAAGCCGGAGACCATCAATTACCGTTCCTTCAAGCCGGAGCGAGACGGGCTTTTCTGTGCCAAAATATTCGGCCCCATCAAGGATTGGGAGTGCCTCTGCGGAAAATACAAACGCATGAAGCACCGGGGCATCGTCTGCGACAAGTGCGGCGTTGAGGTGATCCAGTCGAAGGTTCGGCGCGAGCGCATGGGCCACATCGAGCTTGCTTCACCGGTGGCGCACATCTGGTTCCTCAAGGGGCTGCCGAGTCGCATCGGAACGATCCTTGACATGACCCTCCGCCATCTGGAGAAGGTGCTCTACTTCGAGTCCTATGTGGTGATCGATCCGGGGGACACGCCGCTCAAGGCCAAGGAGCTGCTGACCGAAGAGCGCTACCGCAAGGCGGTCCTGGAGTACGGCCCGCAGGCCTTCAAGGCCGGCATGGGAGCCGAGACGATCCGCGGCATGATGCAGGAACTGGAACTGGAGCCGGAGTCGGAGGAGATCAGGCAGAAGATCGAGACCGCCACGTCCATGGCCACCAAGAAGAAGCTGACCAAGCGGCTCAAGGTGATCGAGTCGTTCCGCAAGTCCGGCAATAAGCCGGAGTGGATGATCCTGGACGTGGTCCCCGTTATTCCGCCGGAACTGCGGCCGCTGGTGCCCCTGGAGGGCGGCCGGTTCGCAACATCGGACCTGAATGACCTGTATCGACGGGTGATCAACCGCAACAATCGCCTCAGGCGGCTTGAGGAGCTCAAGGCGCCGTCCGTCATTATCAGGAACGAAAAACGGATGTTGCAGGAGGCAGTGGACGCGCTCTTCGACAACGGAAGGCGCGGACGGGTGCTGCGCGGACCGAACAAGCGTCCCCTGAAGTCGCTTTCCGACATGCTGAAGGGCAAGCAGGGACGGTTCCGTCAGAACCTGCTGGGCAAGCGCGTCGATTATTCCGGCCGTTCCGTGATCGTCGTGGGCCCGGAGCTGAAGCTGCATCAGTGCGGTTTGCCGAAGAAAATGGCGCTGGAACTTTTCAAGCCTTTTATCTTCAACAAGCTTGAAGAGAAGGGTTTTGCCACGACCATCAAGAGCGCCAAGAAGATGATCGAACGCGAGCGGCCCGAGGTGTGGGACGTGCTTGAAGAGGTGATCCAGGAACATCCGGTAATGCTGAACCGGGCGCCGACGCTCCACCGCCTCGGCATCCAGGCCTTTGATCCCCTGCTGATCGAGGGCAAGGCGATCCAGCTGCACCCCCTGGTTTGCGCGGCTTTCAACGCCGATTTCGACGGTGACCAGATGGCCGTGCATATTCCGCTCTCCGTGGAAGCGCAGCTTGAGGCCCGGGTGCTGATGCTCTCGGTGAACAACGTTTTGTCTCCCGCCAACGGCCGGCCTATCATGGTCCCTTCGCAGGACATTGTGCTCGGGTGCTACTACGTGACCAAGTCCCGCTCCGGCGTGGCCGGCGAAGGCAAGGTCTTCTCCGGACCCGAGGAGGTGCGTGTTGCCCATGATCACGGCATGGTGCACATCCACGCCCGCGTCAGGGTGCGCATGAACGGCAAGCTCGAGGAGACCACGGTCGGCCGGGTGCTCTTCAGCGAGCTCCTCCCCGAGGGCATGCCCTTCTCCTACGTGAACAAGGAAATGACAAAGAAGGAGCTCGCCAAGCTTATCGACGAGTGCTACCGCAGGCTCGGCCTCCGGCGCACAGTGCTGCTGATCGACGATCTCAAGCAGATGGGCTTCACCTATGCGACCCGTTCGGGCATATCTATTTGTATTTCGGACATGCACATCCCGAGCAAGAAGCAGAAGTTCATTGACGGCGCCCAGAAGGAGGTCCTGGAGATCCATCAGCAGTATGTGGACGGCCTGATCACCAACGGCGAGCGCTACAATAAGGAAATCGACATCTGGGCGAATGTGACCGAGAAGATCGCCGACGAGATGATGGCCGAACTCGGCATGGAAGAGGTCGAGTTCCGGGGCGCAAAGAAGTCGGAGCTCCAGGAGGCCCGCTCGTTCAATAATATCTTCATGATGGCCGATTCGGGCGCCCGCGGAAGCACGCAGCAGATTCGGCAGCTCGCAGGAATGCGCGGCCTCATGGCCAAGCCTTCGGGCGAGATCATCGAGACGCCCATCACGGCCAATTTCCGGGAAGGGCTTACGGTGCTGCAGTACTTCATCTCAACGCACGGAGCCCGGAAGGGTCTTGCCGATACGGCGCTCAAGACCGCCAATTCCGGGTATCTGACCCGGCGGCTCGTGGACGTGGCCCAGGACGTTATTATCCACCTGGTCGACTGCGGCACCACTGACGGCATTCCGGTGGCGTCCCTCGTCGAAGGCGGCGAGATCATCGAGCCGCTGGCCGAACGTATTCTCGGCAGGGTGTCGGCCGAGGAAGTCAAGGATCCTCTCACCAATGAAGTCGTTGTGGCGGCGAACGAGGAAGTTACCGAGGACGTGGTCAAAAGGATCGACGAAGCAGGCATTGACCGGATCAAGATGCGCTCGGTGCTCACCTGCCAGGCCACGCGTGGCGTCTGCCGCATGTGCTATGGCCGGGACCTTTCGCGGGGCAAGCTTGTTGACATCGGCGAGGCCATCGGCATCATCGCCGCCCAGTCCATCGGCGAGCCGGGTACGCAGCTCACGATGCGGACCTTCCACATCGGCGGTACGGCGAGCAAGGTGGTCGAGCAGACGGTTCTCGAAGCCCGCAACGCCGGTGCGCTCAAATACGTGAACATCAATACGGTCAAGAACAAGGAAGGCGATTACGTCGCCATGTCCCGCAACGGCGGCATTGCGATCTATGACGAGAGCGGCCGTGAAAAAGAGAAATACGCCATCATCTACGGGGCCCGGATCAAGGTCAAGGACGGCCAGAAGGTGGACGTGGGGCAGCGTCTCGTCGAGTGGGACCCGTACTCCATCCCGATCCTGACCGAGATCGGCGGCAAGATCGCCTTCGGAGATATCGTCGAAGGGGTGACCATGCGGGAGGAAGTGGACGAGGTCACGGGCCTGTCCCGCAAGGTCGTCATCGACTCGCCGGATGCCAACCTTCGGCCGCGTATCTCGATCAAGGACGCCCAGAACAAGACTGCCCGGCTGCCGGAATCGAACGCCGTGGCCCGGTATCTGCTTCCCGCGGGGGCCCACATTCTCGTCGACAAGAACGAGGAGATCTTCCCCGGAGACATTCTGGTCAAGATCCCGCGCGAAACGACCAAGACCAAGGACATCACGGGCGGTCTGCCGCGCGTGGCCGAACTCTTCGAGGCGCGGAAGCCGAAAGAACAGGCCATCATCAGCGAGATCGACGGATCAGTGGAGTTCGGCGGGTTCGTGAAGGGCATGCGCCGCATCCTTGTCAAGGACGGCATGGGGAACGAGAAGGAGTATCTCATTCCCAAGGGCAAGCATGTGAACGTGCATGAGGGAGACTGGGTCACGGCGGGCGAGCCGCTTATGGACGGGCCGGTGGACCCCCATGACATTCTGAACGTCCTTGGGCCCAAGGAGCTCCAGAAATACCTTGTCGACGAGGTGCAGCAGGTCTACCGTCTGCAGGGCGTGAGCATCAACGACAAACACATTGAGGTCATCGTTCGCCAGATGTTGCGCAAGGTCAGGATCGAGGACGCCGGCGATGCGCCGTTCCTGATCGGCGAACAGGTCGACCGGTTTACCTTTGCCCGTGAGAACGAGGCGGTTATCGCCCGGGGCGGGCAGCCGGCCATGGCAAAGCCCATCCTGCTCGGCATCACCAAGGCGTCGCTCACCACGGACAGCTTCATTTCCGCGGCCTCCTTCCAGGAGACAACGCGGGTGCTAACCGAGGCGGCGATCACCGGTTCCGTTGACGATCTCGTGGGCCTCAAGGAGAACGTCATCATGGGAAGGTTGATCCCGGCGGGAACGGGCATCCCCGAGTATCGCAATACCTTTGTCCTCCCGAAGTCGGAATCGGACGATGATGCGGCTTAGGCAGATTGCATCAGAAAGCGCTCCTGGCAAGATGCAGCGGCTATCGTTCAAGTAGTTGCTGATTCGGAGAAATAAGTCTTGACATGAGGGGGGGCTGCTGATATAATCCGCAGTCTTGACCTAGTTGAAGTCAGAAAATATCAATAGTTACAATCCGTTCGGCGTCAACGATGCCGGAGCAAGGAGTAGTCTGTGCCGACAATCAGTCAGCTCGTAAGAAAAGGAAGAACGCAGGCAGAGAGAAAGACGAAGAGCCCGGCGCTCAAGAGCTGTCCCCAGAAGCGGGGAGTCTGCGTCAGGGTATATACGACTACTCCGAAGAAGCCGAACTCGGCCCTCCGGAAGGTGGCCAGGGTGCGGCTCACGAACGGTCTTGAAGTGACCACCTATATCCCCGGGGTCGGGCACAATCTCCAGGAGCATTCCATCGTGCTGATCCGCGGCGGCAGGGTGAAGGATCTGCCGGGCGTGCGCTATCACATTGTGCGCGGTACCCTCGATACGGTGGGAGTCGCGAATCGTAAGCAGGGCAGGTCGAAGTACGGCGCTAAACGGCCGAAGTAGCAAAATTAACCCCCGCCGGTTCGCCAGTCGGGAATGCCAATCATCATATATGGTAAGGGAACAGTATGCCGAGAAAACAGGTTGTAGTTAAACGAGAGACGCTGTCCGATCCCAAGTACAACAGCAAGATGGTCGCCAAGTTCATCAATATGCTGATGCGGAAGGGAAAGAAGAGCGTTGCCGAGGCGATTTGCTATCAGGCCTTCGACCGGATCCAGCAGAAGACGTCGAACGATCCTCTGGTGGTGTTCAAGAAGGCCATCGACAATCTCAAGCCTTCGCTGGAGGTCAAGTCCCGCAGGGTCGGCGGTGCCTCCTATCAGGTGCCGATCGAGGTCCGCCAGAACCGCAAGCTCTCACTTGCCTACCGCTGGCTCCGCTTCTACGCTCTGCAGCGGCCGGAAAAATCCATGGTGGACAAGCTGGCCGCCGAGATACTTGATGCATCGAACAACACGGGTTCGGCGGTCAAGAAGCGGGAAGACGTTCATCGCATGGCAGAGGCCAACAAAGCCTTCGCCCACTATCGCTGGTAGGACCGTTTCAGGGACGCGGAGGAAGAGTTGGCTAGGCAGTATTCACTTGAAAATACCCGGAACATCGGGATCATGGCTCACATCGACGCCGGGAAAACAACCACGACCGAGCGTATTCTTTATTATACCGGTGTGTCCTATAAGATCGGCGAGGTCCATGACGGAACGGCGGTTATGGATTGGATGGTGCAGGAGCAGGAGCGCGGCATCACCATCACCTCCGCTGCCACGACCTGTTTCTGGCGCGACAAGCGCATCAACATCATCGATACGCCAGGCCACGTCGATTTTACCATCGAGGTGGAGCGTTCGCTTCGCGTGCTCGACGGAGCCGTGGCAGCCTTCGACTCAGTGAGCGGCGTTGAACCCCAGTCCGAGACGGTCTGGCGGCAGGCCGACAAGTACAAGGTCCCGCGCATTGCCTTTATGAACAAGATGGACCGCATCGGCGCGGACTTCTATATGAGCGTCCAGTCCATGATCGACCGTCTCGGCGCCAATGCGGTGCCGATCCAGCTTCCTATCGGCGCTGAGGACAAGTTCCGCGGGTGCATTGATCTCGTCAAAATGAAGGCTGTTTTGTTCGACGATGAGACGCTCGGCGCCAAGTACGTCGTGGAAGACATCCCGGCCGACCTCCTCGCCCAGGCGAAAGAGTACCGGGAAAAAATGATCGAGAAGATCGCCGACGCTGACGACGCTGTGATGGAGAAGTTCCTGAACGGTGAGCAGCCTACGGAAGCGGAGATCATGTCTGCAATCCGTAAGGGAACGATCGCGATGAGCATTTTCCCGGTCATCTGCGGTTCGGCGTTCAAGAATAAAGGCGTACAGCTTCTCCTTGATGCGGTGGTGGACTATCTTCCCTCTCCGCTGGACATCCCGCCGGTCACCGGCATTGGTCCCAAGGGCGAGGAACTGGTTCGCACAGCTTCTGACAGCGAGCCTTTTGCGGGCATAGCATTCAAGATCATGACCGATCCCTTCGTGGGCCAGCTCACGTTCATCCGCGTCTATTCCGGAACGCTGGCATCAGGGTCCTACGTGTACAACTCCACCAAGGGGACCAGGGAGCGTGTCGGCAGGCTGCTCAAAATGCATGCGAACAAGCGCGAAGAGATCGGGCAGATCTATTCCGGCGATATCTGCGCGGCAGTGGGACTCAAGAGCACCCTCACGGGGCATACACTCTGTGATGAGAATAAGTCCGTTGTTCTGGAAGCAATGATCTTTCCGGAGCCCGTGATCTCCGTGGCCATCGAGCCCAAGACCAAGGCGGACCAGGAAAAGCTCGGGTTTTCGCTTCAGAAGCTCATGCAGGAAGATCCCTCCTTCCGGGTCAACACCGACGTGGAGACAGGCCAGACGATCATCTCAGGCATGGGTGAGCTTCATCTTGAGATCATCGTGGACCGCCTTTTGCGCGAGTTCAAGGTGGACGCTAACGTGGGCAAGCCCCAGGTGGCGTACCGCGAAACGATCAAGAAAAAAGTCACTGCCGAAGGCAAGTACATTCGCCAGACCGGCGGCCGCGGCCAGTATGGACATGCGGTAGTTGAGCTCGAGCCGCAGGAACCGGGCAAGGGCTTCGAGTTTGTGAACAAGACCGTCGGCGGTTCGGTTCCGAAGGAATACGTTATGCCGATACAGAAGGGGATCGTTGAGGCCATGGAAAACGGTGTAATAGCCGGTTATCCCATGGTTGACATCAAAGTGACCCTCGTCGACGGGTCCTATCATGACGTTGATTCTTCGGAAATGGCCTTCAAGATCGCTGGCTCCATGGCCTTCAAGGAAGGCGCGCACAAAGCGTCTCCGGCGTTGCTCGAGCCCATCATGGCAGTCGAGGTCGTCACCCCCGAGGAGTATATGGGTGACGTGATCGGCGACCTCAGCTCGCGGCGCGGCAAGGTGCAGGGGATGAACGCGAGGGGCACGGCCCGAGTCATTACCGCCCAGGTGCCTTTGTCGGAAATGTTCGGCTACGCGACGGACGTCCGGTCCAAGACCCAGGGCCGTGCGACCTATACGATGCAGTTCGCCCACTATGAAGAGGTTCCGAGGAACATTTCCGAGCAGATCATCGCCAAGGTAAAGGGCGAAACGGTCAAGAAATAACGGTTCAACAACGATTTCATTTTCCCAACAGGAGGCGGGAGAGATGGCTAAGGCGAAATTTGAGAGGACAAAACCGCACGTGAACGTGGGCACCATCGGCCACGTTGACCACGGCAAGACCAC
>MHDZ01000064.1 GCA_001805055.1 Nitrospirae bacterium GWC2_57_13
CTGATGACCGAGAAACTGCGTCTCAAGCCAGGGGACCGGGTCCTCGAGATAGGAACCGGTTCGGGGTATCAGGCCGCAGTGCTCGCAGAGATCGCAAAAGAGGTCTATACCATCGAGATACGGAAAGGCCTTGCTGAACTTTCGGCAAAGCGACTCAGGGACCTGGGTTGCGCGAATGTTCAGGTCCGGCATGGGGACGGCTATTTCGGCTGGGAAGAGAAAGCTCCTTTTGACGCCATAATGATCACGGCGGCGGCGAACCATATCCCGCCGCCCCTCATAAAACAGTTGAAAGAAGGAGGCCGCATGATCCTTCCCCTGGGCAGCACGGTTTACTTCCAGACACTTACACTGGCGACGAAGAAAAAGGGGGAGCTGGATGTTGAACAGCTCACGGCTGTGCGGTTCGTGCCGATGGTGGGAGAGGTGGAGAAGTAATAGTTCGGAGTTCGGAGTGCGGAGTTCGGAATGCGGAGTGCGGAGTTCCCGATTTGATCGAGACGGGTCTCCGTGCGGTGCAGGGAACGCGAATGACACTGATTAACGAATTTTCCAAATGAAATCTTGAGTTTTCTTTCGTGTCATTTGTCGTATTTGTACAATTCGTGTTTGTGTATTTCAGTTCCAGCTTGTCCGGACTAAGAAGTAGGGAGATTGAAAGGCAGCGTTAGGCGCCGGCGCGCTGATACATTGTTCTGAGTAGGAGAGCTGCGACGAGATAGAGCGCTGAGGCAAGGAACAGAACAGTGCTGAATCCTGCGGCAAGGGCGATCATGAGGGCTAGGATGGGCGAGAGCACGGAAAAGCAGCCGTTCACGGCCCAGGCCCAGGGAAGGAGATCAGGCCGGGTCCGTCCCAGGAGCACGATGCCCGCGGGAAAGGGAATTCCCAGGAGGATGCCCGTGGGCATGATCAGCAGGAACACGAGCATGTATTTTGCCCCAAAAGGCAGCGGAGCCATGACCCGGACAGCAGCGGGGAGCACGAAGGCTGATGCAGCGACCAGCAATGCAAGTACCGCGAGCGTACGGGGATCCCTGAGCCAGGGAAGCCGTTCGCTCAGGAGGCTGCCCGCTCCTGAACTGGCCAGTACGGCAAGTATGACGGCGCTCATGGCATACTGCGGTGTTTCAAGGGCCAGGACCATCTTCTGGATGAGCGCGATCTCGACGAACAGAAAGGCGAGTCCGAGGCAGGCAAAGTAGGCAAGAGCGGCTGCGGTTTGCCGATGGTAGTGCCCCGCGTTAAGCGAGCGCTTGCGCAGGAGCGGCAGGATGATGAGCAGAAGGCTCACGAGCAGGACCTGAAGGAACAGCACAGGAAGGAGATATCCTTCTTCGAAGAAATATTCCCACCTTTCCCCCATCACCTGGAACGTCTCCCTGATCGTGTTCAACCGAAGATAATAGTGAAAGAAGGGTCGTTCGTCGGTCACCGGCCGTATATCAAAGAGGTATGCTTCAATGAACTGCTCGCGGGATCCTGTGTCAGCGAGCCTCCTGAATGCCTGGAAGTAGCTGTTCTCCGGCATCCTGACATAGATGTTGCTGTCTGCTTCACTGATGCCGGGATACAGTACCATATCGAAGCGCAGGTCCCTGCAGAAGTCCTTGATGGTCCTGATGTCAATCGACGAAAAGGGAGCTCGCTTGAACAGGATCGTGACGGTGCCCCAGCTGCGTATGACTGCTGTGTGTTCTGTGATATCCTTGATCCCGAGCGACTCGGCTGCTGCAGAGATGGTGTTGAAGAGGCGGAACTCTGTTCTGGGCGGCGGCAGCAGATAGAGCGTGAGGGAGAGGAAGCCGCCGGGCTTGAGCCGTTCCATATAGGTCCTGAAGGCCTCGACAGTGTAGCGGTAATCCTCGGCAAACCCGAAGGACCCAGTAGGGAAGGAACCGGTAAAGGAAAGGTCAATACTATCATACCGGGTATCACGGGAGCTGAGGATCGTGCGGCCCAATCCCTTGCTCCATTGATTGCCAGGGAGAAAACTATCCTCTTTTCCCAGATAGCTCCGGACCACGCCGGCAATATGGGGGTTCGATTCCATGGCCGTGATGTTTCTGGGTCCGTGCCGACCTGCGACCAGGACCTGAAGGCCGCCCCGGGGGTCCATGACCAGAACTTCCGGACCCTTTGAAAGGCGGTACACAAGCATTGAAGGAAGATGGTCCAGGAAAGCGAGATCGTCTTTTTCAGCCCTGTGGGTAATGGCGTTCAGGTCCGCGGCATCAACGGAAAGCCCGGTCTGGCGTGGAAGGGGATCGAGATAGCGCAGGCTCAGGCCTGGAGCGAAGCGGGCAGCAGCCCCGGTGAAGAGGTCGACACGCGAATAGGGGCTGTAGGTGGTCTGCAGCACTTCAGCGCCGGGGAACCGCAGCGCTGTTGCGAGCGGTTTGTAGGGCGAGATCGCCGGTCCCGCCATATCAGGTGCGATGACCAGAACAGCAGCGATGCTCATTGCGAGCACAGCTGAGACAATGCGACCGGTCCTGTCGGCGATGAAATACGCTGCGGCAAGAGGAGGGAAGGCGAGCAGCAGCACGGCCGTTCCCGGACCGCCTGCAGACAGGAGCAGCAGGACGACGAGAGAACCCGCGGCAGCCCCGATCAGGTCGGCAGCGTATATGGTGCCGCTTTTTTTGCTCAGGAGAGAGAACACGGTCAGCACCGTGAGGCCGAAGAAAAAAAAGGGAGTGGACAGGATAAGGGCGATCAGGCCGATGAAGAGGATCTGGGTCCCGTCAAAGGATATGCGCGCGGGATCAAAGGGCACGACCCTGACGAGCAGGGCGGATAGGGGGATGGCCAGAGCGAGCATGATACTGTAATGCGGCAGGAGACGAAGGTCCTTTCCAGAGGGGAGCAGGAATAAGGCCGTCCCTGCAGCGCCGATGCCGAGCAGGGCGATGCTGATCACCATGAAAGCAAAGTGATAGGAGAGGGAGATCGAAAAGAACCGGGTGAGTGTTATTTCGTAGGCGAGGCTCGCCAGGGATGCGCAGAAGACGGCGATGAGCACAGGATAGGTTGATTTGCTTCTCTGACTTTTTACCATTGAGGCTCTTGCCTCCGGTCAATGCACCGATAGAATACCGATGTGTATCGTCATGCGACTTTAGTTTCATGAGTGATCATTCGTGCCGCGGACTTGCGTGCCTGCCATTTTCGGCTATAATTATACTATCGTTCCATTGAACCGTCTTTATATTCCAAACACAAAAGATAACCCTGTCTGCTTTCGATTACATGTAACTACCCTTAAACGATTGCCTGGTACTGCATGGCATATACCATCCAGGAAAGAGGTGTGTTTATGAATATGATACCATTTCTGAAAAAACGCTGCGTCAACAGGCGGGTCGCTGGAATTGTCCTCGTCATGACTGCTGCCCTTATCCTGGCCGGACAATTGTCTGCCCAGGGCAAGCAGGATCGGTATTCACGTGTCGCCCCGAACAGCATCTCGTTTTCCGAGATCCGGGGCTATGAGAACTGGGCCGTTGTGGCGCCGAGCTATCGCACGGACAAGAGCGAGGTGCGCATCATTCTCGGCAACGAAACGATCCTGAAGGCCTACCGCGAGGGAGTTCCCGGGAACGGCAAGCCCTTTCCCGACGGCTCGATCCTCGTGAAGGTCGGCTGGGCGGAGCGAAAACATCCATCCTTTCCCGCCGCGCTGGAGCCTGATGCGCTGCAGCGCGTGGAGTTCATGATAAAAGACGCAAAGAAGTTCAAAAAAACACAAGGCTGGGGCTATGCGCGCTTCGTCTATGATGTGAAGACCGATTCATTCGCGCCCTATGGAAAGGATGCGGCCTTTGATCAGGAATGCAGCATGTGCCACACCCTCGTGAAGGACAGGGATTACGTTTTCACCAGTTACGGGAGAAGGTAAACAGGGACAGTCCCCTTTGGTTTCAGGGGACTGTCCCTGTCTTAGTCCTTTTTGGTTTGCGGGGGACTGTCCCTGTCTTAGGGACGCAATTGAATATTGCAAATTTCAAGTTGCAAAATTGAGGTATGGGCAAAAGGGCCCGGAAAAGGAGAGTATGCATGAAGAAGACAATGGTGCTGTTCGGTATTGCTGCTGCATGTATGATTGCGGGTACACTCACGATGACGGACCGGTCGTGGGCAGGCAAGGTAAAGTCCGGTGAGGCTTTGTTCCAGGAGCACTGCCAGATGTGCCACATGGACGGCGGAAACATCATCAACCCCAAGAAGACGCTGAACATGAAGGACCTGGCGGACAACAAGATCAAGACCGCCGATGATATCGTGAAGGTCATGAGAAAACCAGGGCCGGGCATGACAACCTACGATGAAAAGACCATATCCAACGTTGACGCCAAAGAGATCGGAAAATATATCCTCAAGACCTTTGGCAAGTAGGTACGCGAACGAGAGGACAATGGGCAGGGGCAGAACGAGTACATACCCCTGCCCATTGAGCCTGATATATGCGCGAGAGGAAACGAAGGTTTTATTGGTTTGGCGTTACGAAATGTTACTCATTCTGCGCATTTTTCGGCAATTACTGCACTTTTCCGAAGTTAAATTTAAAATTATTCAATTAGTTGTGATTGGCATAATTTATGCTCTCTTAAATTATATACATTAATCATCAATCGCACCAATCGTTCGTCGAAGTTCCATTCCGATCCACTACAACTGAATAGTCACTTCCTGACCAGAGGGGGCGTTATGAAAATGAACGATCTTGACGTTTTCCGTGAACTACTGGGCGGTGTATCGCGAAGGGATTTTCTGAAGTACTTCACCATCATGGCCTCCAGCATGGGCCTGCCCCTCGGCGTTGGCGCGAAAATGGCCGAGGCGGTTACGAACCCCAAACGGCCCTCGGTGATATGGCTGTCGGCGCAGGAATGCACAGGCTGCACCGAATCCCTGCTCCGGGCCACCCATCCGACCCTTGACCACCTTATCCTGGATCTTATATCTCTTGATTACCATGAAACCCTGAGCACGCCCGCTGGCCACCAGGCCGAGGAAGCTCGTCAAAAGGCAATACGTGATAACAAGGGCAAGTTCGTCCTCGTGGTGGACGGGTCGATCCCCGTCAAGGATGGAGGCGTGTATTGCATGATCGGCGGGAAACCCGTGCTTCAAATAGTGAAGGAAACAGCTCCTCAGGCCGGTGCGATCATTGCCATCGGCTCTTGTGCATCCTGGGGCGGCGTACCATCGGCAGATCCGAACCCGACAGGCGCTACGCCCGTTCATGAGATCCTGAAGGGAACACCGGTGGTGAACATACCAGGGTGTCCCGCGAGTCCCTACAATTTCCTCTCTACGGTCCTCTATTACCTCACCTTTAAGAAGCTGCCTGAACTCGATGACCAGGGCAGACCGAAGTTCGCTTACGGCAGGCTTATCCATGAAAACTGCGAGCGCCGTCCTCACTTCGACGCGGGAAGATTTGCCGTTGCCTTCGGCGACGATAACCATCGCCAGGGTTATTGCCTTTACAAACTCGGATGCAAGGGCCCGGAGACCTATAATAATTGTCCTTCTATTCTGTATGGCGATGTCGGTTCAGGAAGTTGGCCGGTGGGCACCGGGCATCCCTGCTTCGGCTGTTCGGAGAAAGGGGTCGGCTTCACCGCGCCGCTCCACGCGCTGGCGAATATCAAGTACCTTACCCCGAACACCTTCTTTACCGAAGCCTATCCCGGCAAGCCGGAGACCACATCCAATATCAAGGCGCTCGGCGCGGCAACCGCAGGCGTGGTGATCGGTGCGGCAGGCGCGGCAATGCTCGTCGGATTAGGGAAAAAGGGCAACGACACTGAAGAAGAAAACAAGGAGGGGTAGCCATGTCGCTAAACAGACGTGACTTTCTGAAGTCCGTCGCCGCTGCTAGCGGAGGGCTGCTCCTGTCCAAAGCAACCCCGTCAGCCGCGACGATGAGCAAGGAACTTCCCCCGGAAGCGGTCGGGATCCTCTATGACGCAACGCTCTGCATCGGCTGCAAGTCGTGCATGGTAAACTGCAAGGTGGAGAACAGCAAGCCGGGAGGCGCCCTGTATACGAAGGGCATGCAGGAGCCGACCTACGAGTACACCAACGAGCGGATCTGGGACGCTCCCCCGGACCTCTCCGGAAAAACCCTGAACATCATCAAGGTGTACATGAACGGTAATGGCGAAGTGAAGGACAGACCGGAGAATGGCTATTCCTTCCTGAAACAGCACTGCCTGCACTGTATATCTCCAGCGTGTGCATCGGTCTGCCCGGTCGGCGCCCTCGTCAAGGACCCGGTCAACGGCATCGTGCATTACAACGCCGATAGGTGCATCGGATGCCGCTACTGCATGATCGGCTGTCCGTTCAGGATCCCGCGGTTCGAATGGAACAGCGCATGGCCCGAAATCAGAAAGTGCCAGCTGTGCCGCCACCGGATGCAGGAGGGGAAGTATGCTGCCTGCTGCGAGTTCTGCCCTACGGGGGCTTCGATCTTCGGCAAGGTCGTCGATCTCCGTAAGGAGGCCCAAAGGAGGCTCGAACTCAAGGAGGGTTCAGAGTCTGACTTTCCTCTCCAGACCGTGGACTCGACGAACAAAAGGACCCGCAAGGTCTCACAATACGTGAAACACGTGTATGGATTGAACGAGGCCGGCGGCACGCAATATCTGCTCCTTTCCGGCGTTCCCTTTGATCTGCTCGGGTTCAGCCCCAAGGTAACCGATGCGCACCTGCCTGATCTCACGTGGGCCTATATTGCGAAGATTCCGGCGGTCATCGTGGGCGTTATCGTGGTAGGGACCGCGACTTGGGCCATCACGTCCCGCAGGGAACAGAACAAGAAGGACAAGAGGGAATAACTATGGCGAACCATGCTGATATCAAAATGATGACCCCGTTGACCAAGGTATTCATCGGGATATTCGGTTTCGGCTGCGTCCTGATTATCTACCGCCTGCTCTTCGGGCTCGGTGCGGTGACGAACTTGAATGACCTCTGGCCCTGGGGCCTGTGGATCAGCTTCGATGTCCTCGGCGGCGTGGCCATGGCAGCAGGGGGGTTCCTTATTGCCGGAACAGTCTATATACTGAACTGGAAGAAGTATAAGGTGATCGTGCGCCCAGCGATCCTGAACGCGTTCTTCGGCTATGCGCTGGCTGCCACGTCCATAACTCTTGACATCGGGCGTCCATTCGTCATCTGGCACCCCATCGTGATGTGGCAGATCAATTCGATCATGTTCATCGTGGCCATTCATGTCGTGCTCTATACGTCCACCCTTGCCACTGAGTCGAGCCCCATGTTTTTTGAAAAGTTCGGGATGCAAAAGGCCTACAGGTTCGTGAACAAGATCATGGTCCCTATTGTCATCTTCGGCGTGCTGCTCTCTGTGCTCCATCAGTCATCTCTGGGCGCGGTCTTTCTCATCACTCCCTCGAAGCTGTCCCCGCTGTGGTACAGCAGCAATCTCCCTACCTGGTTTCTCGTCTCCGCAATCATGTTGGGATTGAACATGGTGAGCTTCGAGACCATCATAAGCTCGCGGGCCTTCAAGCATAAGGCTCCCAAGGAGGTCCTGTTCGGCCTTGCGCGGGGATCGCTCATCGTTACGGGGGTCTATCTTGCCGCCAAGATATACGATGTCGTTCGGCTCGGCGCAATCGGCCTGGCATTCAACGGAAGTTTCACCTCGAACATGTATCTCCTGGAAATGGTCGTGGGCGTTATCCTGCCCATCGCGCTGCTCTCGCAGAAACCGGTGCGGACGAACATCGACCGTATCTTCGTGGTGAACATCCTCGTGATGCTGGGCGTAGTGCTGAACCGGCTGAACGTCGGAATGTTTGGGCTGGCCGATTATATAAGCAAGACGGGGATCGATTATTTCCCGTCTTTTTTCGAGTTCGCGGTCACCGCTGCCATGGTAGCCGCGGCTGTTCTGGGCTTCAAGATCTGTGCAAAATATCTGAACCTTTTTCCGGAAACTGGTCACTAAGCATGAGCAATACTACGCAGAGTACGCAGATAACGCAGATGAGAAAAACCGGCTGAATCTCGAAGATCTGTTGCATCTGCGGATAATACGTTTTTTTGTGATCCGATTTAATTTGATACCGTGATATACATGCAGGAGGATATATGTCGACGAGAATAACGATCGACCCGATTACGAGGATTGAAGGCCATCTCAGAATAGAGTGTGAGGTTGACGGCGGCCATGTTACCAATGCATGGTCATCGGGCCAGATGTGGCGTGGCATCGAGAACATCGTGAAGGGCCGCGACGCGCGGGAGGTCTGGCTGTTCACCCAGCGCATCTGCGGGGTCTGAACGTCGGTACACGCAACCGCCTCGGTGAGGGCGGTCGAAAACGCGCTGAACCTCGAGATCCCTCTGAACGCGCAGTACATCAGAAACCTGATCATCACGGCGCACAATGTCCATGATCACATGGTCCATTTTTACCATCTTTCGGCCCTTGATTGGGTTGACCTGGTCTCGGCCCTGAAAGCGAACCCGAAAAAGACGGCGTCGCTGGGCGAAAGCCTGTCGCCGTGGAAGATGAACAGCCACCATCACATGAAACAGGTGCAGGACCGGCTCAAGACCTTTGTGAACTCAGGCCAGCTCGGCATCTACGCAAACGGCTACTGGGGCCACCCTGCCATGAAGCTTTCGCCTGAAGTGAACCTGCTGGCAGCGGCCCATTATCTTCAGGCCCTTGAGTATCAGCGCAAGGCCAACATGATCGTCTCGATCCTGGGAAGCAAGACGCCGCATATCCAGAACCTGGCCGTGGGCGGCGTGGCGAACGCCATCAATGCCGACAACCAGTCGGCGCTGAACATGGAGCGGCTGTACTATATCAAGACCCTCATCGACGAGGTCGGCGATTTCGTCAAGAACGTTTATCTCGTGGACGTGGCCGCCGTGGGAGCTTTCTACAAGGAATGGACGGGTTATGGGGCAGGCGTGAAGAATTATCTCTCCGTACCGGACCTGCCGCTCGACACAAAGGGGACGACTTTCGACCTGCCCGGCGGATATATAGAGAACGGCGACCTTAGCACCTTCAAACCGATCACGAGCTTCGGCGACCCCTACTTCCGGGACGGCGTGAAGGAAAGCATCAAGCACTCCTGGTACAAGGGCGAATGGACAAAGCATCCCTATGACGAGACCACGGACCCGAAATACACCGAATTTCAGGAGAATGGCAAGTACTCCTGGGTCAAGGCGCCGACCTTCTATGGCAAGCCAGCCCAGGTCGGTCCGCTTGCGAACGTGCTGTGCATGTACGCAGCAGGACATGAGCCCACGAAGAAATATGTGAACCAGACGCTCAAAACCGTCAGCAGTCTTGCCGGCGCACAGGTAGGCCCCGGTGCGCTCCATTCGACCATCGGCCGGCATGCGGCCCGTGCCGTGCGCTGCGCCGTGATGTACGACTCCCTCGTGAAGCAGTGGCAGCTCCTGGTGGACAACATCGCAAAGGGCGACGTGAAAACTTTCAATCGTCCCGATTTTCCGAAGGGGGAGATAAAGGGCTTCGGATTCCACGAAGCGCCGCGCGGCGTGCTGTCCCACTGGGTCGTCATCGACAACGGTAAGGTGAAGAACTACCAGGCCGTGGTACCGTCGACCTGGAATGCGGGCCCGCGCAACCAGAACGATGCACTGGGTCCCTATGAGTCGGCGCTCATCGGCACTCCCATTGCGGACTCGAACAGGCCCCTTGAAGTACTCAGGACGGTCCACTCCTTCGATCCCTGCCTTGCCTGTGCCATCCACATGGTGGACGGGAAAGGCGTGGAGCTTGCGAAGGTGAAGGGGCTGTAAAGAAACTCCCGAAGGTACAGCTGGTGTAAGCCCTCTGCTCCCACGGACGTGGTTCAGAAAGTGGCGGCTGGGGGCTTTTTTTGGGCCGCCGTCGAGGAAAACAATCATAGGGGCGACCATGGTCGCCCTTCCTGCGGGCGGGCATGCCCGCCCCTGCGCTTTTGGCGCGGTGATTGTCCGGCACGGGGCAGGGCAGGTCGGGAGCGCATCCATCGTTCGAGAACACCGACGTTCTGCGCCATACTCCATGAAGAGCCCGATTTATGTATTGAAAAACCGCCATGCAATAGTTACCATGCCTTCATGCTGACGGTATTTGTTTTTATCAGCGTTCATCTGCGAAAACCTGTCCTCGAATGATTCAATCCGGGATCGGCGTTCTGATGTGTTTTGATTTTATTCATTCCTTGTTTTGAATGCGGTGCGAATGGAACAGTCCATAACGGTTCTGGGTCTCGGCAATCTCCTGTTGATGGACGAGGGCATCGGCGTCCACGCAGTCACTGCTCTGCAGGAGCGGTACACCTTCTCGCCCGCCGTGGAGCTCGTGGATGGCGGCACCTCGGGCCTAGATCTCCTGCCCTACATCGATAAGCGGGACAAGGTGCTGATCCTCGATGCCGTGGAGTTCGGGAAAGAGCCGGGCTTTATCGGCATGATCGAGAACGAGGTCATTCCCGCCTTTCTCCAGGCGAAGCTGTCGCTGCACCACATGGGGCTTGCCGACGTTCTATCTGTGGCGAATATGACGGATAGTATGCCGAAGGAGATCTGTCTGATCGGGGTCCAGCCCTGGACGATAGACGTCGGTATTGACTTGACCCCCCAGATGTGCGATAAAATGGAAGTCCTGCTCGACAGGGCCCTCGACAAGCTGCGCGCGTGGGGTATTACATGTGCCTTGCAGTCCCCTCAAAAGTCATTTCCATAAACGACGATGTGGCCGTTATCGACGTGTACGGCGCCCGCCGGGAAGTGAGCCTCACCCTTCTCCCCGAGGAGCCGAAGCGGGGCGACTACGTCCTGGTCCACGCGGGGTTCGCTCTCCAGACGATCACGAAGGAAGCCGTCGAGTCAGGTGAGATCATGCACGAATCATCCATCGCCCTCAGCATCCTCGACATTCTCGCCGAGAACTGCGAGAGCGAGGGCAAAGCGGCCGTGACCGCCGTGACGGTCAGGATCGGGAAAGCGGCCGGCGTCATGCCCGAGGCTCTTACCTTCGCCTTTGACGCCCTGAAGGCGAACACCGTGGCGGCCGGAGCGCACATCCAGATCGAGACAGTGCCTGTGGGCGGTACCTGCAGCTCCTGCGGCAAGGAGTTCGACGCCGTGGATGATGCACCCTATGTCTTCGCCTGTCCGCTCTGCGGCTCGGAATCTTTTACCATCACCCGGGGCAGGGAGATGGAGGTCGTGGACATGGAGATGAGCTGAAATGGATGGCATAGGGCAGGGCGCAGAGGGCATGGTGTAAAAACATGAAAGTCAAAGTAGTTACGAAAATACTTGAAGCGAATGATCGTATCGCCGAGGAGAACCGGAAGCGGTTCCAGGACGCCGGCGTCTATGTGATCAATCTCATGGGGGCTCCCGGCGCGGGCAAGACCACGCTGCTGGAGCGGACCATCTCTGCGCTCAAGAAGGACCTGCGGATCGGGGTGATCGAAGGCGACATCGTTGGCGCCGACGATGCGGAGCGGATCGGCGCACTGAACGTACCGGTGGTCCAGATCAATACGGGAGGCGCCTGCCACCTGGACGCGAACATGATCAGCGAGGTGCTGGGCCACCTGCCGCTGCGGGAGCTGGACCTGCTTATCATTGAGAACGTGGGCAACCTGGTCTGCCCGGCTGAGTTCAAGGTGGGCGAGGACATGAAAGCCATGGTTCTGTCAATCACGGAAGGCCATGACAAGCCGCTCAAGTATCCCCTCATGTTCCGCGAATCATCGGCCCTGGTGCTTAACAAGACGGACCTTCTTCCCTACATGAACACGGACATGAACAAGGTCCGGAATGATTCACTTACCCTGAACCGCGGACTGCAGATATTCGAAGTCTCCTGCGCGAACGGGCAGGGTATTGACAGCTGGACTACATGGTTGAGCGGGCTGAGATCATAGTCAGAGGCGTTGTCCAGGGCGTGGGCTTCCGGCCCTATGTTTACGCCCTTGCGGCAGAGCTCGGCCTGAAGGGGTATGTCATCAATACCGACGACGGCGTCGTGATCGACGTCGAAGGCCGTCGTCTCGACGCTTTTCTTGAGCGGCTTCCTCTCGAAGCGCCGCCGCTCGCGAGGATCAACGAGCTCAAGGTCATGTCCCTCCCGAAGGCGGGATACAGAAAATTCTCGATCCGGGAGAGCGTGAACACCACGGGACGCGGATCCTTCACCCTTCTTTCGCCCGATGTGTCGACCTGCGACGCCTGTCTGCGGGAACTTCTTGATCCATCCGACCGGCGCCATCTCTATCCCTTCATCAACTGCACCCAGTGCGGCCCCCGGTATTCCATTACGCGCGCCGTCCCTTATGACCGCCCGAACACAACTATGGCGCCCTTTTTGATGTGCCCTGACTGCCGCGCCGAGTATGATGATCCCCGCGACCGGCGCTTCCATGCCCAGCCGAATGCCTGTCCGCAGTGCGGCCCTGCCGTTGAGTTCAGAGTCTCGAACGTGGAGTGCGGTGGTGCCCCTCACCCGCGCCCTCTCCCTCTCCCCGGAGGGGAGAGGGGGAACAAGAAAGCTGCACTGCCCTACGAGGAGAGTGATGCTGCAGAACATCCTCTGCCTCGGGGGGAGAGGAATGAGGTGAGGGGCAACGCTGCGGTCCAGGCAGCCGTCAACATGCTGAAGAACGGCGGCATTGTCGCCGTGAAAGGCCTCGGCGGGTTCCATCTTGCCTGTGATGCGTCGAATGACGGCGCAGTCCAGAGGCTCCGGGACCGGAAACGGAAGAGCAACAAGCCCTTCGCGGTCATGTGTCCTGACATGCGATCCATCGAGTTGTTCTGTTCCGTATCCGATGCAGAGCAGGAGCTGCTGCGTTCCGCGAACCGTCCCATCGCCCTGCTTCGCAAAAGAGCGGGCGCAGGTGAGATCATCTCCGGCGCTGTTGCGCCGAATAACCGGTTCCTGGGCTGCCTGCTCCCCTATACGCCGCTGCATTATCTGCTTTTCCATCATCCGCTTGACGAGGTCCATAGCGGGAGCCATTTTCGCGCCCTCGTCATGACAAGCGGAAACCTTTCGGAAGAACCCATCGTGAGTCAGAATCAGGAAGCGCTTGATAAGCTTTCCAGCGTTGCTGACGGCTTTTTATTCCATGATCGGGACATCTTCATGCGGGTCGATGATTCGGTGGCAAGAATTTGGACGGGGGGACAGGGTGACAGGGCGAAGGAGAAACAAGAAGATATCGTGTCCAGTCCTCCCGTCACCGCGTCACAGCGTCAGGTATCCATCATCCGCCGCTCCCGGGGGTATGCGCCGGAGCCCATCGTCTTGAGCGGAGACGGGCCGGACGTGCTCGGCTGCGGGGCAGACTTCAAGAACACCTTTACGCTCACGAAGGGAGGCTTCGCCATCCCGAGCCAGCATATCGGCGATATGGAGAATTACGAAACCCTGCGGTTCTTCGAGGAATGTCTGGAGAACCTGAAACAGGTGTACCGCGTTGATCCCGCGGCCATCGTGCATGACTTGCATCCGGGGTATCTGTCGACGAAGTGGGCAAGGGGACAGGCTGGTTTTTTGAAACAAAAAAACCAGCCTGTCCCCTTTTCCATCCAGCACCACTATGCACATATCGGGTCGGTTATGGCGGAGAGGGGGCTCAAGGGCAAGGTGATCGGCGTGGCCATGGACGGCACCGGGTACGGCACCGACGGCAACCTCTGGGGCGGTGAGTTCATGGTAGCTGATATTCAGGGGTTCGAGCGCTGCGGCCAGTTCAAATACATCCCTCTTCCGGGAGGGGAGGCGGCGATACGTGAGCCCTGGCGGACCGCAGTGAGCATGGTCATCGACGCGGCAGGAGAAAAAGCGTTCGATCACCTGAGAGGGATAGGGTTCTTCGAACGCTACGGGGAGGAAACAGTGAGACAGGTGGTGAGCATCGCACGCTCCCCGGAGCTTTCACCCCTTGCCTCAGGCGCGGGCAGGATCTTCGATGCCGTTGCCGCGATCCTCGGCATCTGCGACCGGAACACCTTTGAGGGCGAAGCGCCCACGGCCCTGGAGTTCCATGCTCAGGAAGACATCGAGAGCGAGTATCCTTTTGTTCTGATGCGGGAGAACGATTATACTGTTATAGATTTCGCGAAAACCATTCTTGCGATCATTGAAGAGCATAAAGCCGGAAGGGACCGCGGGATCATCGCGACGAAATTTCATAATACCATCTCTGCCGTTATCGTCGGCATGGTCAGAAACCTGAGCTCAAAGTTCAGGATCACGAATGTTGCCCTGAGCGGCGGGACCTTCCAGAACGTTTATCTCCTCGAACGGACCGCGCGGCTGCTGAAAGAGGCGGGACTGAGGGTGTACACGAACCGACTGGTGCCCTGCAATGACGCCTGCATCTCCCTGGGGCAGGCGTATATCGTGAGAGAACGATTGAAGAAATCGCATAGGGCATAGGGCAGAGGGCAGAGGGCAGAGGGCAGAGGGCAGAGGGGTTGAACCCTATGCACCATGCTCCATGCGCTATGCTTTCTCCATGCTCCATGCGCTCTGCCCCATGCAGGCGGTCATGAATCATGAAACAGATGCTCGATGAACTACATAAACTCACGGAACGCATCGAAAGGCCCCTCAAACTGATGGAGGTCTGCGGTACGCACACGGTCGAGATCTTCCGGCATGGCGTGCGTGATGTGATCCCGAAGACGATAAGCCTCCTGAGCGGGCCCGGCTGTCCGGTCTGCGTCACATCGGTGCGGGACGTGGATACGGCCATCGCGATCGCGAAGATTCCCGGTCTTGTCCTTGCGACCTTCGGCGACATGATGCGCGTACCCGGAGGGCAGGGATCGCTCATAGATGCGCGATCCCTGGGCGCTGACGTGCGGGTGCTCTATTCGCCCATGGACGCGCTCAATTTGGCAACAGAGGACCCTGGCAGGGAAGTCGTGTTCTTTGCCACGGGGTTCGAGACAACGTCGCCGCTCATCGCCGCTACAATCATCGAAGCGGAGAAGCGGTGTCTGCGCAATTTTACCGTTTTTTCCGCCCATAAGCTGGTCCCGCCGGCACTTACGGCTCTGCTCGAATCTCCCGATGTGCAGGTGGACGGGTTCATTCTCCCCGGCCATGTGAGCGCCATCATCGGCAAAAGGCCCTATGAACATGTGCCGCAGCGTTACGGCAAGCCGTCGGTCATTACGGGTTTCGAGGCGCAGGACATCGTGCAAGGCATTCTGATGATCGTCCGGCAGATCGCTTCGGGAAAACATTCAGTTGAGAACCAATACGGTCGTGTGGTGAGGGACGAGGGGAATCCGAAGGCCGTTAAGATCCTGAACAGGGTCTTCGAGCCCGCAGACGCACAGTGGCGGGGCATTGGGATGATCCCTGACAGCGGTCTGAAGCTCAGAAAGGAATATGCAATATGCGATGCGGTCTCGAGGTTCAACCCCGCGGTGATCGATGCGCCTGAGCCGGAACTGTGCGC
>MHDZ01000065.1:0-299 GCA_001805055.1 Nitrospirae bacterium GWC2_57_13
ACATTCGGACAGGAAAGGAGGTGATCACGCGTGAATATTTTGAAGACGGCAGCACTGTCCCTCGCCGTGGTGGGGCTCGTGGCCTCAGGCGCTTATGCAATGAAGCACAAGCCTGAGGAGCGGGGCAAGGTCCTGTTCAACGATCCGAAGCTGGGCGGAGGCACGTCAGGGAAATCCTGCAACTCCTGCCATCCCGGCGGGAAAGGGCTGGAGGGCGTAGCAAAGAAGAAGGAATGGGCAACGCCCGGCGGCCCTCACAAGGCGCTTGAAGAAGCGGTGAACATCTGCATCACCATGGC
>MHDZ01000065.1:321-1916 GCA_001805055.1 Nitrospirae bacterium GWC2_57_13
AGTCCCTCAAGGCGAAGCCGGCAGCCGCGGCACCGGAGAAAAAGAAGAGAAAGCCTGTCGTAGGATGCTAAGCGCATGCGTTGCAGAGGAGGGGGGTGTTCCCCCTCCTTTTTTTTGTCTTCTCCCTGCCAAGTGGTAAATATTCTGTTACTTGCGGCACGCTCTTGTTGCCTTTCTTGGGCACGCAAGAAAGGTGCCCGAAGGAGCGCCATGCGAATCGCGATCGGAGCAGATCATGGAGGATTTCACCTCAAAACGGAAATCGCCGATTTTTTGAAAAAATCGGGACATGATGTGGCCGATCTCGGGGCGCACAGTGAAGAACCGTCGGATTATCCGGATTTCGCCAGGGCCGTCGCAAAAACGCTGCGTGCGGGAAAGGCGGACCGCGGGATACTGATCTGCGGGAGCGGCGTGGGGGCGTCGGTGGCGGCGAACAAATTTCATGGCATACGCGCAGCGGTCTGTCACGATACCTTCTCGGCCCGCCAGGGCGTGGAGGACGACGACATGAATGTGCTTTGCCTCGGTGCCCGCATCATTGGGCCCGAGCTGGCCAGGGAACTCGTTCGGACTTTTCTCGCCGCGCTGTTCTCCGGCGAGGAACGCCACCGGCGCCGGCTGGCCAAGGTTGCGGCGATAGAGCAGGAGCAGCGCTAAAGCGGTGCCGATTTGTTTACCTCACAGTCCCGCTTTCAGGCGGGAAGTGGCTTGCGTCCTGCCCCAATCCCCGCACGTCAAACCCAGAAGACCCAAAAAAATGAACTCGTAAAAAGTCCAGCAACATGTTTTTGCGACCCCGACTTTGCGAGCAGGCAGTCTCACAGTTCGCAAGGGCTAGAAACATCGAGATTGCGGCATCGCATGGTTTTCCCCGCGAAAGGCTGGGCTCCTCGCAATGACGGATGCGGGACTTTTTGCGAAACCATCAAAAAAGCCCGATCAGACCTGCCTGAAATGCCTTCCCGGATGTTACTGCGGAATCACTGAAAGAAGGGAAAAGGCTTGACTCCCCTGGGATGGTGGTGTAAAATTTCATACTTTATTTGGCGAATGGTGAGAAAAAAGCCTTAAATATTCATCAGTTGCAACGACATTCTTTTTGCATTCCCTGTGTATACGTCGGACGACCGGCAGCGGGCTGCAAGGACATCACCATCAAGAGGCAGGTACTGGAACGGGTCTGCCGGGAATCTGGAAGTAGATGAATAAGCTGGCACTCATAATCGGCGGCAGCCGGGGCATCGGCCGCGCCATTTCACTTCGTCTTGCCCGGTCAGGCTTCGATATCTGGCTCACCTACCGGGGCAATCACGCGGCAGCTGAGAGCGTGAAAGGTGAGATCGAGAAGCTCGGCAGGTCATGCGAGCTCATCGCGTTCGATGTCTCCAATTACGAAGAAACCGATGCCGCCCTTTCCTCGCGCGTCGAGAACCGCACGCCCGACGTCCTGGTCTATAATGCCGGAATCACCCGCGACAATCTGCTCATGTGGATGTCCAAGTCCGAATGGGACGACGTTCTGTCCACGAACCTCGACGGATTCTTCAATGTGACCCGCGCTGTTCTGTTCTTTCTGCTGAAGGCGAAGAAGG
>MHDZ01000065.1:1937-5060 GCA_001805055.1 Nitrospirae bacterium GWC2_57_13
GGCCTCCAAGGCCGGGCTCATCGGCGCGGCAAAGGCCCTGGCGCGGGAAGTGGGAAAGAAGAACATCGTGGTGAACGTGGTGGCGCCGGGCTTCATCGAGACCGAGATGACCGATCACATCCCGAAGGAGCAGGTCCTTCCCCTGGTCCCCCTGAACAGGCTCGGAACGACGGAGGATGTGGCCTCGGTCGTTGATTTTCTCTGCAGCGAGGAGAATATGTACATCCATGGCCAGGTGATCGGGATCGATGGAGGACTGGCGATCACCTAGCGCCGGGATATTTACAGAGTAATTATGGCACAGAGGTATGACGACATTGTTGTAGGAAGCGGTATCAGCGGTCTAACCATGGCTCTGCTGCTTGCCCGCGCGGGGCGGCGGATCCTGCTGCTTGAAAAGGCCGGGCACATCGGCGGCTCCATGGCGCGGTTCTACCGCGGCGGCATTCCCTTCGATGTGGGATTCCACTTCACCGGCGGATTGCAGGCGGGCGGCATCCTGCACGACATCCTGTCCGTGCTGGGGATCCGCGAGCGGATCAGGCCCGTCTTTCTGTCCGGCGAGCGGTCCGCCTCCTTCATCTTCGAGGATGAAGGCAGGGCCTATGACCACCCCACGGGCATCGCCAAGATCAGAAAACAGTTCAAGCAAGATTTTCCCGGCGACGCATCGGCCGTAGACCGATATTTCGACATGGTCGAATCGGTCTGCAGCCGAACGCCTTCGCTCAATCTCCACTCCAACGTGGTCGCCCCGCCCCTGCTTGACGAGGATTTTATTTCCCTCGATGATGTGCTGCGCGGGCTTACGGACAACCAGAAGCTGCGCGGGCTCCTCTCGGGATACTGCATGCTGTACGGCGTGATGCCGAAGGAGATATCCTTTGCCAATCACAGCCGGATGTGCCTAAGCTTCTACGAGTCCATTGCCTGCCTGGAGAAGGGCGGCGACTCTTTCGTCGAAGCCTTTACCGGGGCTTTTGAGGGCCTGGCCGTGGAGGTGCGGTGCCGCACATCCATCGCCGAACTGGCCGACATCAGGGAAGACAAGGCGAATCGGTTCGTGCTGAGCACCGGCGAGGAGGTCGAGGCCGAGAACTGCATCTTCACGATCCATCCCCAGGAGATCGTCAAGCTATTGCCCAGGGAGCAGATGAGCCGCGCCTTTGTGAGCCGCGTCGCGTCCTTTGAGCCTTCGGTCGGGTTTTTCTCGGTCTTTGCCGCCCTGGAGGACGGGGCCGTCGGTCCTGCTGCCGGAGAGGCGATCATCTCCCTCTTTCCCACGAGCGATGTGAACGAGCTGCTCGATCCCTCCTATCGCGGCGATCCGGCGCTGGTGCTCATCAAAGCCGTCGATTCAACAGGCGGGGTCCAGGGTGTGCAGATCCTTGCCCCTTCCTTTGCCGGGCATGTGGCGCAGTGGCAGGATTCGCGGACCGGCAGGCGATCGAAGGAATATTATGCCTATAAGGAGCAGCAGACGCGCCGCATGATGGAACGGGTGAACAAGGAACTGCCATCGTATTCCGGCCGGCTGCGGGTGATCGACTCCGCGTCGGTGCTCACGTTCCGCGATTATCTGAACAGCCCCGACGGTTCTGCCTACGGCGTGAAGCAGAAGATAGGCCAGTACAATGTGGTCGGCAAGCTTCCCCTGCGGAATTGCTACGCAGCGGGCCAGAGCGCGGTGCTGCCGGGCGTCATCGGCTCCATGATGTCGTCGCTCTTAGTGGGCCGCTCCGTGCTGGGCAAGGACCGCTACGGCGTCTTTGTGGACAAGGGATCATGAAGTTGAAACGGGTGGTCATAACGGGCATGGGCGCGGTTACGCCGCTGGGCCACGATGTGCCGTCCCTGATGGCGGGCATCGAAGAGGGCCGGAGCGCGGTCAGGTACATGGAGGGCTGGGACCAGTATCTCGGGATGCGCAGCCTCGTGGGAGCTCCTGCCGAACTGAAGGACGAGAAAAAGATCCCGCGGCAGCAGCGCCGTTCCATGGGCCGCATGAGCATCTTTGCGGCCCAGGCAGCGGCCCAGGCCGTTGCCGACGCGCAGATCACCCTGTCCGGGGCCCCGGGGTTCCGGATCGGCTGCGCCATCGGCTCCACCATGGGCAGCGCCAAGAGCATCAACGACACCTTCGAGATCATGCTGCCGAAGAAGGACCTGAGCCAACTGAACTCGACAATGTTTTTTCAGTGCATGTCCCACACCGCGGCGGTGAACGTGGCGCAGTATCTCGGCCTGAACGGGTACGTCCTGTCCACGGCTGCTGCCTGCGCTTCGGGGCTCCAGGCCATCGGCGCGGGATATGATCTGATCAGGCTGGGAAAGCAGGATGTCATGCTCTGCGGCGGCGCCGAGGAGCTTCATCCCACCGTGACCGGGTCCTTTGACATCCTCTTCGCCACATCGGCGAACTTCAACAAGGACCCGCAGCGCACGCCCCGGCCCTTCGACGAGGACCGCGACGGCCTGGTCTGCGGCGAGGGCAGCGGCGTGCTGGTCCTTGAGGACCGCGACCGGGCCCTCGCGCGGAACGCGAAGATCTATGCCGAGATCGTCGGCTACAGCACGAACGGCAACGGCGTGCACATGAGCCAGCCCAACAAGGATGCCATGGTGCGCTGCATGCAGGACGCACTCCAGGAGTCCGGCATCCCGGCCGGTGATGTGGACTACATCAATGCCCACGCCACGGGAACGCCCCAGGGAGACTGCGAGGAGGCCGCGGCTGTGCGGGAGCTCTTCGGCGATGCGGTCCCGATCAGCAGCCTGAAGGGATATCTGGGCCACACGCTCGGCGCATCAGGCGCCATCGAACTGATCGCGTCGATCGGGATGATGGAGCAGGGGACTATCTACCCCACGCTGAACCTCGAGCGGGTCGATGAAGCCTGCGGCGGTGTGCGCCACGTACTGAAGCGGGAAAGGGCGGATGTCGACGTCGTATTGAAGAACTGCTTTGCCTTCGGCGGCATCAATGCCACGCTGGTCTGCAGGAAGCACCGCTCAGAGCGGGGTTAACGGATGTCCGCCCCTTCCGGGCAGCGGAGGGGCGTTAGCTGCATTACGAATGTTCTTCACGGGATCGGAGGAAGTATGATCGAGCAGGGGATCATT
>MHDZ01000065.1:5077-5403 GCA_001805055.1 Nitrospirae bacterium GWC2_57_13
GTTTGAGGAGTTTTTCGAGATCGAGAGCGGGCGGCTGCAGCCCCAGGCGCATATCTTCACCGACCTGGGCCTTGACAGCCTCGACATCGTGGACCTGATCGTGGCGCTCCAGAACAAGTTTAAGATCAAGATCCGGAACGAGGAGGACGTGCAGAACATCAGGACCCTGCAGGATATCTATGCCTTCATCGCCGCCGTGAAATCGCGGGAGGCGGCGAAGACCGCGTAGCTCGATGAGTGCGATGAAGATTGTTGCATTGAACATCTGGTTCTATACCCTCTTTGTGATCAGTTCGTCGGTCGTGATCCCCCTGCTTGCGGTCCAG
>MHDZ01000066.1:0-4893 GCA_001805055.1 Nitrospirae bacterium GWC2_57_13
CTCGGTCTCGGCCACCATGTGCGCCGCGTTGATATCTTCGAGCAATTTTTTCGATTTCTGCTTCTCGAGATACTCCCTGACCGCCGTCACGAAGACCTCGCTTCGGGAAGCATGCCGCGCCTCAGCCAGCTTCTCGACTTCCTGGAACAGATCATCCGGCATGGAAATGGCTGTTTTCATACCAAAAGTATAACAAAAAAGAATACCCGTGTCAATACCCCAGACATCACTTGTTGGTCACGCAGAAATAGATGATTTCATGTCTCCTGGAAAGGACCTTCTTGTCGATATCCTTTGCGTGCCTGCCTTTCCTCTTGCCATTGCCCGTCTGTTTCGCTACAATTCAACCACCATGAGCCCTTTTGAGGAAAAAAGATTTCTTCCCAAGCGCACGGCGACTGCCGGGGAACGGGAGAGGCTGACACAGGCCGTCAAGGAACGGCTGATGCGGGAGACGGATATCCTGTTTGCCTATCTCCACGGCTCATTCGTGAACGCCGAGTCCTTCCGGGACATCGATGTCGGCATCTTTACTGCCGCGCCGAAAGGATTTTCCTTTGAATCGGACCTGTCCTGCGAGTTGTCCCACGCGCTCGGTCACGATGTCGAGGTCAGGGCCGTTAACGAAGCGCCGGTAGCCTTTCAGATGGCGGTGCTCCGCGACGGAATAGCGCTGTTCAGCCGGAGCGACGATGCGAGGGCCGATTTCATCGAGGGCGTGGGCAGGCGATACCGGGAGTACGCCCATTTCCGGAATATCTTCATGGAGGCAGTCGGTGCAGAACAGTGACAGGGTTTCGAAGGGCATAGCCGATATCCTCGATGCGCAGGCCGAGATGCGGAATATCCTGTCCGTCGGCAAGGAGGCGTTCCTTTCGGACCGGAAGAACTCTCTCGCGGTCAAGTATCTTCTCATCGAGGCCGTTGAGGCCATTGCCGATGTGTGTCAGCACCTTCTCGCGAAAACAAAGGGCGTGGCATGCAGCGGATATGTGGATTGTATCGTAAAGGCGGGAGCGAACGGGATCATCCGGCCCGAATTGGCAAACAAGCTCCGGAAGCTTGCCGATCTCAGAAACAGCCTGATACACCGTTATTGGATCATCAATGATGAGGAACTCTTTGCACAGTGCGGCAACAATATGGGAGATTTTTCGGATTTTGTGAGGCAGATCGGGAAGGTTTGACGACTGCCTGCCCTTTTGCATACGTCCCTCGTATGAGCCAAACATCGACACGAGAGCTTTTTGGAGACGTCCTAACCCGCATAAAGCGGAATCAGTCCCCGGTGGTCCTTTCCCGTTGAAAACAAAAGGGCCGCCCTGCCGCTCACGACGGCAGCAGGGCGGCCCGCAATTTTACATTTTCTCAGTTACGCGGTGAAAATCGAAACCCTCTATTCTCCTGCTCCCCTCACGTGCACTCTACGTTTATTTACCGCTTTTTCACCGCCTGTTTAACAACTTCATATTTAGCATCAAGCTTATTTATAACATAAACCGTTGCTTCAGTTTTAAATGTGAAGGAGTCGAAACCCAACCATTCGACATTGGAGACATCAAATCCCTCGGATTTTTCAACTTCAATTTTATATGTTTTCGTTATTTTTGCACAGCAGCCTTCCTCTCCATACTCTATTTTTTGTACAAAAGCCTCTAAATACACCTCGCTTAGAACAGTGATGACCCTGAACCGCACTCCGGTTCCATCGCTTTCCCATAAAAAGGGACCAGACGACACAGTCTCTACGTTAGGATCAACGTTTACATCTGAAGCAAACGCAGTTGGACTACTATATACAGCAAAAAACATTAATAAACCAATCAAAATTAATTTTCGCATATATACCTCCAGCCTAAAACTATAAAATGCTCGCGTACGCCTCCCTGACATTGAGCCAATGTTTCATCCCGCGCTACCGCTGGGTAACGTATGCACCTTGATTCCTTAAGTCGCCATGTATATGCCCATCACTATAATCCCTTTTAATGTAATCGAAAAACCTTAAAAGCAATTGTGTTGATGGAGTAAAATTAATCACATAAAAATCGGCTGCCAATTTCGACAAGTGAGTTGTATCAGGAGCAGACCCTTTTACTATTCTATCATTGCTTGAGCTGCGAATATTGCCATACTTATCACGATATCTATCACCGCCAGACACAACTATATATGCTGGATATGCGAGGGCCGCGCTTAGTTCCTGTAGAGCAAAGAGTACCGCTGGATTGCTAAATACATTTCCATTCATAAAAATCAGCCCAATGTTTTGTCCTCCGCTTGCTGCGGACCCGCTCAGCAGATTCATCGTATACTGATATACAAAGTCTAATTCGGCTTGCGTTAACCCAGTATATGCACCGCCTGAATTCGAGCCGCCCGATCCGGTATTATACACTGGTTCATGAATACCTCCACCGCCAGAGGACCCGCCTTGTCCACTTGAGCCACCTCCGCAGTTGTAGACGCAAAACGTCACTGTGCCGCCATCTCCGTATCCGCCACGATCTAAACGATTGTACCCGTAGTTCATCATCCAGCCACCAATCGACGCTACCGTCCCGGATGGATCTTTCCATACGCCTATCGCCGCCACTACGATACCTAACCGCACACTCCATCTATAGCGAGTGTCTGTGTGGTCCTTTCTAAACGCGCGATACCATTTCCTCAACCCATGCCCTGAAGGATCTGTGTAATACAGTGGGTTGTTATTCACATAGCTATACCTATTAAGAGCCTGCGGATCAGCGGGGCCAGGCACGATTGTATCGGCACTTATGAACCTCCCCAGCACAGGGTTATAGTACCGAGCGTTATAGTACATCAATCCCGTCTCAGGATCGAATTCCTGCGACGTATAGGTATGGCTGACGGAGACATCACCCGTTGACGCCATGACCACGCCGAAAGGAGTATAAAATATATCCTGCCGCTTGGCGCCGGTCTGGTCGGTCACTACCCTGCTGTTGCCGAGATGGTCCTGGTGATAATAAAGCGTCTCTGTTGCCGACTTGAGCGCGATGCGCGTGTCGCCGGCAAAGATATACTTTGAGCAGGTCCCGGCTTTGCACTCATACAGCTTGCCGATGTAGATCGCCTCGCCGTTCTCAGCAACCGGCTATATCCTCTCCATCTCCCCCTTAAAAAACCCGTAAGCCTCTTTATCATAGATACAGAACTCCACCAACTCCAGCGGCGCGGCCTGGTTCGATTTGAGAAACTGCACTGTCTCGCCAACGAGAATCCGGGCGCAGCGGTCCTTGGGGAAGCCGAAGATGCCGGCGCTGATGGCCGGGACCGAGATGCTCGCTATCCCCTTCTCTGCAGCCAGCCTCAGGACGCTGTTCATGGCGCTCCTGAGCTTGTTGTCCTCGTCGCCCTCGCCCATGCGAGGCCCCACGGTGTGGATCACCTGTTTTGCTTTGAGCTTCCCGGCGGACGTAACTGCCGCGCCGCCCACAGGCACAAAACCGATCTTGTTGCTCTCTTCCTGAATGACCTGGCCGCCCTTTCGCACGATGATGCCTGCCACGCCGCCGCCGTGCTGCAAGTGAGAATTCGCGGCATTCACGATGGCAACCACGTCGCGCGCGGTGATGTCGTCGGAAACAAGTCTCACGGTCTTCGTGCCGATCTTTTTTTCGATGATGTCCATAGCGCGGCCTCCGACCACAATTGCAACTTGGAAAGTAAAAATTTCAAATCGCAAATTTGCTGCATAGATAACATGTTTTTCCCACAGAACACAGAGGTCACTGAGAAATACAAAAAGTACGTTTGTTTTTTCGCTTCGAGTTTCTCTCTGTGTCCTCGGAGACCTCTGTGGCGCAAAGCCTTGTTCTGCTCCCGGTTGAAATTCTCACAGCTTTTAGATAGATAATAAAAGGATCGGACCTGGATCGGGGATGACATTATTGTAGCGAAAAAGGCGGGGTGATGCAATGGGCATCGTACTACTACTGAAGCATGAACGCCGTTACCTTATAGAACTGTACGGACCAACATCTTGAATTATAGTCAAACTTTAACCACCCCTCACCTTGATCCTCTCCCCTGATGGGAGAGGAAAAAAGGCTGGGATTTAGGCTTCTCTTTGCGACTCTTGCGCCTGCTCTGTCCCGCATCCTTTTTTGTTTGAATCGGAGCGGGGTGCGAGAGACGCCTTGGATTTGGGGCACGTGGCCTGCTGTGCCGAGATATGATCACTGCTTTGCAGGCGAAGTCTCAGCAGCCTCCTTGGACTTCAGGACGTACTCATAAAGCTCGCGGCACATCTGGAGCCGTCTTTTGTAGACTTTTTTCTCCGTTGCCTCAAGCTTTTCCAGCGCCGGCTCGAGCTTCCTGCACCGGTCGATGAGAACCTTGATCTCATCCTTTGACAGCTCCGTTGCATTGCCGGTATGGGCGCAGATGGCCTCGAACTCGGCCTTCCAGTGCGGAGTTGCCGCATGGGCGCTGTTGGACCAGGACGACGCTCCTGCTATCGCAGCGATGAACAGTACCATACTCAACAGCGTAAACCGAAAATATCTCATTGGCCCTCTCTCCTAGTGATTCGACATCTTCGGATGGCAGCGCTTGCAGTCGTCCATGGGAAAGGCGACGTTCAGGTGACAGGCGCCGCAGAACTCTCCCTTCAGGATCCGCACCATCTCAAAATGTTTTGTCGTTTTCTTCTTGATGTTGAATACGTCGGGATGGCAGTTGTTGCAGTCCAGCCAGGCAATGTGTTCCTTATGCGGAAAGACGGCCGGAGGAATGTTGCTCCACTCGGCCTCGAGCGAGAGCATCTTTTCGAAGGACATGTCCGCAGGCGGCAATGTCAGTTCGTTCTTCGGCTTGATCAGGCCCTGCGCCAGGGCCTTGACCCAGTCGATCTCGTTCCCGTAT
>MHDZ01000066.1:4903-63619 GCA_001805055.1 Nitrospirae bacterium GWC2_57_13
GGAAGTTCTTGAGGGCCGGGAACTTGCCTTTGCTGTAATTGATATCCCCGTTATGGCATTTCTCGCAATGGGGCTTCTCGTGGCCGAATACGGTTTTGCCGTCATGACACCCCGGGGCGCCGCAGAACCGCCCTGCCTTGTTCGCCGCCTCGGTGATCTCCGTCGTGTTCACCTTCAAGCTGAAGTCCAGCTCAAAGTGGCAGACCCGGCAGGTGTGCTTCTGGCGGTGCACCCAGTGGGAGAAGGTGGCCGGCTTCACGTTGTTCTTCTCCGAGGTGCGGTTGATCAGGAAGTTCCCGAACTCCTTTGCCGGCGGGTGAACCGGCAGGTCCCAGAAGGCCCAGGCGGTTACGGCCCCGACCAGGAGGCCCAGCGAGACGATTATGGTCCAGATCTTCTTCATCATCAATTCACCGGCTTGGCATGGCACCGCTGGCAATCAAGCAGCGGGAAGGCGACATTCACATGGCAGACGCCGCAGTACTTGCCCTGGAATATGTCGGCCATTGAGTATTTCGTCTGTCCCCGCTTGATGCCCAGAAATATCTCGGGATGGCACAACTCGCAGCCGTTCCAGACCGTGTGCTTTTTGTGCGAGAAAATGATGTCCGGCATTCCCTGGATCTGGGGGTTCAGCTCAAAGTCCTTCTGGATCTTGAGCGGGGGCCGCTTTATGGAAACGCCTTCCAGGTGATCAATCGGTTTGACGATTCCGCTGTCCTCGGCCTTCTCCCAGTCGATGCCGTTGCCGAAGCGTTCTTTCGGGAATTTCTCGGTAAAGGCGGCGAAATCATATTCGGGCTTCACATTGCGCCCCACCGAATGGCACCGCTGACAGCGGCCGAAGGATTCGCGGGAGAAGTTCTTTGAACAGGCCTCGAAGACCTTCTTGCCGCCGATGGACCGCTTGCCGTCGTGGCAGGTACCGCAGTAAAAACCCTTGATGTTGTCATCGGCCCTGATGCCCGTGGTGCCGGCCTTCATGCCGAAACCGATGTCCACGTGGCAGACCCGGCAGGTAAACTTGGCCCGGTGCAGCCAATGGTCGAACTCCACGGCGGGTACTTTTGCGGCTTCCGAGAAATTGTTGATCGTTACCTTGCCGAACTCATGGGGCAGCGGCCGCTTTTTCTTCACCCCTGTCTGGGCAAAAGCCACAACAGCGACAAGCACCATCACAACCATAATGACGATAAAGACGTTCCGCTTCATAGTCCCCTCCCGATCCTTCAGCCGGATTTTTACTGCTAATGCGGAAGATCAGCCCCCTGACCGTATTGCGGCATTTACATCTTCTATTCCTTGAAAAACTGCGGACGATCACCGCGGCACGGTGATGAACAGTTGAGGCTTGACGCAGAGAGAGGCGGTCTCCTGCGCCCTTGCTGAGCTGAACGGAATGTCTGCTGCTGATTATGAAACGAAATGTTGCTGTTTCATAGTATAGAATACCTGCCACTGGTTTGTCAACTCGACGAAGTGCCGTGGAGCCGCGTTGAGCTTAAAAGCTGACTCCTCCTGTGGTATAGAGTGAGCTTGGGGTGAAAACCCCCGTATAATAACCATGCAATAAAATGAGTGTTTTACTTTTTGTACATCCCGGGTCATACATGCCTATCATGTTCTCGCGAGAGGAGCAAACAGAAGGGGAAGCGTTGCCGTACAGTGATTTTATGCTCGGGATGTGATGATTCCACCGGTAAAAGAGATCAAGTGCGGCATGACGGCGGCAATGGATCGAAGGAGAATTCGTGGCAGGAGAAACATTATCCCTGGTCCTCGCCAGTGCACTTTCTGATAGCGACGAGCAGTTCCAGGACGGTAAACGGCTTGTTGAGGTATGCGTCGGCTCCGGCTTCGATAAAATCCTTTTTTTTGTGGCCGGCACTGATGCCGATTATGAACGACCCGGGACAGCGGAAGCGCATGCGCCTTGTCATTTCCACGCCCTTCATCCCCGGCATGACGTGATCGGTGATCACAATATCAAAACAGCCCTGGCGCGTCAGACTCAGGGCGGAGGCCGCATCCCCGCAGCGGGTAACGCTGTATCCTTCCGCTTCCAGCACATCGCCGAGCGTACCGCTGACGACCATGCTGTCGTCGACGATCAGGATCTTCTTTTGCTCCATATGGCCCTATCCCCGTGATGAGTTGGTCCGGTATAGATGGTGTACAACCACGGCGAAATGATACAACCATTGGTAGCATTTGTCAAGCAGAAAAACAATCGCTGATTGATAGACTTTTTGCCGGAACTTTCCTAAAGTAGGGGCATGAAAAAAGACAGGACCACCGGACAGATCATCAAGGACAGGAGAACGGCTTTGGGGCTCACCCAGATTCAACTTGCCGAAAAGATCGGTCTTTCCTACCAGCAGGTGCAGAAATATGAAAAGGGCATCGACCGGGTCAGTGTGGAACGGCTGAAGCAGATGGCCAGGGCCCTTGATACGCCCGTATCGGCCTTTTTCCCCTCCGACAACGGCATGGTGGCGGAAGAGCCCGCAGCCTATGGCAGACTGAACGCTGATGAAGAAGAACTGCTTCGCCTCTTCCGGGGCATCAAGGACAAGAAACAGCGGAGCGCCGTCATGGCGCTGCTGACGTCGCTGTCGCGGAAGTGACGTGCGTGACCGGCGCACCTTAGGTGGAACATGACCCACGAAGGCGCGAAGACTCCAGGAAATTCTTAAGAAGCTTTGGGATTTGAGTAACTGGTTGAATTTGCTGAAGTTGAAAAGCAACTACGAACTTCTGTCTCTGCGCGAATTTTTTTTCACTGAGGACAGCTATCCACCATAGTTCACAAAATCCCATCAAAGGCCGCATAGAAGCGCTGAATATCCTCTTTGGTATTATAAAAATGAGGCGACACCCGCAGCGCTCCGCCACGCACGTTCACCATGATCCCCTGCGCCCGCAAACCGTCCCGGACCTTTAAAGGGTCGAACTCCCCGGTGAAGGAAACAATTCCGCCCCGCGATGCGCGGTCCCTGGGCGAGCGCAGTTCAAGACCCCGTTGTTCCGCCTCGCTGATGATCAGCTCCCCCAGGTCGAGCACCTGCTGCTCGATGCGTTCCATCCCCGCCTCGCCCAGAAGTTCAAGTGCTGCTCCCAGGCCGACGATCCCCATGACATTCAGCGACCCTTCCTCGAAACGCAGCGCATCGGTCCTGAGGTGAAGGTCGACATGATCGAAGTCGAGAGCGTTCTCAACGCTCTTCCAGCCCAGAAGCGGCGGATCGATCCGTTCGGCCAGTTCCTTCCGGCAGAAGAAGAGCCCGATCCCTTCGGGCGCCAGAAGCCACTTGTGTCCGTCGGCGGAGAGGAAATCGACCTGACATTTCTTTACGTCCAGAGGGAGCACACCCAGGCTCTGGATGGCGTCAACGCAGAACAGCACGTTGCGGCCCCTGCAGAGAGCGCCAAGCCGCTCAAGGTCGATCCGGAAACCGTTCCGAAACTGCACGGAGCTGACGGTGAGAAGCCTCGTCCGGGCATCGATCAGTTTTTTGATGTCATCGAAAAGGAATAACCCCTTGCGGGAGGGCACGACCCTCGCTTCGACACCCCGTGCCTTGAGATGCAGCCAGGGATATATATTGGAAGGGAATTCGCTCTCAAAGATCAGGACATTGTCGCCGGCTTTCCAATCAAGGCCCGAGGCAACGAGGGAAAGTCCATGGGACGTGCTCTTCACAAAGGCGATCTCGTCACGATCAGCGTTGATAAGCCGGGCGCAGGCCTTTCGGACCTCGTTCACGCGCGACATCCAGAAAGGATACGGGAATGCTCCGCTCCGGGTGCATTCGTCCAGAAACCCCTCCACGGCCTTCTTCACCCTGAGCGAGATTGGTGCGATGCCGGCGTGGTCCAGATAGATATGCGTCTTCGTGACCGGAAATTCGGTCCGGAAGGATGAGAGCGGAGGTCTGTCGCTGTCTGCAGTCTTCATGAGCGTGATGAACTGTCCTTGCCGTAGCCCATGCCCTTCATTGCCGTCTCGATCTCGCCGAGGATGGCAGGATCGTCGATGGTGGCCGGCACTGTGTACGTCTCGCCATCGGCGATCTTGCGCATGGTGCCGCGCAGGATCTTTCCCGAGCGCGTCTTGGGCAGCCGGTTGACCACAGCCACCTGCTTGAAGCAGGCGATAGGGCCGACCTGCTCGCGCACCATCTTAACCAGTTCCTTCCTGATCTCCTCCTGGTTGCCGTTTGCGCCCGCCTTCAGGACCACGAGGCCCACAGGCAGCTGGCCCTTCAGCGCGTCACGGGCGCCGATCACGGCGCACTCGGCCACTGCCGTGTGCTTAGAGACGACCTCCTCCATCGAACCTGTCGACAGGCGGTGTCCTGCCACATTGATCACGTCGTCGATGCGGCCCATGATGAAGAAATACCCGTCGCGGTCCTTATGGCCGCCGTCGCTGGTGTAATAATATCCCGGGAAGGGAGCAAGGTAGGACTTGACGAACCAGTCATCGTTCTTCCAGAGCGTGGGCAGTGTGCCGGGAGGGAACGGCAGCTTCACTGCCACGATACCCTCCTGGTCCGGACCGAGCTCTTTGCCGTTGCTGTCCAGGATGCGCACGTCAAAGCCGGGCACGGGCATGGTGGATGAACCGGGCTTGACCGGGAACTCCTCGATCCCCATGGGATTTGCGGTGATGGGCCAGCCCGTCTCGGTCTGCCACCAGTGATCGATCACGGGCCGCTTCAGTAGGTCGCTCGCCCAGTGGTACGTATCCGGGTCGAGCCGCTCACCTGCCAGGAAGAGGTACTTGAATCCTGCCAGGTCGTATTTCTTCAGATATTCACCCTTGGGGTCTTCCTTCTTGATGGCCCGGAAGGCCGTTGGCGCCGTAAAGAGCACCTTCACACCATGCTGGGAGATGACGCGCCAGAAGGCGCCCGGGTCGGGCGTGCCTACCGATTTGCCTTCATAGAGCACCGTGGTGCAGCCCGCGAGCAGCGGCCCGTAGACGATGTAGGAATGGCCCACCACCCACCCCACGTCCGAGGCCGACCAGAACACGTCGCCGGGCCTTACATTATATATATGCTCCATACTCCATTGGAGCGCCACGGCGTGGCCTCCATTGTCCCGTACCACACCCTTGGGAAGCCCCGTGGTGCCCGAAGTATAAAGGATATAGAGCGGATCCGTTGCTTTTACCGGCACGCAGTCTACCGGCTCGGACTTTGCCACGAGTTCCGCCCAATCATGGTCCCTGCCGGCGATGAGCTGGGCCAAGACCTGGGGCCGCTGGAAAACGATGCAGTTCTCGGGTTTATGCGACGCAAGCTCGATGGCCTTGTCGAGCATGGGCTTGTACTCGATCAGCCGGGAAACTTCGATGGCGCCCGAGGCCGAGACGATCACCTTCGGCTTTGCATCGTCGATCCGGACCGCCAGCTCGTTCGGCGCAAAGCCGCCGAAGACCACGGAGTGGACCGCGCCGAGACGGGCGCAGGCCAGCATGGCCGTGACAGCCTCGGGGATCATGGGCATATAGATAACAACAGTATCGCCCTTTGATACACCCAGTCCCCTGAGCGCGCCGGCAAATCTGGCCGTCGCGTCCCGCAGCTCGCGATAGGTGAACTTCTGCACCTGCTTTGTCACGGGGCTGTCGTAGATCAGGGCAATCTGGTCCGCGCGGCCCGATTCCACGTGCCGGTCCAGGGCATTGTAGCAGGTGTTCAGCTCACCGCCCGCAAACCAGCGATAGAAGGGCTGGTTCGAGTCGTCAAGGACCTTGTCCCATTTTTTGTGCCACGAGATCGCCTCAGCAGCCTTGCCCCAGAAGCCCTGGGGGTCGCTGATGCTCTTCTGGAAAATATCGTTATACCTGCCCATGTGTGCTGCCTCCCGCGCCTGTTCCGGCCCCTGACGGGCCGTAAAGAAGTGCCGTCATTGTACAAAAGTCCCTGCGTCCCTGGCAAGGGGGAAAAGCGGCAATTTCTCTGACCGGGATGACCATGCTGCCTGCTGACTGCACCCACAATCATTCCAAAAGTGATTCGTTCGCAAACAGCAACAGAATTATGAGTTTTCTCCATCCAGCCCCTCTCCCTCCGGGAGAGGGGCCGGGTGAGGGTGCTCAAACAGCCCGAAATGTTTAACCCTCGGACTCGGTCACCTGGCTAAATTTTCGTATGGGATTGCTGAGAGGCTGTGCAAAAAACCGATGCCCTCCCAATCAAAACTGAGCGACATAGGGGGATAAAACCACTCGCACCAACCCGGAAGATCCTTATTTCTTTACTTCCACTGTAGTCTCTTCCTTCTTCTCCCCGTCAGGGCTCGACAGGTCCTCGAAGGCCGTCATGGCCGCGATCGTCCCCTGGCCCACGGCCACGGAGATCTGCTTCACGCCGCCGCTCAGGTCACCGGCTGCGTAGACCAGCGGAACAGAGGTGCGCATGGTCATGGGGTCGGCCTTGATGTATCCAATGTCGGTCAGCTCGAGCCCCAGCATCTTCGCGATCTCGTTGTTCGGGATGTATCCGATGGCGATGAACACGCCGTCCACCTGCTCTTCGCGCGTCTTCTTCTCCTTCGTGTTCTCGATGCTCACGGACTTGACGATCTTCTCGCCCCGGATCTCGCGCACCTCGCTGTTCCACATCACCGGAATGCCGGCCTTCTTCATGCTCTCCTGCAGATGCGCCTGCGCCCGAAGCTTATCACGCCGGTGCACGATCGTGGCCTTTACGCCGATATTGTGAAGATAGAGCGCATCGGTGACTGCCGTGTTCCCGCCGCCAACGACGATGACCTTCTTGCCGTCCTTGAAAAAATAGCCGTCGCAGGTGGAGCAGTAGCTCACGCCGCGGCCGTAGAACTTTCGCTCGCCCGGCACCGTCAGCGGCCGGTTGTCCGCGCCCGTAGCGATGATGACGGCTTTGGTGAGATAGATCGCCCGGTTCGTGGTGATCCGGAAGCGCTCCTTCTCCTTCACCGCTTCCTTCACCACCTCGCCCACGTGGATCTCCGTGTACTGCACCGCCTGCTGCACGATGAGGTCAACCAGGCTCTTTCCACCGATGCGCATGAAGCCCGGATAGTTCTCCACCACCGGCGTGATGGTGATCTGGCCGCCCAGAGCGCGCTTCTCGATGACGATGGTCTTCAATCCGGCGCGCACGGCATAGATCCCGGCGGTAAGACCCGCGGGGCCGCCGCCGATGATCACCAGGTCCTTTTCCACCGGCTCGCCGGGCGTCACCTCTTCTGACACCTGTTCGGGTTCCTTGAGGGTGACCAGTGTCTCGACGAAAACCTCCTCGGTCTGGAGCCCGGCGCCCGTAAAGGTCCCGTTAATAAAGGTCTGCGGCACGGCAAGGGAACCCAGCTCCTCGGCCAGGTCCTGGTTCTCATAGATCTCCACGATCTCGGCTGACACGAACTCGGGCTTCGCTATGGCAGCGGCCATGGCGTTCAGCGCCTGCTGGGGACAATAGGGACAGGTGGGGCTCACAAAGACCTGGATCAGCCGCTCTTCTTTTAGCACGCGGATCCGTTCGGTCATGGCGGGCGTAAAGATGGTCTTGCCTGACGAGGCCATCATGAGCCCTACAAGGAACGAACGTGCCTCTTCGCCAAGGGGCGCGCCGGTGCAGCGGATGCGGTACTTGTCCGGCGCTATCAGCAGCGTAGGCGACCGCTCAACGCCGCGCTTCTTCGCCTGCTCATCGCCCACGGTGTGAAAGGACACCTTCACCTTGTCGCTCAGCTCCGCGAAGACCTTCGCGATCTGCACGGCAGCCTCGTTGAACTGGTCGTTCACACCCTGCTTCGTGAAGACCTCAACAGCCACGGGGTCCTTCAGCTCCTTAGAGAAGGTCTCCTGGATGACCTTCTTTACATCGTCGGAGATCAGCTCATGCGTGTGCGTTTTATCCTTGTGCTCTTCCATGGTGGATTACCTCGATGAGGGCAGATCCATATAGCAAATGTGCTTACTTTATTCTCTTCGATATCGCCTTGAACTCCTCGGTCCCGGCCACGCCCAGAAGCTGGAACAGCACCGTCTCTGTCCCGGTGACAACTGCGCCGGCGCTGCGCATGAGATCCAGACTCGTGCGCCAGTTCGCCTTGGTCCGGGAGCAGACCGCGTCGCTCACCACGTGGGGAACAAAATCGGCCTTCAGCAGACCGAGGGTCGTCTGAAGCACGCAGATATGCGTCTCCATGCCGGTGACAATGATCTTCTTGCGGTCCAGGGCGCGGACCTCTTTCATGAACGCCGGCTCGCCGCAGCAGTTGAAGGCGATCTTCTCGACGGGCTTCACCGCGGCCGTTGCCTCCCGAAGCTCCGGGACCGTGGGGCCCAGGCCCTTGGGATACTGCTCCGTAACCATGACGGGGATATTCAACATTTTCGCCAGCTCGATCAGATGCCGGCAGTTCTTCACCACCTGGTCCTTCACCTCGGTTTTCATGACCGCGGCCAGCCGCTCCTGGATGTCAATGATCAGAATGAGCGTGTCTTCCTTGTCGAGAATAAAACGGTTAATGGGCATACGTCATCCTTTCCTGGTATTACGTCTAAAAAATAGTAGCGAGGCCCTGCCTCAGTCTGATGAAAGCAAAACCTTTGAACCGCCAAGGCGCAATGGACGCGAAGTTTTTTTGGAGCGAGCCGACCGCGTCGGCGTTCACCCCGTTAGAGATGCTGCATGACGGCTTCCAATGTGCCGTCGGCAGCATTACCCATGATGGTGATCTCTAACGGGGTTCACTGCGGCAACGCGCCGCGCCCCGTTTCCAAATGGTAGAGGACGCGGGCCCCGCTCCCCCGGCCCGCTTCCTATTTTTGTTTGATCCGGGGCGGGCGTGTCATACATCTTATTGATGCGGGACGGAGACGGGGGTTGCCTTGGTCCATATTTTTCTTCGCGCCTTAGCGCCTTCGTGGCGATTATCGGTTTAGACTTTATAAACAACCGGCGGACCGCCGGACCTATACCCCTCAGGTGCCCCCGCAGCCGATGGTCACCTTCTCTCCCTCGACGATAACCGGAACGTCACGTCGTCCCTTGGAAAGCTTCAGCATCTCGTCGAGCTTTGCATGGTCATCCTTCACATCGAAATAGACCGCTCCGCTGTAGGCCTCACGGGCCTTCGTGGTATAGGGTCATCCGGCCTTGCCGTAAATAATAACCTTGTCAGCCATGACTTGCCTCCCTCTGCGAATTCTGGAATGATCGGTCCTTGTAATAGACCCTTCAAAATAAAAAACGACTTTAGACTTACTTCGCGCCTTGGAGCCTTCGTGGCAGGCTTTGGTCCGCTTCGCCTTTATTTGACATGGTGTATTCTATCATAGGCAAACCCGCATAACAATACTGTCACCGGCATTCTCAGGTGACCTTTTTTCAGATGCAAATCCAGCCTGATTCCGCTACAATGATCCCGGGATGAACCACGGAACAAACAAGGCCTTTCGGCTGTCTAATGATCAGATGGATGCCGGTCCGGCCGGATCAGCCGACGCTGATGCCGAACTGGTCGCTGCCGCCACGAGGGATGACCTCGCCGCCTTCGAGGTCCTGGTGAGCCGGCACGAAAAACGCATCGTGAACATCGCGTACCGGATCACGGGAGACTACGAAGACGCCTGTGAGGTGGCGCAGGACTCCTTTGTCTCTGCCTTCCGGAACCTGAAGCACTTCCGGGGCGAGGCGAGGTTCTCGACATGGCTCACATCCATCGCCATGAACCAGGCCCGGAACCGGCTGAAGCAGGTCCGGACCCGCAGAAGCCGGGAGCCGGTCAGCCTCGACGATCCGATCTTGACGGATGATGGTGCGATGATGCGTGACCCGCCTTCCCAGTCGCCATCGGCACTGGAGAGCATGGAAAAACGCGATGTGCAGCGCGCTGTTCAGGACTGCATCAGCGGCCTCGAAGCGGAGTTCCGCGAAGTGCTGGTGCTGCGCGACATCCAGGGCTATGCTTACGACGAGATCGGGAAGGTCCTGAAGGTCCGGGAGGGCACGGTCAAATCGCGCATCTTCCGGGCACGTGGGGCCATGAAGGACTGTTTGAAAAAACTGATGGGGTATCTCTGAGCATGGAGCATAGGGCATAGAGCAGAGTGCGCGGAGTGTTTCTCTTATGCCTTGCTGTTTCAACCCTCTGCTCTCTGCACCATGCGCTTTGCAGTGATTTATCGCTATGACACACGACGACATCCGACATAAGCTGTCTGAATATCTGGATGACTCCCTCTCTGCTGAAGAGAAGAGCAAGATCGAGGAGCATCTGGCATCATGCGCTGCCTGCGGCAACGCTCTGGAAGAGCTTCGCAAAGCCCTTGCCCATGTCCAAAGCCTCGATGAGGTCGAAAGCCCGCCCTGGCTCACGCAGAAGATCATGGCCCGCGTGCGCGAAGAAGCGGCGCAGAAGAAGAGTATTTTCCGGCGCATCTTTTATCCGCTCTCGATCAAGCTGCCTCTCCAGACCGTGGCTGTCCTGTTCCTCGTCGTGACGGCCTACTATGTCTATCGAAGCATGGACCCTGCGGCTCGATATCGCGAGGCGACAAGAGAATTCGCACAACAGGAGGCGCTCCCCGCTCCCCGAAAAGAGCCTGAGATGCGGGCCGACAAGCCCGCAGACCGCTCCGGCCGCCTTCCCCAGTCTCCGGAGTATAAATCTCTGGACATGAAGTACTCCTATGAGCCGCCGCCTCCGGTCCCGGCAGAGCAAGCGCCTGCTGCGGCAGCGCCCGAGCGTGAAAAGTTGGAAGCCAGGCCTGAGATCAGGACAGAGGGTTTTGCCGCTGCCAAAGCGCCTTCAGCTCTATCGGAAAGAGCGGCTCCCGAGCCGACGGCGGAAAAACTGCAGAAAAGAAAAGCCTTCACCGGACTTATGGATGCTGATGCAGTGCGGGAGAGAGCTGCTGAGGCGCCTGCGGGAATACGTGCGATCGGCGATGTGCACACACCTGTGATCACCTACACGCTGCACGCGAGCAATATCGATAGTGCGGCCAAAGACGTCGAAAAGATCATTGAACGCCTCGGCGGAAAGGTTGCGCGACGCGATGCTCATTCCATCGACGCGACAGTTGATGCCGGCAAGCGCGAGGAACTGGTTCGGCAATTATCACGGCTCGGCAGGATGGAAACGAAAAGCGAACAGGACAGCCCGGAACAGAAGATCATCACTGTCAGGATCCAGATCAAGGGCGAATAGATCCCGAACGGTGAGCGTGAGGCCTGCTATTTCTTCCCCCTCGCTTCGCGTTGTTTGTGATACAGCCGCTCCTCCAATAACCTGCCAATAATATTAACTTCTCGACAGCGCAACACCCCTGCATCCCCATAGCGTCCTCTATCGATCTTCCCGGGAACTTTTCCGGAACCTCCTTTGTCTAAAGACCCAGAAAGCGGGTGTAGGCATCACCTGCGAGACCGGGTCAAGCCTCGACAACAGGAGGTTCAATATGCGCATCAGATACTTCTTTCAGGTCCTTGCAGTTCTGCTTCTTCTTTGCACCACGTGGATCGCAAATGCTGCTCAGCCCGGCAGCAAGACGCCTGCAGCGGCAAGCACGATCGAAGACCAGCAGTCCGTGGCCCTTACCATTTACAATGTCAACCTGGGACTCGTGAAGGACCGCCGCGTGATCCGGCTTTCCAAAGGGGCATCGGAGCTCCGCTTCATGGACGTGGCGTCACAGATCATCCCCACGAGCGTCCACATCAAGTCCCTGATCGATCCGAACAGCCTCTCGGTACTCGAGCAGAACTACGAGTACGACCTCCTGAACCCTCAGAAGCTCCTGGACAAGTACGTGGGCCGTGAGGTGAAGCTCAATACAAAGAACATCTACACAGGCAAGGAGGAGCTGGTTACGGCCACCCTCCTGTCGAACAACGGCGGCCCCATCTTCCGGATCGGCGACGAGATCACCTTCGGCCACCCGGGCCGCATCATCTTCCCCGGCGTGCCGGACAATCTCATTTCCCAACCGACCCTTGTCTGGACGCTGGACAACAGCCTCGCGACTGCACAGACCGTCGAAACATCCTACCTCACGAACGGCATCACCTGGCAATCGGATTATGTCGTCACGCTGAACGACAAGGACGATCGCGCGGACCTCGCAGGCTGGGTCACCATCGACAACAAGAGCGGGGCCTCCTACCGGAACGCCAAACTAAAGCTCGTGGCAGGCGACGTGAACCGGGTGAAAGACAAAGAGGAATACCGGAGAGAGCTGATGAAATATGCGGTCACGGAAGCAAGGGCCGACGCGCCGCAGTTCAAGGAGGAATCCTTCTTCGAATACCACATCTATACCCTCCAGCGCCCGGCTACGGTGAAGGAGAACCAGACAAAGCAGATCAGCCTGGTCCAGGCCGAGAACATCCCGGTCAAAAAGGAACTCCTGTTCCGCGGCGCAGCAGACTACTATTACGGCCAGTACGGTGTGATCGCAACGAACCAGAAGATCGGCGTTTACGTCGAGATCGACAACAGGAAGGAGAACAACCTGGGCATGCCGCTTCCAAAAGGCACGGTCAGGGTCTACAAGCATGACAGCGAAGGAAGCCTGCAGTTCGTGGGCGAAGACTCCATCGACCACACACCTGAGAAGGAAAAGATCAGGGTAAAGCTCGGCGAGGCCTTTGACGTGGTAGGCAGCCGGAAAATGACGGACTGGAAGAAGCTCATATTGAACCGCTACGAGGCTGCTTACGAAATATCGCTCCGCAACCACAAAAAGGAGGCGGTGATCGTCAAGGTCGTGGAGCCCATTCCCGGCGACTGGACCATGCTCGAATCATCACACCCTTATGCGAAGACCGAAGCGTTCACCGCCGAGTTCTCGATCCCTGTGCCGAAAGACGGTGAGGTGAAGCTCACCTACCGAGTACGGATGAAATACTAAACGGATCTGTCAATCAATCAGGAGGTACGTTATGAAAAGGTCACTACGAATTCTCATGGCAACTGTACTTGCAGCAGCGGCATGGACCGGCACTCTTGCCGGCGCCGGGCAGGAGGGACCCGAAGACCGGACCCTCTCCCCCTACTTCTTCGTGAAAAGCGACGACCCGGAAGTGGACCGGCTGCCGCTCAGGTCCACCTCGGCGACAGTGAACATCGCCGGTGTGATCGCCGACGTGACAGTGACGCAGGTCTACAAGAACGAGGGGCAGCGGCCTCTTGAGGCCATCTATGTATTCCCCGCCTCGACGCGCGCAGCGGTCTATGGCATGAAGATGACCATCGGCGAGCGGATCATCATCGCGAAGATCAGGAAGAAGGACGAGGCCCGTCAGGAGTACGAAGAGGCAAAGCAGCAGGGCAAGAGCGCCTCGCTCCTTGAACAGCACCGGCCGAACGTGTTCCAGATGAACGTGGCGAACATCATGCCCGGCGACGAAATCCGGGTCGAGCTCAGATACACGGAGCTTCTTGTCCCGGAAAACGGAGAATACGAGTTCGTCTATCCCACGGTGGTGGGGCCGCGCTACTCGAACCAGCCAGCGGAGAGCGCGCCCGCATCGGAACAGTGGGTGCAGAACCCCTACTTGCGCCAGGGCGAAGCGCCGACCTACGGCTTCGACATGACGGTGAACATTGCGGCAGGGCTCCCGATCCAGCAGCTCATTTCCCCGTCCCACAAGGTCGATGTGCGCTACACCGGTCCGAACAGCGCGTCCGTCGTGCTCGACCCGACCGAACAGAAAGGCGGAAACCGCGACTACATCCTGAAGTACCGGCTCGCGGGCAAGGCGATCGAAACGGGCCTGCTGCTCTTCGAAGGCGGGAAAGAGAATTTCTTTCTCCTGATGCTCCAGCCGCCAAAACGCGTGCGTCCCGAGATGATCCCCGGCCGCGAGTACATCTTCATCGTGGATATCTCAGGCTCCATGCACGGCTTCCCCATTGAAATATCCAAGAAACTGCTGAAGGACCTTATCGGCAAACTCCGGCCCACGGACCGCTTTAATGTGCTGCTCTTTGCCGGCAGCTCCTCCATCCTGTCCGAGCGCTCGCTTCCTGCCACGCCGCAGAACATCGCGCGGGCGATCCAGGTCATCGAACAGCAGCGAGGCGGAGGCGGCACAGAGCTGCTGCCCGCGCTCAAGCGGGCGCTGGCCCTCCCCCGGGCTGAGGGATTTTCCCGGAGCGTGGTGATCGCCACGGACGGGTACGTGACCGTAGAGGAAGAGGCCTTTGACCTCATCCGCACGAATCTGGGAGACGCGAACTTCTTCACCTTCGGCATCGGCAGCAGCGTGAACCGCCTTCTCCTCGAAGGCATGGCCCGCGTAGGCATGGGTGAGCCCTTTGTGATCACGAAGCAGGAAGAAGCAGCGGCAAAGGCCGAGGCCTTCCGCACGCTGATCCAGTCGCCGGTGCTGACCGGGATCAGGACCGAGTTCAACGGCTTCGATGTATATGACGTGGAGCCGGCTTCGGTCCCCGATGTGCTGGCTGACCGGCCTGTGATCGTCTTCGGCAAGTGGCGGGGCAAGCCCCGCGGCATGATCACCGTGAGCGGCCTCTCGGGCGATGGAACGCACCGCGAAAAGATCGACGTGGCATCTGCAACGCCGTCTACTACCAACGGGGCACTGCGCTATCTCTGGGCGCGCCACCGCATCAGCCTTCTGTCGGACTACAATTCCCTGCGCTCCGATGAGGGCCGCATCCGCGAGGTGACCGAACTCGGCCTCACGTACAACCTGCTCACTGCCTTCACCTCCTTTCTTGCCGTGGACAACGAAGTCCGGAACAAGGAGGGCAATGCAACGACGGTGACGCAGCCGCTGCCGCTGCCTGAGGGTGTCTCGGATTATGCCGTGGCCGGCAGGATGCAGCGCTATGCCGCGTCGCCTGTTCCCGCGTCAGAGCCGAAGACCCTGGCACAGAACGACGAGGCATGTAAGCCCGAGGAAAAGCCGGATTCGCGGAAGAACGAAAAAACCGGAATGCGCATCGACGACATCCGGGTCACCGGCGCGCTTTCTACCGAGGCCGTACGGATGGTCGTGGAGCAGCAACTGGGAGAACTCGTGATATGTGCCGCGGGCGGTCTTCATCAGGGCAGGTTCGTCGTCAGGCTGGTCATCGACGAACAAGGCAGGGTGAAAAGCATAACTCCGGTCTCGGTGACCCCCTCGACCGGGAATACCGGGCAGTGTATCATAAAGGCCGCGAAGAGGTGGCGCTTCCCCGCGCAGACCAGCGGATCAACCATAACGTTGACCATCCGCATCGATTGATCCGGAAGTATCCAAAAACCTCGACGCCCCTGCTCATCAGGGGCGTTTTTTTATTTCATCGCGCCGGCTGGCGAAAAATAGCTTGACCAGACCGCTGTTTCGGCTACAATGGCAAATAGGTCAGTTGCGTTCATTACATCATTGCCAGACAACCTTTTCAGGTGAGAACCCATTCATGTACGACGTAATCATTATCGGCGCGGGACCCGCGGGCTCAACGCTGGCGCGGCTGATAGGAAAGCGCTACCGCGTTCTGCTCGTGGACAAAGGCATGGTACTTCCGAAGAACGGAAAGGCGCCGGCGGCAAAGTGCTGCGGCGGCCTGCTCGCCCCCGACGCCCAGCGCATGCTTGCGAGAATGGAATTGGGGCTTCCGCGCGACATACTCAGCGGCCCGCAGCTCTTCGCGGTCCGGACCATTGACCTGCTGAACCGCATCGAGCGGTATTACCAGCGCTCCTATCTGAACATCGACCGCGGCAAGTTCGACCAATGGCTCGCCTCGCTGCTTCCACCTGATGTGGAACTGAGGCAAACCTGCTTCTTCCGGGGCTTTGCAGAGGACGAACAAGGGCTCCGCGTCCACCTCTCCCAGGACGGCAGCATACATGAAGAATATACCTCCCTCCTGATCGGCGCCGACGGCGCATTTTCTCTTGTTCGTAAACAGGCCTTCCCCCAGATGCCTGCTCCCCGGCAGTACATCGCGATCCAGGAGTGGTTCAAATCAGAACGGCCCCTCCCCTACTTCACGGCCATCTTCGATCCCGAAGTCACGGATTTCTACTCCTGGCTCATCCCCAAGGACGACAAGATGATCGTCGGCTCGGCGCTCAGGACGGGCGAAACCGCGACAGCGAACTTCGAACTGCTCAAGTCAAAGCTCAGGGAATACGGTTTCGACCTGACCCACTCCATCGAAAAGAGCGGCGCGATGCTGATGCGACCGGTCAAGATGTCCCAGGTCCTGACAGGACAGGGAAGGGTCGCGCTCATCGGCGAGGCGGGAGGATGGATCAGCCCCAGCTCCGCCGAGGGGATCAGCTACGGTTTCCGGAGCGCCCTGGCCCTTGCCGACGCGCTGATGTCAGGCCTGGAGGGCTTCCAGAAACGGTATCTCCGCAGGACGCGCCGCCTGCGCTCGAACATCCGACTCAAGAACCTCAAGGCGCCCTTCATGTATAATAGAATTCTGCGCCGTATCGTGATGACCTCGGGTATCCACAGCATCGATGTCAGTTCGCCGTGAGCTGGAGACGGGCATTTGACGCAGTCGAAAAAAACCAGGTTTAACCACTGAATCACAGGACACGGAGGAAACCCGTTCATTCTTATAATCGTGTTCTCCGTGGCTCCGTAGTAGATTTTCTCTTAAATATATACCAGTTGCCTATTGCGCCCTGACCGCACTAGAAAAGGGGACATGCGGTTCGCATGTCCCCTTTCGATCTTCCCTATCGCCGGCCTATCAGCGCTTCTTCAGCCCCCACTGCTTCAGGATGAACCAGCCCGCCAGCCCTGCAATGTTCCCGATGACCAGCATGTGAACCATGTACTTTGCATAGACGAAGAGAAGGTTCACGAACAGGCCTGTGGCGACCGCGTTGATGAATGCTCCCGCGCCTTCCCGGGCCAGGGCCTGCAGCCCGACGAACAGACTGTACAGGACCGCCGCCAACGTAAAGATCATGTACTCCCCGAGCATGCCGGCCAGGGAATCGAACACGATGACCCGCTGCATCCCCTCGCGTTTCTGCACATAGCTGGAGAGGAAGAAGAAGTACACGATGAAAGCGGACACCAGGACCAGGGGCGCGGCAATAAGATAAAAGAGCGGCGGGTTGTCGTCACCCGAGCTTCGCGCGCCAAAAAAAAACGACACTATCACTGCATGGAACAACACACCATAAAGACCGACTTTTAGTTTCACCCTGTCTCCTTATTCGAACCCCGCGGCAGCAATCCCGCTCCCGCGGGGTTGCTGCGGGATGTCGCGTTATTGTAGTCCCGACCTGTCCCCGCAAGCGGGACAGGCGGGATGCCGGGGGGCTCCACCGACTGCACGGGAATGGGGGGAAGTGTACCCTAGTCCTGCTGCTCCTGTCAATCTGCATGCCTGCATGCATGTGCCCGCGAAGATCAGGGTCCATCTGCGTCCTGATACCCGTTCCCGCTCTTAGGAGGCGAATCGCCGGGGCAGGGAAGCTCGGGCAGCCTCCAGACATTGCATCGTCCGGGAACCTGACAGCTCCCCTGAGGCGTTCCTCTTCATGAACTCCCTGACGTCTTCGAAGGTGTCCACATCAGGCCATTTCGGGAGTCCATGAACGCGCAGCTCGGCGTTCTCGAGCAGGGCCATCGTTTCCGGGTAGACGCGCGGCGAACTCCAGGGAATGCCGTAGAAGGCGACAGGAAGGAAGGTGTCCTGGTGGAAGCCGATGAGATAGTAGCCGCCGTCAACGGAAGGACCGATAACGGCGTCGCTGAAAGCAAGTGATTTCACGGCCTGGTTGATGATGCGAAGCGGCAGGTCCGGGATGTCGCTCCCGATGATCACCGCCCGCTCGAAGCCGTCATCAAAGGCCTGGCGGAATGCCCCTTCCATCCTTGCGCCCAGGTCCCCCTCGGGCTGCGGCGCATCCTCCCATCCGTCGCCGAGCCATGCCTTTACCTTATCGCCGGCATCAGCGGGAGCATAACAGATCCGGAGGGGAAGTCCTGTCTTCCGGACCGTCGCAAGGATGTCCGCTGCAAAGGCTCGGTACAGGTCCAGCGTCACGTCATCGCCAAGGTCCTTGCTCAGGCGCGTCTTGACCTTCCCCTTCTCGGGATATTTTATAAATAGAATTATGCAGGTTTCTGTGGTCATGGCTGTTCTGATCCTGATGTGACATACTTCAAAAGCAAAGGCATCTCTCGCAAAGCTCGCAAAGGAAACCATTACGTCCAGGATTGAAAGTCAAAAGGCCAGGCCTTTCTTGGCGCTCTTTGCGCCTTGGCGAGAAAACATCTTGCCTTTTGCTTGCCTGTTGACTGACACACAGACACCGAAAATCTTCTCTCGATATTACAGGAGTGTGCGCCTAACAGCACGACGGCCCGCTGCGTCCCTTATCCTGCTCCTGCTTCATCAGCTCCGCCGCGGTCGTACTGCAGCCCTGGAACAGGCCGAAGTGCTCATCGAAGCTACCCGTGATCTCGAAAAAGCTTCCGAAGCGCGTGCGCGAAAGCATGAACGCCGTGTTGCCGCAGACGCGCTCGGGCCGGTTCCGTTCGAACACATGCCCGTCGTCCAGAATGAACCGGAAGGGCGATTCAGGCACGCCTCCTTTATATACTGCAACATGCCCATAGTCCTCGCAGGCGTCCTCAAGGCCTTCTATCTTCCAGAGACGGTACGTGACGGAATAGAACGTGATATTCCCGACAAGGGCCTTGACCGCTTCGTCGGTGATCTCGATAGCGCGCTTCGAGACGATCCGCGGGTCCGTGAACCCGGCTCGCCGCGCCATGCGCTCAAAGTCCTTCCAGTACAGCGCGCCGCCGAGGCACTCGCCGTAGAGCACGCGGTTCGTCCGGAGTGGTTCAGGCAGCCGCCGGTCGGCATAGACGTCGGAAAAATAGAACTCTCCGCCGTCCTTCAGAACGTCAAAGATCGAACGCAGCACGCGCTCCTTGTCCTCCACCAGGTTGATCACACAGTTGGAAGTGACGAGATCCACCGATCGGGCAGGGACATGCTGTCCCACGTTCTCCATCGCGTCGTGGATGAACGAGGTGTTCGGACGTGAGAACCCGAACCGTTCAGCCTGCTCTGCCTCGTATCTCTTCGCCACATCGATCTGCGCCTTTGTCATGTCGATGCCGTGGACGAATCCCTGCTCGCCGGCCAGATAGGCCATCACATAGCTGTCGCGGCCCGTGCCGCAGCCCATGTCAAGGATGGTGAGCCCCCGGATATGGTCCGGGACCACATTGCCGCAGCCATAGTACTTCATCTTGATCTCGTCATGGACAAACGGCATGACCTGACGGATATGGGCCGGCATGGCATCGAGAGTGCAGCAGGCGCTTGTCTTGAGGTCTGCTGACTGCATGAGCTCCTCACCGTAGTACTGCTGGACTGTTTCCTTCACATCAAAATCTGATGGGGCCTCGCCTGCATCGCTTTTGACCAGGGCGCCGTGGCAGCTGCTGCCGCTCCCGACGGTGCAGGCATAGCAATACTCCGCGCAGGCGATCTCGGGATGGAATTGATCGAGATCTATCTCCCAGAACCGGCGTTCCTCATATCCCGGGATGCGCCGCTGCGCTGCGAGGTTGAAATCGCAATCGTACAGGCAACCCTGATAATCCACAGAAACAAGATTCCGGCACATGACGCGGTCAAGGGTCGCGGGATTGTGGTGCCTCTTCAGGAGCTCAAGATAGCGGTCATAGGCCCCCTCCTGTTCGAGACGATCCTTGTACCGGGCCAGGGGGGCATTCACCATGGTGAAGAGGCGGTTAAACCATACACCGTGCCGGTCCTTCAGGAGGGAACGATACTCTGACTCTACCTCAGCTTCCGGCGGCGGGAGAAAATCACCGGAGGGATTATACACCAGATCGAGCGAGAGGCTGTCGGCCCCGTAACCTGCTGCATTGAGCTGCTTCAGCGCTGCGATGCTCCGCTCAAACACGCCTGCGCCGCGCTGCCGGTCCGTCGTTTCCTTGAAGACCGCGGGCAGCGACGCGATAAGCCTCACGCCATGCTTCCGGTAGAGTTCGATATAACGCGCATGCTCGGGCATGGTCAGCACGGTGAGATTGGTGCGCACGGTCACGCGCCTGGCTGCCGTCGAGAGCTGCTCGATAAACAGCGCGAGGCTGGGGTTCATCTCAGGAGCGCCGCCGGTGAACTCGATGCTCATGATGTCCGAACCGAGCAGTTTCGCCAGCACCTTTTCGGCTGTGGCGCTGTCCATGTTCCGGTCGCCTGCAGGCGAACCCTCCACGTGGCAGTGGGTGCAGGACTGGTTGCACCGGTTGCCAAGGTTCACCTGCACGGTCTCGATCTGTCCTTTTGCAATTTTCCAATCGCTGAACACTGCCGATCCCATCAATGATCTCCTTACCCGCATAAAGCGAAATGAAAATTTGAAAAGTACAAATTTACAAAAAAACAGCGTAGGGGCGGGCATGCCCGCCCTCGGAAGAGCGACCATGGTCGCCCCTACGGCACGCCCAAATCCGGGTCAGCCGAAAAAGCAGAAAGAGAACAATATGCTCATTCCTTCGGGCTTTACAAATCCACTTCTATCCGCGCTCATCTGCGTCCAATTCGCCTCTGCTCTTCTTCCTCTCCGGCTCATTCCGATAGTACTTCTTCAGCCGTTCCGGCGGAACGCCGACGGCATACATCACCTGGAGCATCATGTTCCGCACTGTGCTGTACAGGACCCCTTCGCGCTCCCAGCGCCGCGCCGAGGTACTGACCTTCTCCGGTATGATGCGGACCCGGCCGTTGCTTTTTTTGACGCGGCCCATGAGGTCCACGTCTTCCATCAGCGGGATGTCACGATACCCATCGAGCCGCTCGAACAGGGAACGGGTCAAGAATATCCCCTGGTCCCCGAAGGGGATGCGTGTGATCCGCGTCCGGAGCGCTACATAGGCCTCGGTGATCTTGAAGATCCGGCGCTTTGTATCAATACCCAGGTCAAAGGCGCCGGCGTCCCATCGCCCCCCCTTCATTGTTTCACCAATGAGCCCAAAGGCCTGTTGCGGCAGCCAGGTATCAGCGTGCAGGAAGAGGAATACATCATGCGTTGCTTTCTTCGATCCCACATTCATCTGCCGTGCCCTGCCCGCTGATGATACTGACTTGACAACGTCCCGGTCGCGGATTGCTGAGATCGTATCCTGTTCCCCGGCGCCGTCGACGACAATGATCTCCACTGGCACGGGCGATGTAAGGCCCCGGAGGTATTCGATCAGTTCGTTGATCACGTTGGCCTCATGAAGCACGGGGATGATGACCGAGATCCCCTTGATCAAAAGAACTCCCTGATCGCGGGACCGATGTCCGGCGCCTTCGCCGGCAGCCGCACCAGCGGCGCCTTGGCAAGCACCGGCACCTGCTCTTCATAGATCGGCCGCTGCCGCCGGTAGATCACACCGAGCGGGATGCGTTCCCCCCATTCCAGCGCTTTCGTGAAGGCCGCACTGCGGTCCGCTGGATCATGCTCGGGACCCAGACGGTACACCCGCTTGCTGTACCACTCATAGGTGTTCACCTTGTTGAAGGTCACGCAGGGCTGCAGGATGTCGACAAGGGTGAACCCCTTGTGCTTGACGGCCTCCTTGATCAACCCCTTCAGATGCTCTCCGTCGCCGGCAAAGCCCCGCGCCGCAAAGCTGCAGTCCAGCGCAACAGCCAGCGCCATGGGGTTCAACTGCTCCGAGATGACGCCGGCGGGCATGTTCTTCGTCTTCGTACCCTCGCCCGTGGTGGGCGATGCCTGTCCCTTGGTGAGTCCGTAGATCTGGTTATCATGCACGAAGAGCTTGACGTTGACGTTCCGCCGCATGGTGTGCGCAAGATGGTTGCCGCCCTCGCCGTAGCAGTCGCCGTCGCCGGCAACGGCGATCACGAGCATCTCATGGTTCGCCAGCCGAAGGCCTGTTGCCACGGGCAGGGTCCTGCCGTGGAGACCGTTGAAGGTATTGCACCGGATATAGTGCGGGAATTTCGATGCCTGCCCGATGCCCGAGACCATGGTGAACTGGTGTGGCTCGATTTCGAGCTCTGCCATGGCCTCCCTGAAGGTCGTGAGTATGGAAAAATTTCCGCATCCCGGACACCATGTCGGGACCTGTCCTTCATAATCCTTTGCTGTCACCATGATGATCTCCTGACCCGTAATAAGCGGAATTGGAAAGTGCAAATTGCCTTCTACCTATGCGGCTTTTATGGGCATGCTCAATCTGCGCTACCTATCGACACTCTTTTGTCGATCTCTTACCGCCTCTTGATCTTTCCCTTCAGCTCCTTCACAAGCGAGTCCACCGTGAAGGGTCTTCCGTCATAGCGCCGCACATGCCCGCTGAACACAAATCCTGTTTCGGCCCGCAGGAGCCGCTCGAACTGGCCTGTGGCGTTATTCTCGATACAGATGGTCTGTCCGGCCTTTTTGAGTACCGACAGATATCCCGATGCTTCTGCCGCAGGCAGGGGAAATACCTCGCTGAAGTGCAGCATGGCTGCGGAATGCGTGGCCGACAGTTCGTCCACGGCCTCGCGCAGCACGCCGTAGGTCGAGCCCCAGCAGGTGATGACGACCTCGGGGTGCAGGTCGCCATAGAACAACGGCGGCGCGATCTCTTTCTGGATGCGCGGCAGCTTCTTCAACAACCGCTTCTCGACCATCCGGTTCCGCGTTTCCCCGTCCTCGACGATATGCCCTGCCTCGTCGTGCTCATCACTGTCCGTCACCACGAGATGCTTCGCGTCACCGGGTACGCCGAGGGGGGTGACGCCGTTCGCTGTATAGGCGTGGCGCTGGTATTCAGCGAGCCCGCTGAAAGCCTCTCCGCGCAGACGGTAGTCAGTATACTTCACCTTGGATAGATCGAAGTCCTCGTAGGTCCACTGCGAATCAGCCAGGTATTGGTCGAAGAGAATGAAAACCGGTATCTGGTATTTCTCGGCCAGGTCAAAAGCCCGCGCTGTCTGAAGCAGGGCCTGGACCGGCGTCCCTGGCGCGAAGATGATGCGCGGGAATTCGCCGTGGCCCGCTGAGACCAGGAACTGCAGTTCGCCCTGCTCCGTTCGCGTGGGCAGGCCCGTTGCAGGGCCGGGACGCTGACCCATGGCAATGACCACCGGCGTTTCAGTGATCCCGGCAAGCGAAAGCCCTTCGACCATCAGCGCGAAGCCGCCGCCTGACGTGCCCGTCATGGCGCGGACCCCGGCAAAAGAGGCGCCCAGGGCCATATTGATGGCCGCGATCTCGTCCTCTGCCTGTTCGACGACGATGCCGAACTGCTCCGCCTTTGACGCGATATAGTTCATGATGCCCGTCGACGGCGTCATGGGATAGGCTGCATAGAACCTGCATCCTCCTGCAATGGCGCCCAGCGCGATAGTTTCGATGCCTGCAATGAGCAGCCGTTTCTTTCGCGATGCCTTTGTGTCCTTCTTTTCCCCGGCAAAGGAACAGGTAACGCACTGCTCCACGGCGAGCTCGTGCCCTGCCTGGGCCGCCTTCCGGTTCGCGCTGACCACCGCTTCGCCTTTTTTCCCGAAGGTCTCGGCGATGATGGCGAGAAGCGCATCGAGCTCCATGCCCAGCATGCCGAGCACAGCGCCTGTTGCGACCGTGTTCGCCATGATCGGGCTGCCGCCGTGCTCTTTGGCCAGCTTGGCAAAGGGAATATCGATGAAGGCAGGACCTTCGTAGGTCTTCTTGAGGGCCGAGGAGTCGTACACTACCTGCGCCCGCCTTGTGCGCTCCTTCTCGTAGCGCGGGATGGTCTCGCTGTCCAGGGCAACAAGAATGTCGATGCCGTCCCGCGAGGCGTAGACCGGCTGCGTTGACACGCGGATCTGATAAAAATTATGGCCTCCGCGCACCCTCGACTCGTAGTCCTGGTGCGTGAACACAAAGTAACCTGTCCGCACGAAGACCCGCCCCAGGGTCTCGCCGATCGTCTGGATCCCCTGGCCTGCTGCGCCGCCTATCCGTATCGTGTAGTCCATGCTGTCGCTCCCTTGCCGGTTCTGCACTGTAGGGACAGTCCCCCCCCTGGGACAGTCTCCGTGAGACAGGGACAGTCCCCCTGGAATCAAAGGGGACTGTCCCTTTTCAGTTCGTCAACCAGATCTTCTATCTCGATGGTCCCTTTATCGAGCAGATGCGCCAGCAGAACAAATCCTCCGCAGGGAACCGCCTGCCCGCCGGTGAGGATGAAATCGCAATCCTCCGCAAAGAAATCACAGTCAGAGCACATACTGCTCTTGAGTTTTTCTACCACAATAGCGGACGGCCCGGTCATCTCTGCGGGGCGATCGAGCGGAACGCGCCTGCCATTCTGCATCAGACGCCGGACAATGACGGCTCCCCTGCACTCAAGCTCTTCGTTCTTTTCCGGTTTGTAGTATTTGCAGAAATTGAGGCACAGCTTCTTATCGCTCTTCATACTTTACCACGCTGCCAGCCAGGCACAGGAGCCTGTTGTTCGAGATTCCCTCTCATGCGCCGCCATCTGCAGCAACTCGGCGCCCGCATGCTTCAGCATGTTCTCTCTACCGACGGCCATTAATGCTGTGTGCGGCTTGATTGTGAAAACCGGATTAGTGTTCCGAAACTGCGAGGCCACAGGGCAGTGTGACCTCGTGAATGGCCAATAGTCTTTCGCTGCCGCTTCCTCTGTTTATTATACCAGCCTTTTCCGGTGAATTCCAGCTGACAGAACAATTCACTGTCCTCGGAAAGCATTCAACGTACTCTTGATGACTTTGCAGCAGGTGCATTATATCGCAATGGGCAGGCGGTCGGACCTTGATCGGCCTTGCAACGTGGTATAATAACCTTATGCGTTACTTTCTTGCACGGGATGCGGCGCTCAAATGGCTCGAGACGCCGGCGGTCTATCACATCCAGAACGATGAACTGTACGAACTCGACGAGGCCTCTTTTGCTTTTTTCGAGTCCTGCACTTCTGAGAAAGGGTGCGCCTCCCGGGACAGCGCCTTCCTTGACTACTCGCTTGAGGAAGGTCTGATCTCGACGGAACGGTCACCGGTTCCGCAACCGAAGCTCAAGAAAGCGCCTGCCCCCTCCCTTCGCTATCTAGAACTGCAGATCACCGACGCCTGCAACCTTCGGTGCAAACACTGCTACATCGAAGACAGCCACAATGCGGAACTGCCTCTGGACCGGATCCGCTTGGTCCTGAAAGAATTCGAGGACATGCAGGGACTGCGTCTGTTGATCACGGGGGGAGAACCGCTTCTGCACAGTGCCTTCAACGATGTGAATGCCATGCTTCCCGAATTCAGCTTTCGAAAGATCCTGTTCACGAACGGACTTGCGCTGCCTGCCCAGGACCTCGGCGGCCTGAACGTCCATGAAATCCAGCTCAGCATAGACGGGCTGGAAAAGGCCCATGATGCCCTGCGCGGACAGGGCACCTTCACGCGCACCATCGACGCGGCCACGCGGGCCCTCGATGCCGGTTTCGATGTCTCCATCTCAACGATGGTCCATCCCGAAAACTTCGAAGACTTCGACGGCATGGAACGCCTGTTCCGGAGCATGAAGATCAAGGACTGGACCGTAGACGTGCCCTGCCTAACCGGCAGGCTGAAGGATAACGCCGATTTCCAGGTGCTGCCTGAAGAAGGAGGGAAATATCTGGGCTACGGATTCGGCGGCGGCCTCCACAGCTCGGGCGCGGGGTTCGGATGCGGCCTCCATCTCATGTCCGTGCTGGCCGACGGCCGGGCGGCGAAGTGCACGTTCTACGCGGACCGGGCCGTCGGGTCCGTCGATGAAGGTCTTCGGACCTGCTGGCAGCGGGTACGGCCCGTCCCGCTCGCCTCGCTCACCTGTGACTGCTCCTATCTCGAAGCCTGCAGGGGGGGCTGCCGGTTCCGCGCGGAACTGCTCTCGGGTAAGAACGGAAAAGACCTTTACAGATGTGCCCTCTATGGTATAGAATAGATTCATTATAAGCGTCTGATCGCTTTCAACAACGACCTTATTCTCGGAAAAGGAGGATCGCGGTGAAGATCAAAAAAGTTTCGAAAAAGGCAGCCCTGACCTGCAAGTGCAAAAGCTCGTGCTAAGGGACAACTGGCCGCTCACGGCATTACATAAGCCGCCCCGTTCACGCTCCATCAACGGGGCGTTTATTTTGCCCTCATCATGCAGTACACGCGGAGCCGCATTCCAGCAGGAGATGATAACCAAATATGAAACTCGCCTTGAAGAACTTGATGACCTGCAGCGCCGTTATTCTTCTGCTGCTGACGGCCTGCGCTCCGAAACAGGCGCCCGTGGGCGGACATCCCGCAGAAACGATCTCCGATTCGGCCCTGCGACCCGACGCGCCGGAGCGCCCGGCTCAGGAAGGAACGCGGACGAGATCTCAGGGCGAGGAAAAGGCGCCCGGGAGCGAAGCTGTTGAATCGACAGCGCCCGATGTCCCTCCCGATGCCGGGAACGCCAGGTCCTTTTTTGAGCGCGGCATCACCTCGTCGAAAAAGGAGCGCTATGATGACGCGATTGCCGAGTATGCGCGCGCCATCGAGCTGAACCCGTCCTATGCTGCAGCGTATAACGAGCGGGGCTTCGCTTACGCGCAGAAGGCCCAGTACGACAGGGCCATCACGGACTATGCAAAAGCGATCAATCTGAATCCGCGGTATGACGCCGCCTACTACAATCTCGGCAATGCCTACTATCACAAGGGCCGCTATGAGCCGGCGATCGCCAATTACGACAAGGCGCTCGAATACAATCCCCGCCACTTCATGGCCTTCAACAACCGCGGCAACTCCTGGTACCAGAAGGCGGAGTTCGGCAGGGCCATTGCCGACTATGTCCGGGCGCTTGAGCACCGGCCGAAGTACGATGAGGCCTATTACAACATGGGCAACGCCTATTACCGGAAGGGTGAGTACGAACGGGCCGTGGACAACTACACAAAGGCGATCGAGCTGAACCCGGCGTCGAACCGGTCCTATACGAACCGGGGCGTCGCCTTCATCATGCGGGGAAAATACGACGACGCCGAGCAGGACATCAGGAAGGCCCTGTCCCTGGACCGTGAGGACAGCGAAGCCATGGTGCGCATGGCAGAGCTGCACGCGGCGAAAAAGGATGTGGCCGAGGCCTGCCGGTGGCTCCGGCGCGCCGTGGAAAAGGGATACCGCGACAGGAACTATCTTGCGGCGTCAAAGACCCTGGACCCCATACGCGCTTTTCCCTGCTTCGAGGAGGCCCTTGCGGGCAGATAGGAAGTACAGAACGGATAGAGCAATGATCCTGAAAAAAGCATGCGGAGGCGGATAGTATCAGGAACAACGGATAAGGGCAAAAAGTTCAGCAATCACATCAAAAAGAAGTCATTATTTCTGACCAGCCTTGATCAGAAGTTATCCCGTCCCAATAAGTTCTATTTTATATGACACCGTTCGCAGAAATTCGCCGGTGCCTGCTTCGCGGGAACAAGAATGTCCGCCCCATGGGGCGCGTGGCAGGTCGCGCAGGAAAGATCTTTTCCCTTCCGGAGAGGATCGGGTTTGCCGCTCACGGGATGATCGTCGGCGAAACCAAAACCCGCCATGAGGTGCCTGCCGTCGGCCCGATTCACATGGCAGGTCGCGCAGAGCTCGTTCAACGGCTTGTACAGGAGGTACGGATGGTCCGTGGTGTGCGGATTATGGCATGACGCGCACTCCACCTGGTCCTCCTGTGCGCCGAAGAGCCGAACTCCTTTTTTCCTCGCTGCAGTTATGCCGGCCAGGCCCGCCCCCGGAGGATCGTAGGTGATCCCTGACGGATGGTCGCCCGAGAGATAATCAGAGGGCTCATATCCTGCAAGCGGATCGTAGGCGCTGCCCGCCCGCCCTGTTCTCTTCCCTTCGTACTTCCCTTCGCTGCGATAGTCCATGTTCCGGGCAATGGCGCCGTCATGACAGGAAAGGCATACCAGAGAGTTCGCTCCGGGCCGCGGCAGTTTCTCAAACTGCTGCGTCGGCTCCCATGCGTACAGAGGATACTGCTCCACAGGCTTCACGTTCAGGTCCTTCATCCATACCGGCGTCCGCTGAGCGCCCCCGCCGCGCGGAATATGGCAGAAGGTGCAGGCTGCACCGCTGTCCTGCGCGAAGGACCGTTCGCTGTCCCGCGTCAGGTCGTGCTTGGAACCGGCGATCCCGGCAAGGGCGTTGCCGGCCGGCAGGAGAAGGGACGCTGCGAGAACTGCAAGCACCGGGATTCTCATCATATCACCTCGCACCCGTTCCCGACGGAGCGCTTCGCTTCCGCTGCTCCTCGAACTTCTTTCCTGCATACTGGAACATATGCACCGCTCCCGGCCACTGGTCCACGACATAGATCCGGTCCTGCTCGTCGATGCTGATGCCTGCGGGAAGCGTGAACCGGCCCGGTCCGAGGCCGCCTGTGCCGAAGTAATACAGGAGCGTGCCGTCGGTGTCGAAGATCTGGACGTTCTGGAAAGCTGCGTCAACAACATAGACATGGTCTTCCGAGTCAATGGCGATGCCCTTCGGCCTTGCAAAAGCGCCGGGCGCGTCGCCGATGCCGCCGATGCTTCTCAGGTACTTGCCGTCACGGTCAAAAGCCTGGACCCGGAAGTTGCCGGTGTCTACAACATAGAGAGTGCCCCTGGAGTCGACAGCAACGCTCGTGGGAAAATTGAACTTATCTTTCTCCTTGATTCCCCTCGAACCGATGGTTCGCTGCAGCCGGTAATCCTTCAACCCGTATACCGCCACGCGATGTTTCCTGCTGTCAACGACGTAGAGCTTTCCGTTCCGCTCATCAACTGCCACGCCGCAGGGCAATTCGAGCTCCTCTGCACCGCCGACGCTCGCAATCCGTTTTCCGTCGGCGGAATGAACGAAGACCTTGCGCGCCGCGCTGTCGGCCGTGAAGATCCTGCCGTCGCTGCTCACGGCGATGCCGAGCGGCTCGGACCGCGCTGCGTCAGTACCGCCACTGCCAAGGAAGCCGGACCGCTTTTTTCCCGGGTGAAAGAAGACAATGCGCCCGCGGTCCGTAACGTACATCCGTCCGCTCAGGTCAACAGCAACGCCGTAGGGCTTCCTAAGCGTGATCGTTCCCTCTTTACCGCCGCCCGCATCGCGGGAGCTTCTGATCGCCCCCAGGTGATGGATCTTCGCGGTCTCTGTCGCATCAGACCATGCGGGGCCAGCGCCGCCCCCTGACTGGGCGGCATGAACAACCGGCGCGAACAGCAGCAGCAACAGAAGCGCAACTCCTGCGATGGTACGCGACGACGACATGAGCCGATTCGGGAAAAGATATATGATGAGTCCGGAACAACAGTACATTTCCGCTTTCCTTTCTGCATCAGGCAAATACGCCGTCAGCCTCTCATCAAAACAACAACGGCAAACCGCGATGACTACGAAACGGACCCATTGTATCGAAGATGATGAATCAAATCAAACAAAAATCAGCGCAGGATTTAATATACGAAGTAAGTATTAAGATTGATTGTTGCGATCCCTCGCATCAACTTTCCGAAATTTTATTGACATTTCTGCAAGCCGCTATTATAGTCGACAACAAATTGCGAACTACACGCTACAAAATAATCATGTTAAAAAATCTTTCCGCCATACCGCTTTTGCTGACGATCGCACTGTGCCCGCCTGCAGTCCTGCATGCGGCTTCTGCAGCGCTGGACAGCGCACCTGTCACAACCGAGCTGCCCTTTTTTCGTTCAGCCGGCGGTGCGGCGATCGTCAAGGGATCCTTCGCCACCCAGTATGCCATCCGCGTGGCGGGCGTCTCCGGCAACCGCGATACGGACAATGACCTGCACGAACGGCTTCGCCTGGATGTGTACTCGCCGCAGCGCGATACAGGCTATGAGCTTCACTTTTTTGCCGCAGCATCGCAGGACCTTGACGGCGACCGGAATCGCACAGGCTTTTTCCCTCTCGAAGACATCAATGACGCTCGCGATTCCTGGTTCAGCGGATACGTATATGAAGCCCATTACGATCTGAACAGGCCGGCTCCCTATGTGACCCAACTTCGTATCGGCAGACAGGCAGGCACACGGGACGAGCCGGTGTTCTTTGACGGGATCGCCGCGGACCTTGCCCTCGGCTCCCTGATGAACATGACAGCATACGGCGGTGCGTCGGTCCATTTCTACGAGATCGACCAGGATTGGGGTTCGGACCTCCTCGGCGGAGCAGGGATCGATCTCCACCCCTTCCGGTCCACCATGCTGAGCCTGGATTATCTTCATGCAGAGGATGAGCGCAATCTCGTTGGCACCTCCGACCAGGCTGATGAGCTGCTGTCGCTCAGGCTGCGCCAGCGTCTCGGACTCTTCACCAGGACCATGGTCGCCTACCGTTCCCTGAACGGCGAACCCCGCGACGTCAAGGCAAGGCTCCTGCAGTCCTTTCCGTCAGCTGATCTCGAGCTGAGCTTCACCTGGTTCCGGCAGTTCCGGGAACAGAACGAACTTTCGAACGAACTTTCTCCCTATTTCGACATTCTCGGAAGCTCCTTTCCCTATCAGACCTATGACGCAAAGATCAGGAAGGCCTTCGGCTCCCACGTGGCCGTTGATCTTGGGTATTACAAACGGGAACTCCTGAAGGAACGTGTTGAGAATGCCTTTAACCGCGAATATGAACGGGCCTTTGCTGTTCTGCAATTCTCCGACATCGTGAAGAAGGGCCTGTCGTTCTCTCTCACCGGGGACTGGTGGGAGACCCTTGATCGGGAATTCACCTCTGCCGGATTTGACGCTGAGTACCGTTTCGGAAAGGACCGGAAAAAAACCCGCCTCAACGCCGGGACCTACTACAGCCTCTACAAGTTCGACTATTATATTCTTCTTGGCGAGCGGGAGAAGGTGCGGACCTATTACGTGAAAGGCGGGACGCCGCTGACCACGTCAATATCACTCGATATATCCTATGAGTATGAGGACAGCATCGAAAATTACTCGGTTGCACGCATGGGGATGCGCTATGACTTTTAAGGGAACTTCAAGATGCCAAACGCTCCTGCTGATGCTCGGCTTTGCATCGCTGTTCTGTTTCACGATGGCCGCATCGACCTGGGGCGAGGCGCCGGCAGGGTCCGGGGCAGATGCAAAGAAGATTCCCTTCCCCATGCCGAACTCTCACAAAGGCAACTGGCTCCAATACCATGGCGCCTCAGCGGACCTCACCATGAACGAGGCCGACAGCAAGGGTAAGGCCTGCTATGTCTGCCATGAGCGGAATGAGTGCATGGAGTGCCACAATACGACGATGCCGAAGGACCACACCAACACCTGGCGCACTCTGAGCCATGGTTTCCAGGCCGAGGGCAACCGCGACCGGTGCCAGAACTGCCACCGGCAGGACTACTGTGTCCGCTGCCATAACGAGACGGCCCCGCGTACGCACACAGCCAACTGGCGGTCACGCCACTGCACCTGGTGTCATTATGGGTCGAGCCTTGCACCTGACGACAACTGCGTGGTCTGCCATAAACAGGCGCTTCATACTTCGGCTCCTCTCGGTCACACAATAAGTCCTACTGTGACCTGCATTCAGGTTGGATGTCACCAGTGACAGGACTGCGGACTCATGTTACCTCAACCACAGACCGCTGGCTTGGTCATGAAAATCGCGCCGCATATCACGTTTCAGTTTCTTCGATGATGCCTGATAAGCCTTGTTCTGCTATTGCTTTAGTAGCCATAAGTTGCTGAAAAGTGATAAAATACGGATAAGCGGATAAGTAAATACTAAGTAAATACATAGAGGCCGAGACGTGACCATTATGTAGCAAAACATGTCACTCTGTAGTAAGGGGATTATCCAGATGAATGTACGCGCTTTCATGCCAGTACTGCTCGCGACGGCGGTATTCGGTTGCGGACCCGCGGAAGGTCCTGATGCGCTCACCAACAAGCAGGTAACGTCACCGCCTTCCAATTGCAATGCCGTATGCCATTCAGCCACAAGCATCATCTCGCCCGACCCGGTGATTACTAACGGATCAGGTTCCGCTGGAAAACATGTTGCTCATGTCTCAGACATTGGGTTCGATTGCGAAAAATGTCATCTGGGCTATGATTCACAAATAACGCATATGAACCAGCAGCCCGAGACCGGCCCGGCTGTCACGCTCGTATACTTCGATTCAACCAATCCCCCACCTGCGCTTTGGACGAAAATTCAAGGCCCTCCACGTACGGGAACTTGTTCGAACCTCGCATGTCATGGCACTGATACCCTCGACTGGTATGGGACCGACACTTCATCTTACCAGGACTGCGTTACCTGTCATGCCTATGCGATCAGTTCACGCCGCCAGGTCGTCGGCGCTCAGGGTGACTTTGGCGGGAATTCCAGTATTGCTTCGCATCATGTGAACGGCAGCGATCCTACCAATGCTCAGTGCCTGGTCTGCCATAACCAGTCAACGCATACTCAGGGTACGGTCAGGTTGCGTCATGCAGACACCGGTGCAAGCATCGTCTATGATCCCGCGGACCTCACATCCCTCGAACCCTTTTGCCTGAGTTGCCATGACTCCAATGGAGCTGCGCTGACGAGCATAGGTCCATCGGCGTTCAGACCTTTTGCTGGATCCACACTTGGCCAGATACCTTACCTCGGCGGGACGCGCGTTGCTAGTGACTGGGGAAAGTCATACGGTCACAACCAGAAAGGACTGACCTGCATGGGCAATGGAAGTCCCACTACAGGATGCCATGCAAACGGACACGGATCAAGCCATGTAGGAATTCTTGCAAGGAATATGACCCTTCCGGTACCAGCTGACAGGTACATCGAAAACGATTATGATCTGTGCCTCAACTGCCACAGTTCCTACACGGGCGTTCGCAAGGAGGATATTTTCGGCGTGCGGTTTGGTGGCGCATATTACCGAGGGTATGGACCGGGGTTCAATTTTCCGCCTTATGACATCCCTTCAATCCACACAAAGTTCAGGGACCAGAACAACCGGGGGACTGGCTATCCCTATGATAACAGCAGTATCTATATAGACTTTTGGCTATGGGGTGCCAATTCGGTGAATTTGCACTGGGTGCATATTGCCTTGGACGTCTGGAATTACCGCGGCGCAGTGCCTTCTGGCGTCAGCTGTACCGCCTGTCACAATGTGCATGGAACAAACAATCCTTACGGCATGACACACGATGAAATGGGATACCAGCATTATGTGGAAGTAAATGGTGACCAATATTCACAATTGAATTCTATAAGCCCGTACCTTCTTGACCTGCATCCCATGAACTGTACTTTTGGTTGCCACAAGCCAGTCGAGCCTGGATTTGGCCAAGCTTCAGCATGGTTCGAGTCGGCGAATGAATAAGGAATATTTGAAGATGCAAACTGTCTATGAATTCATGCTGCGCACTTTCATGCCAATACTGCTCGCGACGGCGATATTCGGTTGCGGACCCGCGGAAGGTCCTGACGCGCTGTCCAACCGACACGCCTCCGCACCACCTTCCGGTTGCACTACCGCATGCCATTCAGCAGCAGGCTCAATCTCACCCAACCCGCTGATTACCAACGGATCAGGCGCCGATGGCAAGCATATCATCCATGTCAGTGGCAGGGGAATATTTTGTGACAAGTGCCATTTGAACTACGAGAACGAAGCGAGCCATTTCGATTCCAGCCTGGACACAGGAAGCGCGACGATCCCCCTGGTGCGCTTCGATAATGTGAACCCATCAGGTTCTTGGACCGTTGCAGCGGGGACGTGCTCTGCCCTCGCCTGCCATGGACCGGACACTGTTGACTGGTACGGGACGACACCCTGGATCAGACCGGCATGCTCGGCCTGTCATTCAACAGCAACGGCAACAAGGCGTCAGATTCAGGGCCCCAATGGCGATTTTGGCGCCAATGCCGCCATCATATCCCGACATGTATCGAACGTAGGCGACCCCGCTTCTGCACAATGCGAGGTCTGTCATGAGTTGTCCATGCATACATCAGGCTCGATTCTCGTGAAAAATGCCGATGCTGGTGTCAGCATACCCTATGACCCTTCCAATCCGTCATCCCTCGAACCCTTCTGCCTGAGCTGCCATGATTCCGACGGCGCAACATCGACATTTCTGGCGAGCGGGAGCGGAGCACCGCTGAATCCCTTCGATGACGGAAGAACATTGGGCACTGCCCCGAATATTGCCGGCATATACATCAAGGACAGTTGGGAAAAACAGTACGGACACCGAAGAAAAGGGCTTACGTGCCTCGGCAACGGATTGCCGGGAACCGGATGCCACGGCAACTTCAATACGTTAACATCCACCGGCGCTGTCAACGGACATGGCTCCGGCAATGTGGGCCTCCTTTCGAATAAGTACGAATTGCCCATTCTATCTACAACCTGGAACGAGGCTCGTTACACGTTATGCGTAGATTGCCATTCAAGTTATCCCGCCTTCCCAACTATGACGGAATTATTTGGTGTTGCCGCGGGCGGAAACTACGCGCAACCTCAGGCGAATTATGGCCAGTGGCCCTATTCGATCAGTTTCATGCTCACCGGTTTTCACGACTATTATAGCTATTCCATGGATCGCCAGTTCAATCTTCATCTGTATCACCTGATCGAAGGCATGGGCGGCTGGTCATACCGCGGCGTTGATGAGTCTATTTCCAGCTGTGTAACGTGCCACAATGTCCACGGTGTTGACAACATGCATCATAACCTTTGGGATGAGTGGAATTTTTCCATTGAGAATATATCAGGGGTTGAATATGGCCGGGTGAACAAGACCGACATAGGTGGCGATTTTGGTTGCATCTGGGGCGTATTCTGCGGACCATCGATACCAACAAGTACCCCGATTTATCCTGAACTATGCGCTGTTAATTGCCATTGGGACGGAACATTCCGCTATCCGCGCTCACCCTTCAACGAAGCGCAAGCTGTAGCGTACAATACATCGGGAGGCGTTGGACTGGCAAATGGGGACAGCGTGGCCATCTATTTTTCCGATTCTACCAACGGCCCCGCCATCACCGAAGCGAACATCGACTCCGTACTGGCTCTGTCCGGCCCCCATAGCTGGATAGATAGCAACAAAGGCGGTTCTCCCGGCACCCTCACGGCAGCATGGTCGTCTGTGAACGGCAAGACTAACAACGTTCTTACGATAACGATATTTATTGCCAATAGCGGCGCGGGAGACCCGACGATAGCGGTCGGCGACACCATCACTTTTGATCTGACAACAATTATGGATGCAAACGGAACTGCCGTGAGAGGTAAGATGACATTGACAGGAAGTTTCTGATAGAACCGATGTTCATATACAGACATCAATTCAGCTTGGCAAGGTTGTACTCTCGAGGTATCTGAAGAACAGTTACGATAAAACTCCTACAAAAACTGCAGCCCTGCCCTGTACATATCCTTTTTCTCGTCCACCATGCTCCAGCGCACAAGGCCGTAAGTGGTCTCGATGTTCGCCACGGCGTTCTTGAAGATAAGCACCCGCCCCGGCTCAACAGCCGATTCGGTACGAATGCCGATGCCGGATTCGCTGAGATCAACGACCTGGGCCTTGATCTCTTGATGCGCGGGCCCCTCATTTCCGTGGTTCGTGAAAAACACCGCCGTCTTCGTGATAACCTCGCGCGAATGCTCCCGCTTGTCGCGCACGGCCCATCGGATCGGCGGGACCGCAGCTTCGGTGCTGATCGTTCCCTTCAACATCAGCTTTTTCACGACGGTCCGCACATAAAAAAGATCAAAGGGCTTGACAAGCAGAAGAAATGCCTTTTCACCAATGGTCTTTTTTACGGAATCGTCGATCTCGTTGCCTGTCATGATGATCACCGTGGTGGAAGGCGATACCTGTCTGAGATGGTCGAGGATTTCCAGTCCGTCACTGTCGGGCAGGTAGAGATCAAGCAGGCAGATATCGTACCTGTCCCTGGCAATCTCCCGGAGCGCTTCGGCCCCGGTCATGGCGGTCCTCACCTCGGTGCGCTCATCCCTCAGCACCTCAGAAAGCGTATACAGGATCAGCGACTCGTCGTCGACGATGAGGATCTTCTTCGACGCCCTGGGAACTAGTTGACTGTCAGCAGTTGAAGTCTCCATTATTATCATGATCCCTTGAGAAATCCAGATATACGGAAGCAATATTTATTCCCAGATAAGGCAACGGGGTGATATTGCAGTACTTTCCCCTACTTTTGTCCTCCCAGGTAATTACCAATGGGGTCAAATCACCCCACCTTAGGTGATATAACCTCCACCGGGGCTGGCTGCAAGCCTACGATGCCAGTGGAGCCCCTCCAGCATCCCGACAGGCGGGACTACAACAACGCGACATCCCGCCGCAACCCCGCTGGAGCGGGATTGCGGCCGCAGGGTCAGGTTCGCAGCACACAGGCCCTTTGCCAAGAGCGTTCGAATCGTATTATTATAGCATAAGATGGGACGATCCTGCCTGCTGAAGGCACGCAAAAAATAACCGCGCATGCTATACTGATCCTATGTGCCGGGGGTCATTCAAATACTTCCTTCCGCTCAGAATTTTTTTCTTCAACCTGAGCATGGTCATCCTTCTGATCATCGCTGCGATCTACCTCGGCATCTACTACCGCAGCAATAACCTGCTGCTTGAGACCGTGAAACAGCAGGCCGATTCCTACTTCGAACTGATCGTGATGACCCGGCTCTGGAATGCCCAGCATGCCGGTGTTTATGTGGAAAAAACAGGGGAGGTCAGATCGAATCCCTTTCTCCGGAAGCTCGGCATCGAACCCGATATCCGCTGCCAGGGCGGGAAGGTGCTGACCAGGCGAAATCCCACGGCAATGACAATGGAGTTAGCGCGCATCGCCGACCGAAAGCACGGGCTCCGGTTCAAGATCACGAGTCTCCACTTGCTGAATCCGGCGAATTCGCCCGACACTTTTGAACTGAAGGCCTTGCGGTCATTCCAGGCCGGGGAGACGGAGGCTTGGGAGATAGAACGCGAAAAGGGACAGGAGCCCCTGTTCAGATTCATGAAACCGTTGTATATCGAGGAACCCTGCCTCCTGTGCCACGGGGCCGCGGGATACCGGATCGGCGATATCCGCGGAGGGATCAGCGTCACGATCCCCTTCGCGAAGCACGACCAAGAGCTGCGGACGAACCAGTTGCTCATCTTCGCGCTCTCTGCGACGACGGTCGGGCTGCTGATCGGCGCTTTGTTTTTCATGACCCGCCATCTGGCCGTCAAGCTGGAGGGCGCCCAGGAGCGGCTGAAGCAGATATCGATCACCGACGATCTTACGGGGCTTCGGAACCGGCGCTATATCCTGGAGCGCCTGAACGAAGAATTCAAGCGCGCAAAGCGGTCCAGCCGGCCGCTCAGCCTGATCATGCTTGACCTCGACCACTTCAAGAGGATCAATGATGAATACGGCCATCCCTTCGGCGACCATGTGCTTGTCACTGTAGCTGAGCGCATCAAGGCCCATTTACGCGATTATGATCTGGTGGGAAGGTTCGGAGGGGAGGAATTCCTGGTGATTTCGCCGGAAGTCACCGTGCAGCAGTCCGTCGAGCTGGCGGAACGGATCCGGAATATGGTCAAGGGCAAGCCCATCGCCCTGAACGGCATTGAGGTGACCATGACGATCAGCGCCGGCCTGGCGTCACTTTCGTCGCAGGACGCTGATGCTGACGCGTTGATAGCCCGGTCCGACCAGGCGCTCTACCGGGCAAAGGAACAGGGTCGCGACCGTGTCGTGAGCCTCTGAACACAGCGACGCGCCGCAAATGGATCATCCCTTCAATTTTTTAGCTATCTCCGCAACATGCTTGCCCTGGAAGCGCGCGATGGCCAGTTCGTTCTCGCTGGGCATGCGCGACCCGTCTGGACCGGCTATGGTCGACGCGCCATAGGGCGTTCCACCCGATATCTCCTGCACGTTCATGAGGCGCTGTTCCGAATAGGGGACACCGACGATGATCATGCCCTGGTGAAGCAGGGTGGTGTGAAAGCTCGTGATCGTTGTCTCCTGACCGCCATGCTGCGTGGCCGTAGACGTGAACACGCTGCCGACCTTCCCGATAAGCCCACCATTCATCCAGAGCCCTCCGGTCTGATCGAGAAAGTTCCGCATCTGGGCGCACATATTCCCGAACCGCGTCGGCGTCCCGAAGATAACAGCATCCGCATCCGCCAGCCCGTCAACTGTCGCGGTCGGGACCTGGCTGAATGCTTTCCGCGCCGCTGCGGCGCCCGACTCCTCAAGGACATTCTTTGGGACAAGCTCCGGCACCTGGTACAGGGCCGCCTCGACGCCGGCAACGGACCTCGCTCCTTCCGCCACCGCCTCGGCCATCCGGTATACGTGGCCGTACATGCTGTAAAAAACGACCTGGAGCTTCACGTTCCCCTTCATGCGGCGCTCCTTCCGAAGGTCTCCTTCTCATCGAAATTCCTGATGAACTGCGCGACCTGCACGCCGAGATAGACGCACTTAATGCCGTTCATGCACTCATCAGCGTCCTTTTTCTCGAGATGGGTGGTGAGCTCAGCGTTCTTTCTCCGGAAGGTGACAAGGTATGCGTCCTTCTCGGCGCTGAATGAAATTTCGACACCCAGGTCGTGCTTACTGATTTCCGGGTGCATTTCAAGGATCTTCTCTTTTAGTGATTCCAGCGTGTATGCCATGACAACCTCCTTTCGAACTTATCGGCCGAAACGGGGCCGGCTCACGAGAGAGGCCGCGCTGCTGCGCTAGCCTTCAACGATGGTGTGCTCCTTCCACATGAACCAGCTGCCCGTGTCGGACAGAAAAGAATAGGTGTTCGCAAAGATCTTATAATGCTGCTTTTCTTCTTCAATCAGGCGGCGAAACAGCGCTTTTTCCTTCTCCGTCTTTGCCCCGGCGAGCGACTTCTCATAGAATGCCGCACCCTCTGATTCCATCTTCATGGCGATCTTGAAGGCCTCCAGTTCGTCCGTCGTCGCCTCGACCTTCTGCATCATTTCATCCTTCATCTCCTCGAAAACGGTCTTGATCTTCTTGAGGGGACTGACGTCCTGCGCCGACACATCCAGCCCCTTGATGATCTGCGAGATCATCTCGAGGTGACGCTTCTCGTCATCCACGATAGTGAGGAACATCTTCTTGCCTGCGGGATATTTCGTCTTCTGGGACGCTTCCGAGTAGAATTTTATCGCATCAGTTTCCATTTTCCTGGCGATCTCAAGTGCGTTCATGCTCATCTCCTTTGTCGGTCTTTAGTAGCACGAGTATGCCTTACCTTCCACTATTTAAAGTGTACCCTATTCTCCCCAAGAATGCAATTTCGCCCGACGAATACCGGACGCGCTTTATCCTTTTATTGATATATACCCTTAGTCAGGTACGATTCAAATTCTTCTCACCCTGGCAGGAAAAAACCTTTTTTGACTCTGATGTACGCTGATTGAGGTATGAAGAATCCTCATTTTTCATGGAGGTTAATCCGCCGTTATCCGCGTCAAAGGTTTTTACTTTTTTGATTCCCCGAACCTTATTTTTAAAATAGGGTGCGGGGCTTGTCCGGGTTAGGATGAGAATCGTTCTGAAACAGAGGCCCTTCCGGTGAAACTAATGCGCGCAGCCCCCACCCGCGTCATGGCCGCCGCAGCAGCCCTGGACCGAGAACTCAGACAGCTTCTTCGTTGAAAAGAGCAGCACGTTCTCGCCAATGTTCTCTGCCTGGGAACGATAGACCCGTATCCCTGACTGGTTCAGACGGGTAAGTGCGCCCGCACCGATGCCGCCCACCACAATAGCGTCCACGTTCTGGCCATCAAGGGCCTTGATCGGATTGCAGGCACCATGGGCATGATGCTCGTCCTTATTGTTGATGATCGAGACCGCATTCGTCTCCGTATCGACGACGACAAACATCGGCGCCGAACCAAAATGGTTGTATACCTTGCTTTCGATGCCTTCGTTTGTCTGGACCGGGAAGCATACCTTCATTGTAATTCCTCCTTTGATTGAATATCAGATCGTCGTGACAACGGTAGTTGGACGCTGATTTGCTTGGATAAACGCAGATAAAATCGCGACTCCTTATCGAAAGACAATTCACCGTTAGGATAAGGATTTTGCCGATGGAAACTTGAAATTACTTGCCAGCCTTTATCAGATGTTCCTGATTTTATCCGCATCCAAATGCTTTTTTCAGGATCAGTGTTTGTCTTCAAATATGAGAGCGCTGCCCTTCACAAGGGCCGCTGCCACTTTCCCGCGCGCCGCGGTCAGTATCCGCTGGACCGTCCCCCGGGACACGCCCATCCTGCCCCCGGCCTCTTCCTGGGTAAGGCCATCAAGATCGCACAGCTTCAGCGCTTCCAACTCATCGCGGGACAGGGAAACATGGCCGATCTCCGCCAGAGGGATTCCCGTTGGCTTGAAGGCTTTCCCCCGGAACGGGCATCCGCATTTTCTCGGCTTCTTAGTTCTCGGCACCGCAGCTCCCCCCGCTCATTCTGTGCATATGCACAAAATGATACCCGGGAACGGCGCCGGCGTCAAGCACTTTTACTTGTTTCTATGTGGAGGAAGGACCGGACGGCCTTACAACGCAAGGCCATCCAAACGCTGTTTGTGAGTCCCCTGCGGCAGTCACGCTCTGGCGTGATTGCCCCACTTAGCGGGACGGCCGCAGAGTGAAAGAAACCTACAGCTTCCGGTCAAGAAGCGACGCAAGCCTGGACAGATGCTGCTTCTCCTCGAGCATCAACATTGAGAAGACATCCCTGGCCTTTGCGTTCTCTCCCATGTTCCGGTCCATCTTGATGTACAGGTCGTAGGCATTCGCCTCGAGTGAAATGGCGAGCTCCAGCACGTCGCGGACGCCCTTGCCCTTTGCCCACGACAATCCTTCGGTCACGCTCATGCCGCCTTCCATGATATCCTCTGACGTCCCGTTCGGAATCAGAGCACGATGAAAATCCGCCTTTGCTTCCTTGCCGGACAGCTTTGTGTAAAGATTGGCAAGGGACTCCTCATGGTGCTTCTCGGCCGTTGCCAGATCTCCGAAGAGCTTCTGTGCTTCCTTATCATCAACCGATCCGGACAGTTCCGCGTAGAACCGGCGCGACCCTTCCTCCAGAAGCCACGCAAGAGCCAGCAGGACCTCCGGGCTCGCACCATCGGGGAAATGGGCCATGCCCGTCTCGGGCGGACCAGCAGCTCTCAACCCCTCCCAGGCATTGATCCCGCCCTCCATGCTGGAGACGTTCGTGAAACCCAGGGTCGCGAGCATTGACGCAGCAGCACGGCTGCGCATACCTGATGCTCAATAAGCGATGGTGGGCTTGTTCAGATCAAGCTCCTTGTGCCGGTCGGGAATGTCATTCACCGGAATGAGCCGGGCGCCGGGCAGATGGCCCCGCTCGTATTCCTTTGGCTGTCGGACATCAACGAGATTATATTCATCGGGCTTTTTCTTCCCGATGAAGGCCCGCACATCCTCGGCCGTCATGGTCTCGACTGGCTTGAAATAATCGGCAACTCCCATTGAACACCTCCTGATCCGGTCAAGCCTGCCTGTGCGTGCCCGCACGCGGACAGGCCGGAATTGGAAATTGTAAATTGCAAATGTATAAATGCGACACTACGAAGATCGCGATAGAGTATATATTGATGCAACGACGCCTCAGGCTCATAAAAGGGGAGTCCCCTTCAGTTCCAAAGGAACTGCCCCCGAGAAGGGCGACCATGGTCGCCCCTACGCCTTCACAAGCCTCCCTCAGGCTCGTCCAGTTCACCCGACACCTGGAAGGTGCGCATGAACCTTCTGTCTATGAAATCCTTCAGGCGGAAAGCCGGTTTCCCGTTCATCAGCAGGAAGCCTTTGCGCAGCATGCCGGTTCCATCTCCCATATTGAAGATGAGAAGATAGGTATAATGATACCGGCCGCGGACCCGAAAGGAACGCAAGACCCCGTCTTCCAGGGCTGCGAACAGATTGTGATGCAGGATAGGGTTCTGGCGCACGGCATAGACACCTACTTTTTCCAGATCATGCCCCACGAGGCTGATGCAGTCCCCTCCCCCGAATATCTCCGGATGCTTCGTACACTGGAGATGGGCGTTCACGAGCAGGCCACCGTCGTCACCCGTGGGAAGCCCCGATTCGCGGAACAACGGAGACGGCCGCGTGCCCATGGACGCGAACACGACATCAGCGTTAAGCTTCGTCCCATCGGTCAGGGTTACCGAGCCTTCTTCCACGGAACGGGCATAGGCGCCCTCCCGAACCTCCACGCCCGTCCGCGTCAGGCAGCACCGCACCCGCTCCCTGATCCTGCCGGCAAATCGGTGGAAGATCCGGCTGCCCACGACCAGCGTCACCCGCGCCTGCCCGTTGTTGTCGCGGACCAGCCGCATCACGTTCCCCGCGATCTCCACCCCTGCGGGTCCGCCACCGAGCACGACGATGTTCAGCGGTCTTCGCCGCATCTCTTGGATTATATAGGTGCGCGCATGCAGCAGGTTGATGATGGGCTTGACCGGGTAGATCCCGTTCTTTGCGGCTTCGAGGGACTCCAGCGGCACATCGCTCCCGGTGTTGAAGGAGACGACGTCGTAGGGCACCTCGCTGCCCGAGCGGAGGAACAGAACACGCTGGTTGGCATCGACCCGCACCACGGCGTCCTGGATGAACTTCGCCCCCCGGTCTTCCACCATCTTCTTTACATGGAAGCGTATCTCCTGGGGCCGGTATATTCCCGACAGCATTCCGGGCCCCATACCGGAATAATACTGATAGGACGAGGGGCTGATCAGCGTTACGCGATGCCCGCGATCGACATACTCGCGGAGGTTGAGCATCACGGTCAAGTGGGCGTGTCCGCCGCCAACAAGGACAAGATGTCTGGCCATGGTGATTCTCCTTTACCGGCTGGACGCTCTATTGATAAGCGCCTGCCGCGTCATGCGGATAACATAAGATGGAATTCGCTGCGAACGAACGTGCCGGTCCTGCGGTCAGCCGAGCAGGACGTCCACGAGAAGGAGTTCTGCATCATGCTGAGCTTTGACGGTGATGCCCGGCTCGTTGCTGATCTTCGCGGCGGCCAGCGCTGGAAGATCCCTGCTGTTCATTGCAACAAGGCCGCCTTCCAGCACGTACAGGTAAACGCCGCGTCCGGGCTTGATGTGGTACTCAACCGCGTTCCCCGCCCTGAGGAAGCATGCGTGGACCTGAGCATCCGATACGATCCTGAGGGCTCCGGCGTGCTCGTTCGACACGAGCGGCAGGAAGCGGTCGGTCCGTTCCTCCCGTTCAACGGCCTTCTGCTCGACCGACGGATCGAGACCGTGTTCCGCAGGCAGGAACCACATCTGGATGAACCGCATGGGTTCATCAGGCCGGTCATTGATCTCCGAGTGCCACATGCCGCGGCCCACAGTGGTATGCTGCACCCAGCCCTTCTTGAGGATGCCGCCCTTGCCGTGCTCATCAGCGTGCCGGAACTGTCCGGATACGCAGTACGTCACAACTTCATTATGCCGATGCGGATGGAGCGGCCAGACCGCACCCGGGGAGATCGTGTCGTCATTGAAAACTCGAAGCATACCGAAGTGCATATGCTCAGGGTCCTCATAGTCACCGAAGGAAAAATGCCACCGGCCGCGGAACGTCCCCTTCTCGATCCGCCCTTCGATCTGATAGATACTTTCGGGAGGTCGTATGGTGATCATGGCAACACCTCTGCCGGACATCAAGCCGATACGGTTGGCTGTCTGTGCCTGCTTGACACATCCGCCTTTAGCAACCTTTTGCACACGCAACGCAGCGGGTGCTTTCTCCTCCGCCCCCCGCTGCCTTCTTATACTATGCTTTACTGCTTCAGTGGGCAAGAATATTTTTTGCCGCTCCTGGAGGTGGTTGCCTGCGCCCGGTGGAGCCCCTCCCGCAGTCCCGCGAGGCGCGGGACGGGAGGCTCCCTTGAACAACGCGACATCCCGCAGCAACCCCGCTGGAGCGGGATTGCGGCCGCGGGGTATCGGTGCTATGCTTTCTCTATGAGGTATCAAAGGATACTGACGGCGATAAATGAGCATGTCCAATCCGAGATCGCGGCTCGCTATGCCCTCCAATTCGCAGCCGCTGCCGGGGCCTGTCTTGATATCTGCTTCGTCGAGGAGCCAGGCCATCAGACTGAGCACGGGCAGATCGCCAGGGCCGCGGCAGAGCGGATGCAGAATCGTGCAAAGGCAGCGGGCGTCCCGTGCCGGCTCCTGTATGAACGGGGTGATCCGCTCACTGAGATCCGGCGGATCGTGAAGACCGATGTCGTAGACCTGGTCTTTGTGGCCACGCGGGGAGAGGATGTGAAGAGGCGGTTCTATACCGGCACAATGGCCCGTCGCCTGTCCCGGGGCCTTCCCTGCTCAGTAGCGCTCGTGCGCGTCGTGCATCTCGGAAGGATCCACCCGAAAGAGATCCTCGTACCGCTCAAATCGAGACTGTCACATGCAGCAGAACGGGCCGCTTTCATTGCCGTGCTCTCCCGGGCCTTTGATTCCCGGGTCCATCTCTTCCACGTCACCAGGCCGCTCAGGACCTTCTTCCATGGTGAAATGCATCTGACACCCCTTGAGTGGGACCAGCGTCTACCAGCCGACATCAGCCGTTTCATCGAAGAACTGAACCGCCGCAGAACGGCGCATGAAAGACGACTCGCGCCGGGAGTCGCAGGGCGCGTGATCAGTGTGGAAGCTGCTGTTCGACGTCACGACCTTATTGTAATGGGGGCAAGCGAACGGGGCCGCGCCGGCTCTCTGCTTCGGGGAAATCCCGTGGAACAGGTGCTGCGCGAGACCCCCTGCGACCTCATTGTTCTGAAACCCGTCCATGAAAATCAGTAATCTAAAGCTTGACGAAATCTTCCACACGCTTGTCACTTCGGACCGGGGTCTGGATCGCGGAGAGGCTACGCGCCGCCTAGCCGAGTTCGGCCCGAACGGGATCGAGGAAACGAGAAGGAAACCGCTTCTTCTGAGGTTCGCCGGTCAGTTTACGCATTTCCTCGCCATTCTGCTCTGGATCGCCGCGGCACTCTCGCTCCTTTCGGAATACCTTCACCCCGGAGAAGGCATGGGGATGCTTGGAGCCGCCATCCTCACCGTGATCTTCCTGAATGCCGGCTTCACCTTTTTTCAGGAATATCGTGCGGAGCGAGCGCTCGACGCGATGAAAAAAATGCTTCCCTTCCGCGTCAAAACGCTCCGCGATGGATTGGTATCAGAGGTTCCTGCGGCCGACATCGTGCCCGGCGACATCCTCCTGCTCGAAGAAGGAGACCGGGTCCCCGCCGATACCCGGATCATCGAGTGCACATCGATGTCGGTCAGCAATGCACTTCTCACCGGTGAATCCGAGCCGGTCTCAAGAAGCTCCACCCCCTTCGACGGCGACATGCTCGCGAGCCCCAATATTGCCTTTGCCGGAACAACAGTGGTCGGCGGCTCAGGCCGCGGTGCGGTCTTTGCCACAGGCATGCGGACCGAGTTCGGACGGATCGCCCAGCTCACCGGCACCGTGACACCGGGCCTGAGCCCCCTCCAGAAAGAGATCGTCAAGATCACGCGCATCATCGGCGCTATTGCGACGATCATGGGCCTGTTGTTCTTCATCATCGGGCAGTTCATCGGCAGGACCTTCTGGGACAACTTCCTCTTTGCCGTGGGCATCATCGTAGCGAACGTTCCCGAGGGACTTCTGCCCACCGTCACACTGTCTCTCGCCATGGCCAGCCGGCGCATGGCCCGCCGGAATGTCATCATCAAGACCCTCATCTCCGTCGAAACCCTGGGTTCCGTCTCTGTGATCTGCACGGACAAGACGGGCACGCTCACAAAAAACATCATGATCGTGGCCGAAACGGCTTGCCTGGGAAACGACCCGCATGGCAACGACGAATGGCTGCACACGGTCGGCATGCTTTGCAACAATGCGCGGGAGCTGGACGGGGAGATTCGGGGCGATCCCACCGAGATCGCCCTCCTCCGCGAAGCCCGAAGCGCACGCGTCCGGCACGGGGGGCTAAGGATCCGGGAATTTCCCTTTGATGCTGAACGAAAGCGCATGAGCACGATCACCACGGTCGATGGTGCACCAATGATGCTCACCAAGGGCGCCCCCGAGTCGGTGCTTGCGATATGCCGCGAATGCCGCATCGGGGGCCGGAATGTGACGTTTGACAACGCGCTCCGCTCCGAAGCCGATCGCCTGTACGGTATGCTGATGGACCGCGGCCTGCGTGTGCTTGCATGCGCCATCCGGTCGATCGACAGTGCTGAGGCCGTTACAAACTCCGCAGCCGCGGAACGAGACCTCACTTTTCTTGGATTCATCGGGTTGGAGGACCCGCCGCGGCCCGAAGTCGCCGCGGCCATCCGGAAATGCCGGGCAGGAGGGATCCGCATCATCATGATCACCGGTGATGCCACGCGGACGGCGCTCGCCGTGGCGAAGCGGATAGGCCTGGTGCAGAAAGGCGCCGTCGCCATCGAAGGCGGAAACTTCGAGCGCATGTCGGACGGAGATCTCAGAACAGCGCTCTCGGAGGGGGAGGTGATCTTCAGCCGCATGACTCCCAAGCATAAACTGCGCGTCGTGAATATCTTGAAGGAGGAAGGTGAGCGGGTCGCCGTTACCGGCGATGGCGTAAACGATGCACCGGCCCTCAAGCGTGCAGATATTGGTATTGCCATGGGCCTCTCGGGGACGGATGTGGCCAGGGAGGCGGCGGATATGATCCTCCTCGACGACAACTTCGCCTCGATCGTGAACGCCATCGAGGAAGGCCGTGCGGTCTACGAGAACATCAGGAAGTTCATCAGTTACATCTTTTCATCGAACATCCCTGAGATAGTTCCTTACCTCGCCTTCGTGCTGTTCAGAATACCGCTTCCGCTCACGATCATGCAGATCCTTGCCGTGGATATCGGTACGGATATGCTGCCCGCCCTGGCCCTCGGCGCGGAGAAACCATCGCCCGACCTCATGCAGCGGCCGCCTCGCAGCCCCCGTGAGCGGCTTCTGAACCTGCCGCTCCTAGCGCGGGCCTACCTGTTCCTCGGCCCCATCGAAGCAATGGCGGGCATGTTCGGGTTCTTCTTTATTCTCTCCACCGGCGGTTGGCAATGGGGAGATGTGCTCCCGGCCCACTCGACCCTCTACCTGCAGGCGACCACCGCGTGCCTTGCCGCGATCATCATTACTCAGGTGGCGAACATCTTTGCATGCCGGTCATTCCGGGAATCGATCTTTACCCTTGGCTTTTTCTCGAACAAGATGATCTTCGCGGGAATACTGTCGGAGATCCTGATCCTGCTCTTCATTGTGTACACACCTGCCGGCAATGCGCTCTTCGGCACTGCCCCTATCTTCGGAAACGTGTGGTTCATCCTGGCCCTCTTCGCTCTGTCCCTCTTCGCTGCCGAAGAGATCAGAAAAGCCATCGCCCGCAGATACTGCTCCGGCGGAGCAGTCGAATAGCGGCCTGCGACAAGTCATTCTTCGATCATCGTGACAGGCGCCGCACCATAAGGGTCGCGATGATGCATAAGACATCAGAACGAGTGGAATGCTGGTAAAAATAGTGAGGGTAAAATTTGGAAGTTTGCATGTTATTGCTTCTGTGCTATACTGAAAATTAAGAGCCCCCGATTCACGATCATCATCATATTAACAAATAAAACGACCACATCTAAGGAGGACAGCCATGCTGATCATCGCGGACAACCTGAACGTACGGAACAAGGCGTATATGGACGCCATCAAAAAGAAGGATAAAAAAGCGCTCGAGGCGATGGCAAAAGAGCTTGAGCAAAAGGGCGCTGAAGTGATCAACATCCAATGCTCGACGGACGGTTCGGGCGATGAGGAGAGCCTGCCGATGGTCGTCGAGGCCCTCCAGAAAGGAGCGGCCATCCCTCTCTCCCTGGATTCCCGCAATATCAAGGCGCTCAGAAGGGCCGTGCCGCTCTGCAAGGAGCCCCCGATCATCAACTATGTTTCGGCAGACGAGCAGAATGCAGATGAGTTCTTTGTTCTTGCCAGGGAGTCGCGGTCGAACGTCGTCCTCCGGGCGCTCAAGGGAACAACGCCCTCGACCCTTGAGGCAAAGCTCATGGTACTTGAAGACCTCATCGAAAAGGCCAATGCAGCCGACGTGCCGAACGAGCGGCTGCTTGCGGACCCGTCGATCGTGCACATCGCCCGCGGCAGCGGGCAGGAGCACATCGTGAACGCCCATGAAAGCATTATTGTCCTGAACGAAATGGTTGACCCGCCGATCAATTCCGTGGTCTGGGTCGCCAACGCCACGTCGGGGCTGCCGAAAAAGATAAAATCACGCGTCGCCTCGTCGCTCCTGACCTATCTCGCCGGTGCAGGGCTGAATGCGGCGTTCGTTGATGTGATGGATGAGGAACTGATGAAAGGGGTCTACCTGATCAAGGCCTTCCGGGACGATGTTATCTTCTCTCCTGCCGATCTTGCCTGAAGAAGCCCAATCGGGGAGCAGCTTCGCTGCTCCCCGTGTATTCCCGAAATCCTAAGTCTTCTCCCGGCTCAGCACTCTGGCAACAGCTTCGCTCAGATTCTTTACGGTATACGGCTTCGCAACAACGGCGTCAAATCCATAGGCCCGGTATTCCGCCATGACCGGATCGTTGGAATATCCGCTCGATACGATGACCTTCGCAGCGGGGTCCCTGCTCTTGAGCCTTTCCACCGCCTCTTTCCCTCCCATGCCGCCCGGAATAGTCAGGTCCATGATGACCGCAGCAAACGGCATGCCCTCCGTCATGGCCGCTTCATAGACGGACAGCGCTTCCTCGCCATCCTTCGCGATTTCAACTTCATATCCAAGACCCGCGAGCATTTTCCCGGCTACGTCCCTGACCATCGCTTCGTCATCCATCACCAGGATCCTCCCCTGGCCGCGCACCAGCGCGTTCGGTTGTTGTGGCTTAGACGCTGTTGCTCGATCAGCTGCGGGCAGATAAAACGTGAATGCCGTTCCTTTGCCCACATCGGAAGTGACCGTAATATGCCCTCCGTGCCGGTGCAGGATTGAATAGCTCGTGGCGAGTCCGAGGCCGCTGCCTTTCTGCTTGGTGGTGAAATAGGGGTCAAAGATCTTTTTTAGATGCTGGTGTGGTATTCCGATGCCCCGGTCAGCAACGGTTATCCGCACGTAGTCTCCTGCAGAAAGGTTCGGGATCTCTGTATCTCCCACCGTTCTGTTGCTGCCGCTCACCGTGACCAGGCCGCCGCCTGGCATGGCCTGATCGGCATTGATCACCAGGTTGTTCATCACTTGACTGATCTGGCCTTCGTCGACCTCCGCTGTCCAGAGGTCCTCCGGCAAGTCGAACTCGCAGCGTGACCGGGACCCCCGCAGCGCAAAATCCGCTGCTTCTTTTATGAGCGGTCCCAGGACCACCGCCTTCTTCACCGGCTCGCCGCCGCGCGAGAAGGTCAGCAATTGATAGGTAAGGTCCCGCGCCCTTAACGAAGCACGTTCCGCTTCCTGAAGTCGCTCCGCGATCTGCGCATCCCCGTCTGAGTACATTTGTGCCAGAGAAATATTGCCAAGGATCGCCGTCAGCAGATTGTTGAAATCGTGGGCCAGCCCGCCTGCGAGTATGCAGAGCGATTCGAGCTTCTGGGCCTTCAGCAGCTCTTCTTCCATCCGGCGACGCTCTGTCACGTCATGCGCGAGAACAAGCTCCGCCCTTCGACCGTCGAATACGAGGACATGGGACGTGATCTCCACATCGATGATCCGCCCATCCTTTGTCCGATGCCGCCAAGTCCCCGCTTCGTCAATGCCTTCAGTGACCTGCGCGATATTCCCGAGCAGCGCAGGGACATCTTCAGGAGGACGGATATCCTTGATCGTCCTGGCCAGGAACTCCTCCCTCGAATACCCGTAGTGACGGATGGCAGCGGTGTTGACCGCCAGGAATGCCAGGGTCTCCAGATCATAGACCCACATGGGGTGGGGATTGTTCTCAAAGAGCATCCGGTACCGCTCCTCGCTCTGCCTCAGCGCCTCTTCGCCTTTTCGGCGATCAGTGATGTCACGCATGATGTCCCGAGAACCGACGACAGCGCCATCCTTGATGATCGCTGAAGAGTTCACTTCAACATCGATGCAGCGGCCGTCCCGTTTCCGGACCTTCCCGACAAATTGTTCGTATGCACCCGTCTTCCCGAGCTTCTGGAACTCCTCCTCGGATCTGGAAACCTGGTCCTGGGGGATGATGTCCAGGACACTCATCGTCAACAGCTCTTCTATCGAATAGCCCAGCACCTCGGCTGCCTTCCGGTTTACGGCCTTGTAGCGGAGGTCCGTATCGACGATGAAAATGGCGTCATTTGCATTCTCAAACAGGTCTCGATACCGTTCTGCACTCTCCCGGATCTCCGCCTCGGCCTGGCGACGGACCGTAACGTCCCGCACGACTTCAACGCCCCCAACTACCGCCCCCCGGCTGTCACGCAAGGGAGATGCGGTTATCTCCAGGTACAGCGTCTGTCCATCCTTCGAAACGACCTTTTCGACTGTATGGATTTTGCCATCCAGGTACGCCAGGGCAACAGGGCACTCTTCACAGGGCGCTTCTCGCTTCTGATACGCACGGTAGCAAAACTCACTGACATGATCGCCCATCATCATGCGGTGGACGTGATTCTCATACAAGACCCTGAGATCACGGTCAAGGATGGCGATCCCGTCTCCCACGGCAGAGATCATGGCCTCGAATTTTTCCTTTTCCTCCCAGGCCCGGGAGACCGCTTTACGCATCTCTTCCTCTGCCTGGCCGCGGATGTTCAGTTCCTGGCGGGCGCGGATCGAAAAAAGAAAGAATAGGAAGAGCGGCAGGAAAAGGATCTCGGCGTGGTCCTCGTATGCGTCGTATGAGGGCGTGATCCCGCTGTGCTCCAGGACCTTCGAGAGAGCCACGAGAACGTAGAGGCCCATAGAGAGAGTGAAAAAGAGCCTCGCAGGTCCTGCCCAGAGCGTGGTCCGGATTCCCAGGCCGTAGAAAAACGCCGCGCCGAAGGCGATCACGGACAGGATATCCAGAAGGACGATGATGCTCATGGTACACGCTCCTTCTGAATACGCTCCTGCATGCGCCTGACACTGCGCGCCCCGACTGCAAAACAGAGTCCGGAGAGCATATGGCCGAGATGCTCGAGAGTATTGAAGAGATCATGCCAGAGAATGTCTTCAACTATGGTCAAAACAGAGGACGATACTAGCATGAGGAACCCGGCAACAAACCAGGGCCGGCGGGGGATCCGGGTCGTCCTGAACAGGAAGAACAGTATGAGGGCGGCGGCAACACCGAAAACAAGTGCAACAACCTCGCTCTCCTGAATCATAGAAACCTCACCGGGGGAACCAAGTTCCTGTGATTACCTTCGACATGGTCGACTCGCTCCAAATAACCCTTCGCGTCCTGCTTCGTCCCGCCTCTACTGTTATCGGATGCCGTCCCGGATCAAATACCAATAGCATGCGGGCCGGGGTTGCGGGGCGTGCCCTGGCGAATGACAGGCACAGTCTACTGACACCAAAGGGGACTGTCCCTTTTCACTGGCTTGAGGCTAAGCCGTGCTAATAATGCGGGAAAACGTTGGCTCTAAGAAAAAGCGCTTACATGGTTACCATAGATCGATCAAGCTCCCCGTGAAATACAGCTCACCCTTCCGGTGAATCCTCGAAAGCTCACTGATGTACTTTTATTCTGCTCTCATCCGCCTTCATCCGATCTTTCTGCGTCCCATTTGCTTTTTTTGGATCATCAATGTCAATAAAACACTGCGGATCTTCCGCAAGCATGTCCGGTTTTCCCCATGCCTGCGATGCTGCATAAGCGATAGCCCGGCACCCGCGGCAATCGGACCAGCGCTCGCAGCGGCCGCATTTTCCTCCATATCGTGACCGGTCCCGCAGCGCTTCGAGCACCGGCGATGCGGACCAGACCTCGCGCAGCGAATCGGACCGTACATTGCCGAGGGGCAGCGGCATCCTGCGGCAGGGAACAAGGGTGCCGTCGGAGAGGATCGTGATGCCTGACACGCCTGCTGCGCATCCGCCGCAGGGTACTACTCGATCGAGCCGCACGGGTGCCGTGGCCCGCATCTGCGCTCCAACAGGATCACCGCTCACGAACTCAAGACCGTTGGAGGGAAATTCGTTCACCCGCTCATAGAGACGCTGAACCTCATCTGTTCCCAGCATCTGCCCCACCAGGCCGGCGCCGCGGCCCGACGGAACGAGCCGAGAATAGCCGAGGCGGGGCACACCCAGGGCTGACATCTGGCGGGCCAGCTCGAAAAAGACGTCGGCGTTCATTCGCGAGAGCGTCGTGTTGACCGTCACCGGCATCTTCGCGTCGAGCAGGGCGGCTATACCGTTGAGGGATGCATGGAAGCTGCGCGTGCCCCTGATGCGGTCATGGACCTCCTCGGGACCTTCCAGGCTCACCTGCACGCCTCGCACACCTGCGGCGACGAACTGCCTTGCCTTATCCTGATCGATGAGAATGCCGTTCGTAAGAAGATAGACCGCATGGCCCTTGCCTGCGATCTCTTCCAGAATGGTCATCAGGTCGCGCCGGAGAAGAGGCTCACCGCCGGTAATGTTGAACTCCGGCATTGCGGCGATGCCATAGGCGTCCTGCCAGGCCCGGCACATCGAGAAGATCTCGGACAGCGTATCCCGTATTTCCGGCAGCGTGAGTTCGCTTCCTGCGCTGCCGGACTGGTAGCAGTGCGAGCAGTGCAGGTTGCATTGCTCGGTAATGTGCCACTGCACAAGAAAATCGATATCACCGGCTATTGGCATCGGAAAGGACCTCCGCGAAGCGCTCGAGGGACAGTCCCCCTGGAACCTAAGGGGACTGTCCCTGTCTGAAGCAAAGGCGCCTCTCGCAAAGCCGCAAAGGACGCCAAGAAAAGATCCAAAATTCTTAAATCATGCATTACGGTTTTCTTCGCGCTCATTGCGCCTTGGCGGTAAATGGTGTTTACGTTCGATTGCAGAGAATACTTAACTCGACATACAGGACAGTGCTCAGCAAAAAACCGACAAACCTAATAAGATCTATTGGACGCGGATCAAATCTGATAACGCTAAAAGAAGATTGGCTGACGCAGCCGGGTCCTACCCGCAGGCTGCGCCAGCCGGACCTCATACTCGTTGCCGACCGGCAACTTCAGCTCTTTCAGCCCTTTCACTTGCGGCATGCCGTTCCGGGATGCTGCTGCATTGCCTGCTTCATCTTCTCCCAGAAGGCAGCCTCCTTCTTGAGTGTTCCTTCACTGAGAGGCTTCTTCATCCCTGGCTCACCTCCTTTCCCGCTGGACTCATTCTTCCATAGTATCAAAGAAACGGCCCTGTCGCTTGCCGCACACATACCTAAGTATTACGGGCTTTCGCATTGAATCATGAGCCGTGGCTTTTCGGGCTAAATGGTGCGAAGTTCATAACCTCTGCGATCTACAGTAATTTTTTTTGGTTCAATCTTGATTTTGACGCCCCATGATGCTATTCTAGTCATCATTTTTCCTGCGCAGGACCATTCCTCGACATACTAGAGAAGGAGATGCAAAACATGATAGCAAGGCGTGCCCTCTTCATCGCTGCGATCCTCATGATGCTGTTCGTCCGTCCGGCGTCTGCCCAGGTGGACTGTTCGCAGTGCCATCCCGACCTGGCCCAGGGCAAGTCTGTTCACGCAGCGGTCGCGATGGGCTGCGATTCCTGCCACTCGGCCATCGACGCCTCGAACATTCCCCATAAGAAGACGAACAAGATACCCCGCGGGCTTTCGTCGGCCCAGCCGGCACTGTGCTACGGCTGCCATGACAAGTCAAAATTTACCCAAAAGACGGTCCATGCCGCCCTCGGCATGGGGTGCACGAGCTGCCACAGTCCTCACTCATCTAAGAGCGATAAACTGCTTATCGCAGATCCGGGAGAACTGTGCTACAACTGCCACGACAAAGCGAAGTTCACGAAAAAGACCGTGCATGCCGCCCTCGGCATGGGATGCACCACCTGCCACAACCCGCACTCGACCAAGAGCGCCAAGCTGCTTGCCTCGGACCAGCCGGGCCTCTGCTATACCTGCCACGACAAGGCGAAGTTTACCCAGAAGGTCGTTCACGCGGCCCTGGGCATGGGATGCACGGGATGCCACAGCCCCCATTCCACCAGGAACGCGAAGCTGCTCGCAGCAGACCAGCCTGCTGTATGCTTGACCTGCCACGACAAAAAGAAGTTCAGCGACAAGGTCGTTCATGCGGCGGTGGGCATGGGATGCACAGGATGCCACGGCCCCCACTCGTCAAAGAACGCAAAGCTCCTTCTGTCGGACCAGCCTGACCTGTGCTACACCTGCCACGACAAGTCAATCTTTACGAAAAAGAACGTACACGCCGCTGTTGCCATGGGATGCACGAGCTGCCACAGCCCCCATGCGGCCAGGAACGCAAAGCTGCTCCAATCCGACCCTCCGGCGCTCTGCTTCAACTGCCACGACAAGACGGAGTTCTCGAAAAAGAACGTGCACGCCGCCGTAGGCATGGGGTGCGCGGTATGTCATACTCCCCACTCCTCAGATGAAATGGCGCTGCTTGCAAAGCCCCCCGTTGAGACCTGCCTTGAATGCCATCCCAACGTGGCGAATGCTCCCCACGTGGTCGCCGGCTTCTCTGCCAAACGGCATCCCGTCGGGGAACCGCAAAAGAGCGGCAGATACCGGAAGGACCCTGCGCGGCCCGACAAGCCCTTCTATTGCGGAAGCTGCCACAGCCCGCACAGTTCGGACAGCATGCGACTATTCCGTTATCCTGTAAAAACAGCGATGGAAATATGCTCGAAGTGCCACAAGATGTGAAGTGAGGGAAACTGAAACAGTATAGACCCCATCAGGTTCTTATTTCTTGGTGGCGCATGGTTACGTCTTATTCAGATGGATGTTTTCAAGAATGCATCAAATTCATGTACCGGACCTCCGCCATTGTTAACGTGCATATTTTGCGGTGGTTTCGGCATTGTCTTTGGTGCGGTAGCGGGTCTATTCAAGAGAAAACGTTGGAAATTCCCATGGTGACGGCGAAATAGCTGTTGCCATATATAACGGTATCCGTTATAATTTCACGTAGTGATAAATTGAACCGAATGAGGATGCCTGGTGATAAAATCGTTCCGCGACAAGGGCACCGAGGATCTTTTTGACAGGAAAAACACCCGAGAAGCCAGACAGGCTTGTCCGCAGCAAATCTGGCGAATAGCACAGCGAAAGCTCGATCAACTTAATGGGGTCGTTTCCTTGGAATCTTTGAAAATTCCACCGGGAAATTTACTGGAAGCCCTTAAACATGATCGGAAGGGTCAGCACAGCATACGGATTAACGATCAGTTCCGCGTTTGTTTTGTGTGGACGGATGATGGCGTGGAAAACGTCGAAATTACCGATTACCACTGAAGAGTGAAGGAGAAGAAGATGGTACGCATACCTAAATATGGTCCGCCGACGCATCCCGGTGAGATGCTGCTGGAGGAGTTTCTCAAACCTCTGAAAATAACGCAGAGTAGTTTGGCGGAAAAGCTGGGAGTTTCATATCCTCGCGTTAATGAACTGATTCATGGGAAGCGGGGGATAACCCCTGACACAGCACTTCGTCTGGAGAAACTGTTTGGCATGGAGGCGCAGTTTTGGCTTAATTTGCAGTTGGCGTGGGACTTATATCATGTAACCCATTCAGCAACTGCGAAGGAGATAAAGAAAATTAAAAGATTGCCTGCCTTAGCTCACGTCTAAGCCGTCTCTATTCATGTACATGTCCCAACCAGACGGCTCGACACCGACCGGGCCTCGCGCGGAAACAGTATAGACCCCTTAGGTTCTATGCTTCTTGAAATCCCATAGCCCTGTGGCGCGTAACGGCTTAGTCCAACCAGCAGTTAGAGCCTGTCAAGCGGCTCTACGTATTAAAAAGCGAAGGGAGATTCTTATGAAACTCTCATTTCATATTTCATCGGCATTCGTAATAGCGTTACTTGGTTCTGGCTGCGCCACCATGTTCATGGGTGCCCATCAAAGAATCCAAGTTTTATCTGACCCGCCTGGAGCAACGGTAAAGGTTGATAATTATATTTCCACTACGCCAACTATTCTTAAACTCAGGAGAAAGTACGATCATTTCATTACCATTGAAAAATCAGGCTACGATCCTATTTACGCCAAAATTGATAGTCATTTTAACTTTGGCCTATTTTTAAATGTATTGATACTATTCCCGCCAGGGATGATTGTTGACGCCGCCACTGGTGCATCATGGTCATTGACGCCCGATGATTTTAATGTAAAGCTGAAATTACTCGATCCTCAAAATTAACTTCGGAACTTCTATGGGTCTATACTGTCCGACAAGCCGTTCTACTGCGGAAGCTGCCACAGCCCGCACAGCTCGGACAGCATACGCCTGTTCCGGTATCCTGTAAAGACGACGATGGAAATATGCTCGAAGTGCCACAAGATGTGATGTGAGGGAAGGTCCTGCTCACGCGGGAAGACGGCTGCAACACCGACGCTCTGCGCACAGGCGTACGCACGGTCTACAGCCCCTCGCCGGGCCGCGCTGGACCGTGCCCATCCATAAAATAATGGGACGAGTATGACACCGTCGGAAAAGCGCGATTGATTGACGGGCGTATTCAGAAATCCAGCGGGCTCTTCGCTTCTTTGACCGTCCTGCCCGGCACGCAGTTATATTATAGTGAACGTTCGCTCACCTATCAAGTGCCGGCGTTACTTTCTGGCCTATCAAACTCAACCTGAAACAGCCTTCGAGTGCATTCAGTTACATTTCTCCCATACATCAGCAAAGTGATTGACCCCTTACGGCCATCTGTGCTACTGTAGTTTTAACGGATGATATGATGTTATTGTTCGTTTGAAATACTTCGATCTATTCTCGTATCGCTGAAGTCGAGCATTATTCTTGCAGGCTAGTAAAGAACGGATTTTCCTGTTTTACTAGCCGGACACGGCTAGACAATCACTGGTTGAATTCAAAATTAGAACGATGAAAGAACTTATAGATACGCAACGCAAATTTTTTGCAATTTTGAACGAGTTCTTCAAGAGAGCAACAGGTGAAGAAGCCGCTCAATTTGCTCCCTCGACAGACGATTTCGACAAGCGAATCCGCCGTGATGCTCATAGTCTAGCGGTAACTGTTGCTGATGCGTTTAATTGGTTTTACCCGGAAATAATCTCTTTTTACGAGCAGCAGAAAACAGCCACATTTCGACAAGCAAAGCATATTGGCGGGCTAAAGTTTGTCCTAGGCGGTGCATCGCGTTTTACTGAAACTCATTTTAACTCTGTAAGGAAAGTACTGCTATATGCGGATACGATCTTAATTCCGGACCCAATCTTGCCTTGGATTGAAAGTCCTCGTACTGAAGAGCGGTTTCGAGATGTCCTACTATTACGAGAAACATTCAGCCTTCTTCGCCTCAAACCTTTAATCGATGCTAATATCGTGTATCCGGCGGTCCATGTTTTCCAAAGTTGGGAGAAGTCGCTGCAGGACCAAGATCGACAGACCATTGAAGGCATTTTAGGCCTTACGGCAGGCGTCATTGGAAGTTACCTCGGCCATAATTTTGAGTCCTTTGATGATTTACGCGCTTTCATTAGGCGCAATCCCGCCGACTATTTGTCAGGAATCGAACAGCACAATCTCTTCGTCGCCCCTGGGCAAGAAGTGATTGGAAAACCACTAAAGACTCAGATATCAGAATATGTGGCTGATATCCGTGAATGGCGAACCAAAGATTTTATTCAAAAAATTGAAAAACTCTCTCCAGCGGAACTCGTTACAAACGGGATAACTGAACGTTTCACACATCAATACCACTTGATGGAAAATGCAGAAGAGCTCTCAGCGAATCCAATGGTTGCCATTTCTCAGCAATGGCATTATTTTGAATTGTGTGCGCGAGCAACTGAACGTCGTCTAATTGAGCGTGGTATTATGAGCGAAGAGGCTGTTCGCACAATTAGGGCGTTTGACGCCCCTGGTTTAAGTTGGCTTGGCAACATAAGTATCGCTGACTTAGTACAGTTACGCGAGGCTAATGAGAACGAGTATTTTCGAAAAGAGCTGGACAATCAACTTCACCAGTTACATGGAGCAACTGCCAGTGATCTTAATCGCATTGCAGCTGAAGTCTCACACGCAATTGCCTCTCTTATTGCAAAGCACAAAAATGAATTGGCTGATATCCAGAGGAAGTATAATGGTCTCCATACGAAAACTGCGGTTACAGCTTGGGTGACGGCAGCTGCTGCATTCTCTCCAATTTTGGGACCATTCGTAGGTACGGTGGCAGCCCCACTTGCGGTTTTTGGGAAATATGTTTGGGATAAATATAACGAACGCCAAGACCTAAATCATGCATCGAAATCACTTATGGGCATTTTTGCAAAGGCAGATGGGGATTAGAATCTTAACATTAATGCGCCAGTTCTATAGCGAAGTGCAACACTTGGGGTAGCCATGCTATCCTAAGTGTCTATGCCAAAACTCTATAAGCAGCTATCCCA